>JAEOTQ010000077.1 GCA_016839785.1 Candidatus Hodarchaeota archaeon | reverse complement strand
ATCCTTACATCGATTTTTGTTTGTAAATTCTTATCTGGAAACATAGTTGAAACTTCAGAAATACAGTTTTCTAGAACTGAGACTACATCTACATGTTCCAAATTTGTTAAGGGGTCTTCAAGTCTGCTTAAATCCCGTAATTCTTCCAAGATGGATATTGTATGGGATGCATTAGCTTGTGCGATGTTTAAATACGTTTTTTCTTCTTCTCCTAAATTATCTGTCATTTTTAAAGTTTCTAAAGCCATATTAATGATATTCAAGTAATTAGGAACATCGTGTCTCACAATATTTAACACCAAAGAATCTGTTGATAGCAAGGAATCAAAAATTTGTCTCTGATGCTTTTCTGTTGTGATATCTTGAATGAGCTCAATTGCTGCAACTTTTCCTTTGTAGATTATTGGAAGGGCAATGATTCGGTACCATTTTCCATCAACGATACTTCTATCCTCTTTTATTTGTGGAGTCATTCCTTCTATACTACTCAATGCGGTACAATGAGGGCAAGGGTAGTCTCTCCCGAAGTTGACTTTGTAACACTTATTACCTATCTGGGATCCACGAAGTTTGACAGTTTGAGTGTCCTCCCACAATATATTGTTGTCGATATCTTTCAATTGGACTATATATCCAGAAGGTATGAAAACAAGCTTTGTTAATCGTTTTATATCTTCAATCGTTAGTATACCTGTCTCCTCGAATAACTTTGTGGGATCTTCTTGAGTCATTGTTATACGAACCTAATTTACATCCACTGATTACAATTAATTTCATCAATCCATAAAAACGCTTGTGTATGAAAATGATCAAAAAATCGAAATAAAGCTTAAGGTGACGTTTAATTAGTAAAAGAGATACAGTAACACTATTCCGTTGTCTTAATTAGATTAGACTTTGGTGAAGTACTCGTAGAATATTCCTCAAGAATTTCTCGTAGAAATAACCCTGTAGGACATTCAATATGAGAGATTTTTTCAGGGGTACCCGTTGCGAGTACCAATCCCCCTTTATCACCACCCTCAGGCCCGAGTTCTATGATCCAATCGCAAGTCTTAATCACATCAAGATTGTGTTCTATTACCACAACAGTATTTCCCTCTTTAACAAGTCTTTGGAGGACAGTAAGGAGAAAGGAAATATCATGAGTTGAGAGGCCAGTAGTCGGTTCATCTAGAATGTAGAATGTCTTTCCAGTCGACTTTTTGGATAGTTCTTTGGCTAATTTCACCCGTTGGGCTTCACCCCCAGATAAAGTGGTCGCAGCTTGACCTATCTGTATGTAACCAAGACCTACATCAACTATTGTTTGCAATTTCTTCTTAATAGGTGGAATATTTGTAAAGAACTCCAATCCTTCCTCAACAGTTAAGGTGAGGATATCAGAAATGTTTTTTCCTTTGAAACGAATTTCAAGAGTTTCAGAATTGTATCGTTTTCCTTTACAGTCCTCACAAGTAATCCAAACATCTGGTAAAAACGACAATTCTATTTTGATTTGGCCACCTCCGTGACAGGTTTCACACCTGCCTCCTTTCACATTGAACGAAAAACGACCAGGTTTATACCCACGTAATTTTGCTTCATTAACCTGAGTGAATAATTGTCTGATATGATCCCAAACGCCTGTATATGTAGCTGGATTACTCCTTGGGGTTCTTCCAATAGGACTCTGATCAATGTTTATCACTTTATCAACGTTCTCTAGTCCAACAAATTTTGCATGTTTCCCAACTCTTGCCTTTGATCCGTGTAAGTATTTCATTAGGCCTTTATAGAGGGTTTCATTCATCAAAGTCGACTTTCCTGATCCTGAGACGCCTGTTAGGCAGATGAATCTTCCAAGAGGAAAATCAACGGTGATATTTTTCAGATTATTTTCTGTTGCACCAAGTATCGAAATTTTATTACCATTTCCGTTTGTTCTTGCTTTAGGAATAGGAATGAATTTTTTTCCAGAGAGATAAGCACCTGTTAATGATTCTGAAGTGCTCATTATCATCTCAGGTGTACCTTGCGCAACAAGAGTTCCACCATGAATGCCTGGGCCAGGACCAAGATCAATAATGTGGTCGGCTGAGAGAATTGTCTGATGATCATGTTCAACTGCAATGACAGTATTGCCAATTGCACGTAAATTTTTCAACGAGATTAGCAATTTATTTTGGTCTCGTGAATGAAGACCGATGCTGGGTTCATCTAACACGTAAGTAACTCCTACCAATGCAGAACCAATTTGCGTTGCTAATCTTATACGTTGTGATTCTCCCCCTGATAAGGTCATTGAAGCTCTATCTAATGTAAGATACGGTAAACCCACAGAAATGAGAAAATTCAATCTATTCTCGATTTCTCGCAGAATATTGGAGGCAATTTTTTGATGGGTTTTGGACAAACTGTTCCTCGTTTCCGCAATCCAAGCCAAACATTGCTCAATTGTACTATTGCTTATATCAACAATATTCTTATCTTTGATAGTTACTGCAAGACTTGATGGTTTAAGACGACTTCCCTGGCATGTTTCACAGTGGTCTTTTCGCATGAAACTTTCGTAATATCTCCTTGAATAGTCGGATTTTGTTTCACGGTACCTTCGCCACAAGGTGTTTACAATCCCTTCATGGTGATGCTTTTTTGATTCCCATCGGGTTTTCTCTGATTCAAAAACTACACTGATGTTTTCTTCGGAACCATGTAGAAGGCGGTTAATTACTTCATCAGAAAGATCTTTCAGGGGTGTATCAACAGAAAAATCATCCCACGCTTTGTCAAGAGCTGTGTAATATGAATACCTCCATGTCCCTGGTTCCAATGCTTTATCCATGACTCCACCGTTACGAAATGTAAGATCATAGTTCGTTATGATTAAATCAGGATCGATTTTAAGGGTCTTGCCTAATCCTTGACAATCTGGACAACTTCCCCATGGGGAGTTAAAACTGAAATTTCTTGGTTTCAACTCTTCAAATGATAAAGAGCAATCTGCACAAGCATAATTTTCGGAGAATAAATTATCATTCTCATTTTTAGTGCCATTCTCTATCTTTGTAACAATAATTATCCCTTCTCCAAGTGCTAAGGCCTGTTCAATTGCCTCTATGAGACGTGACTTAGCAAGTTGAGCATTAATTACCAATCGGTCAATAACTACTTCAATAGTATGAATTTTATAACGATCTAGCTTTGGTGGGTCAGCGAGTTCGTATTCCTCTTTGTCTACACGCACTCGTGCATAACCCATTTCTGTTAAACGGTCCCACTGCGTATGATGAGTTCCTTTCTTCCCTCTTATAATTGGAGCTAATATTTTAATGCGTGTACCATCTTCCCATGACCGAAGTGTTCTAGCAATAGACTGAGGGGTTTGAATTTTAAGTTCTTTTCTGCAAGATGTACAATGAGGGATTCCAACATTTGCATAAAGAAGACGAAGATAATCATAGATTTCTGTTTGAGTTCCCACCGTTGAACGGGGATTCTTACTCGTTGTTTTCTGTTCAATGCTAACCGCTGGACTCAAACCTTCTATAAGATCAACATCAGGTTTTTGCATTCGACCAAGGAATTGTCGCGCATAGGCAGACAAAGATTCGACGTAGCGTCTTTGACCTTCTGCAAAGATTACATCAAATGCTAAACTTGACTTCCCACTACCTGAAACGCCTGTGATGACAACAAATTTATCGTGAGGGATTTCTACAGATAGGTTACGGAGATTATGTACACGAGCATTTTGAACCGAGATTACCTCTTTCTTGCTAGAAACCATTATTTGTAATCTTCCCAGAAAGCTTATTTATAGTCATAGAATTTGGCAAACGGTTTAGGGAATAGAAATAGACTTAGTTTCCACTTTACTCTTCCTAATACTCTTCCTTTATCCTAGAAACCATTTTGACTAAATATTGCCAATTTGCAGAAGTTTAAGGTCGTTTTAAAGGGGTCAATTTGGAAATAAAAAAGTCTTGTAGACGGAAATCAAACTAAAAAAGCCCCTTTTATTTTATCAACTCGTAATCCGAATTCAATATTTGTGCCAATGATATCTCTTGGGAAGAGAAATTTGATTTCAAATCTTAATTACTAATCTATCCTAAAAGTTTAAGAATTCCTACATATTCGTTTAATGAAACAATTTCAAAAAACTTTCATATCGAGGAGACGAATTTTATTGGTTATAGGCAAGACGATGCGCTTTGTATTAACGCAGATAAGCAAACGACGATTACCCATTACTGATGGAGAGATAGAAATAGAAGGTCTAAGAGGGAAATCAGTTGAAATCATTCGCGATAAATGGGGAATTCCTCACATATTTGCTGATCATACACATGATTTGTTTTTTGCTCAGGGATTTGTTCAGGCACAGGACCGATTATGGCAGATGGAACTTAACAGAAGAACGGCCAATGGAACTTTGAGTGAAATTTTTGGTGAAATTGCAATTGACACAGATCGCGCTGCTCGAACTTTCGGCTTTGCCAGGTTAGGTAAGACGGATTGGGAAAACGCCTCAGAGGATGTAAAAGAATGTATACAAGCATATGTAGATGGTGTCAATGCTTTTTTACAACACAAAAAGGCGAAATTACCTATCGAGTTTACTCTAATTCGACATAAACCAGAAGAATGGACTCCACAGGACTGTTGTGCTTTTACTCGTGTAATGCTTTGGCAATTATCCCATGCTTGGTTTGGGGAATTAGTCAGGTCAAAAATTATCGAGGAAGTTGGGTATGAGCACGCAGCAGAATTGGAGATTGAATTTCCCGATACTCACCCGATCACGTTACCTAATGGAATAGAATTTAATGTATTGAGTAAAGACGGAATTCTTTCAGGGTCTCGTGGTCCCTTCCTATCACGAGGACAAGGCAGTAATACTTGGGTGATCTCTCCAGAGCGAAGCACGTCTGGACACACTTATTTATGCAATGATATGCATTTATCTTTAATGCTTCCGAGTATATGGTACGAAACACATTTGGTTGGATCTGAATTTAATGTGTCTGGTGTTTCGTTAAGTGGAGTGCCTTTAATTCTCGTAGGCCACAATCAACATATTGCTTGGGGAAGTACCTTAGCATTCACTGATGCAGAAGATTTGTTTATTGAAAAAATGAATGAAACTGATCCCAAACAGTATGAAGTCAATGGAGAATTTATGGATGCAGAGCTGATTGAGGAAAAGATTATCATTAAAGGAAAAGAAGAACCAATTATAGAAAGAGTGATGATTACTCGGCATGGACCTATAATAAGCGATGTAATCGAGGGGACGAAAATACGTATTGCTGTTAATTCAATGGCATTAAAACCCAGTCAATCATTACAGGGTTATTTCTTATTAAACAAAGCCTCTAATTGGAATGAATTTGTAGAAGCTATGCAACTCATTGATGCCACACAATTAAACATGTCTTACGCAGATGTGAATAATAATATCGGTTATTGGGTAACAGGTAAAGTTCCTATAAGAGCAAGTGGGCATAAGGGGAATATACCTGTTCCCGGCTGGAATGATTCTAACGAGTGGCAGGGAGAAGTACCTTTTGAATCAATGCCTCATGCTCTAAATCCGAAACAGGGTTATATAATTAATTGTAACCATAAAATAGTTCCTGATGATTTTCCCTATTTTTTGGGCGAGGTATGGATGAACGGAGCGCGAGCGAAGCGTTTCGAACAACTTCTTACAGAAAAGGGAGGGAAATTATCTGTTCAAGACTTTAAATCAATGCAGATGGATGTAACCTGTTTACCTGGCCAGCAATTCGTGGACTATATAAGAGATTTAAAGATAGTAATTCCAAATAATAAAAATGCAGAAGTAGCGTTGCAGCTTTTATTAGAATGGAATGGAGTATTATCAACTGAATCGATTGGAGGTACTATCTACGAGGTTCTAAGATATAATATGGTTCGGGATATTCTTAGCTGTGGATTAAGCGAGAATTTAGTGCTAGACATTATGGGAAAAGGTTTTAATCCAGTTTTATATCATGCTAATGAATTTTATGGTCACGATACCTATACTATCTTACGATTACTAAATACACCAGATTCTTGGTGGATTCAGGAAGCTGGGGGAGTTCAAGAAATAATCATTCGGAATTTGAAAAAATCTGTCGAGTGGTTAACCAACTCATATGGTAAGAAACCTACAGGGTGGCAGTGGGGAAAACTACACAAAATTCACTTCCCACATGCAATGGGCTTGAAGAAACCCCTAGATCAAGTCTTTAACAGGGGCAATATACCAATTGGCGGAGATACGGATACTCTATGTCAAACAGCTATCCATGCAGATGACCCATACGATGTGAATGCATGGGCTCCATCCCACAGACAAATTATTGATATGAACGATTTTTCAAAATCATTAATGATTTATGCTCCAGGGCAATCTGGGCATTTAGCCAGTAAGCATTACGACGATTTGATACCTATTTGGTATAATGGGGAATATCATCCAATGCTCTGGAATAGAGATGATATCATGTCCCGTGCAGAAGGTCGGTTAGTACTAAAATGGAGCTAAAAGGCCCCTCCCCGTTAATTAATTCTTGCCACGATTAAATTGTATATAAAGCTGATATCCGCCTCTCTTATTATGGCGGTTATTGCTGTAAATAAAGAGTTTTCTTCAAAATCGTTTTCTCGATGGTTTCTTGGTCATTTATTGGCAAATCCTTTGAATTTGGTGATCATTTTTGTAGGTACATCAGTATCTATCTTAATTCGTATGTTGATTCCGATATTTTTGGGACAGATTCTTGACCAAGCGATTATTGACCAACAGAATCGATTAGACTCTTAGTGGTATTTCACTTATTGTGATTAACAAAAGTCCAGCAACAGTCAGAGTAATGAAGAGAAATAAGAATTGGAACAAGCCGTGATTGTAAAGCCATTGAACACGATCAATGGTTGATCTACTTTTTAAAGCTAAATGACTCAATTTTATTAAAACTTGGTGTTCTTTACTGTTAAACTGATCTCTATCCAAGATTTTCTCAATATTTAAATCGTGCTTTACCCGAGCTAATCGTAATCGTGCACGATGGATCATAATTTGAGTAATTAAGGAAATGAAAACCATACTTAATAACAATAGAATATTAATCCCTGCAATTAGTCGTGTGGAGAGTAATATCCCATTAAAAAAAAATTGGATAGATAGAAAAGTTAGAATGGATGCAGACGTCGCAACGGAAACGAGGGGAGTTGCTGCTGCGCTTAAAAATTCTATACGTATACTGGCATTTTCCAGTAATTCGAGAAGTTCCTTTCTAAGAGCGATTGCTTCATGAGAATGGCTTGATTTGTTTGTTGACTTCAATAATCATCACATAGAGTATTATTCTTAATGAACTTGATATTTTTCTCCAAACGCGCGTAGAGCATCATGAAACATCTCAATAGGAGCAGCTGTCAAACCTGCACCGATTTGACCTACTCCTGCCTTTTTGTGTGCAATACCAGTATTAATAAGAGGTGTTTCATTTAATTCTACAACTCGTCGTATATCAACGCCAGTTGGTGTTCCACGAAAATCTAATATTGGAATGGTAAAAGATTTGCTCTTACCCTCAGTTATCTCATACATTCTTTCTGTTCTGGATACAGCATCAGTTGCCGCGCCACCCACGAAGGATACAATAGCTGGAGAGGCTGCCATTGCGAACCCTCCAATTCCAATTACTTCAGAAATTGTAGAATCACCCAAATCTGGACAAGCATCGGCAGCTGAATACCCTGGGAAATATAAACCGTCTACCATTGTAGCTGGGGATGTAAACCATGATCGACCTAATCCTGATATTTGTATACCAATATCCGTTCCATTCCGAGCCATAGCAACCAATAAAGAGCAAAATTCAATATCACGAGCTGCATCTGCAATTAGCTTTGAATGAGGCATTGATAAATTCAAATGAAAAATATCTGCATTTTCTTTGATGAATTCAAATACATCTTTGACGATTAATGGGTCGGCAGTATCCAAAAGGTGAGGTGTAAGCTCACTTAAAAATAAATATGATCCTGAACGATTTCTATTATGTGCTTCGTCTCCCATATGAAGAGATTCCGAGATTATGGACTTAATATCAATACCTTTTGAATGAAGAATCGCTTTCTTCATTGTTGGGGCTAGGACATCTTTCATCCAATTAAGACGTTTTAAAACATCATCTCCCCATCCACCAAATCTTAACACCTTTCCTCTGCCTTCATTTAACGTACAATAAGCTCTCGCATGACTTTTTGGATCTTCTAAGATAAATACAGGTTGATGAGGCGCAGTAATGCCTGTCATAGGACCAACTGCATCATGATCATGATTAGTATCAAATTTTATTTCCCCTGATGCAGCTAAAGAATATCCCTCCTTAATTGAATCAACTAATCCTTCATAAACTAGTATACCAGCAATAGCACCTTTTGTTGGTCCAGACATTCTCTCCCATTCGATAGGTGGACCTGCATGCAGAATTGTCTTGTGATCAATCCTTGGTATCACGTTTATCGCCAGGTCAATATCAACCAAAACTGGTTGTACATTCGCCATTCTTCTTAATGCTTCTTTATTTGCTGTTTCTATTGCCTTTTTTATATCCATTTCAACCACACTAACATTCAGGATTTATAGTAATTTATCTAGTAAATGCAGAAGCTCATGTTTCCCTTGAGCTGGTGGTTCCCATTTGATGTGAACTGAGGGAATGCCTTGGGTCTTGGAAGCTTCAAAAAACGAATGTAATCCAATATTCAGTACCAAAGGTCCATTTTTCAATAGTTCATCAATTTTATTTGCCAATTTTGATCATTCCATTTCATATTTCACTAATATTCTTTCTTAAGGCAATTAGTGCAGCTAATTTTGCTGCTTGTGCATTTGTAGACATGAGGATTATGCCATGAGAAGCCAATCGATTGAGAGAATTTTCATAATCCTGTGGGTCTAAAGGTGTACCGCAGACATGTGTTATAATGGGTATAAACCTTTCTTTTTCCTTCCATTGGAGAAATGCATCCTCCATGTCAAGAACTGGGTCAGGATGAGATCCGTAGCCTAGTACAAAATCTAAAAGAATTACAGCAGTTTCAGGATCATTAATTTCTTCCAGAAAACGTTGAGTTCGCTCAGTTTGATCTATCATAGGATGAGGTTTACCAATTGTAAACTCATCTGCTCCCATATCTATCAGAGTATGACCATGACTAACCTTAACATTCTCAATGACTGTGGTTCCATTTAGGTGAACATTGGTATTAAGTGAATCGGTTCCTGATAACAGATCTCTGATAATTTGGGCTGCTTCAAATGTGAAAGTTCCCCCTGCAAACAATCCCCTGATGTACTTTTGTTCAGGATGGAGTCGTGAAATTGATTCTTTGAGATATTTTGCGGTTTCATACTCATTTTTAAACCGAATAGTTGAACGTATCAACTCTCCTGTTTGTAAAAAGTTGGCTGCAGTGTACGCAACTTCTTCAAGTGTCTCCACTGTTACAGATTTTCCTGAAGAATCACAATACCCATGAGTCTTACCGAGAAAATTTATTATAATCGGTTTCGTGCTGTTCTCAATTTCTTTCACTATTTTGGCCATCGTATTTGTATCTGGGGGTTTAGATACCAATATGATGAGATCTATGGAAGAATCTCGTTCTAGTGCGCGCAAACCATCAATCATAGTAATTCCCCCCACCGCATCTGTAACGTCTCGTGAACCTGTCCCTATCGCGTGTATGACACCAAGGTTCAAATGATGACATAGAGTCATTACCTCTTGAGTGCCTGTTCCCGAGGCAGCAATAATTCCTATTGATCCAGGATTCACTATGTTACAGAAACCTAAGCCTACGTTTTTAATCATGGCGGTACCACAGTCTGGCCCCATCAATAGTAACCCATTTTCATGAGCTTCCTTTTTTAATCGGACTTCATCATCTATAGAAACATTGTCCGAAAAAAGTAGTACATTGAGACCATTCATTAAAGCAATATGCGAATCTCGTGCAGCGTATTCTCCTGGAACTGAGATTACTGCTAGGTTCGCATCAGGGAGACCAACAAGAGCACCCCGTATAGATCGATACAAAAGTGTACTATCATGGGATGTTTGTACTGATTGGGAGAGATAATTAATGATGAATTTGATTGCAGTATCTACAACTGCTTCCGAATCAGCGCGAATTGAAATAACAATATCGTTTGCATCTGCTAAATTTGCTTCTGGAGTAAGGAGTCCTACTTCATCTAACAAAGGTTTATTTTTAGCTGTTCCCATCATTACGGAAGCAATATGGATTCCAGCGATTTCTTTGGTAACGCTTGATGCTGCTCTCATCAACTGAACTGAATCACGATATTCTTGATGTATGAGGTGGGTTCTAACGATTGACATTGATACCACTCAAAATAGTCTGCAATTTTAACAATACGACGATACTTCTCCCAGTCATAAAGAATTTTTCTTATATAAATTTTCTAAAGAAGAAAAACTAACGCCATTAACACTTCCAACTGTGCCAAATGATCCCGATAAAACCGAAAAGGATGCCTATAATTGCTCCGGAAATACCCAATATCAAGATAATACCGTAAAATGGAAATTTAATATCTGGTCGTATGGATTGAATATTAGCAACGACGTCAGGAAAGTATATTTCGAAAACAAGGAGAATAAAGACAATTAGGATACAAAAAGCTCCCATGGCCAAATAAAATATGGGGCCAGTAAGTGAATAACCTTCTCCACCAAAAATACTTTCATAGATTGTCTTTTGATTATTCTGTTTATTCTGGACCATCGTTTTTTCGTCCGTATGATAACTCCTGACCGTTCACTAAAGATAATCATTGAACGAAATTTCTGTTTACTCAGGGTTCATTTACCCAACTACTATTCAAAAACTTTCTCGTCACGAAATTCTGCCCCTGTTGCATCATTTTCTACATCTCTTGACTCCAAGCTAGGATCAGATTTGTTTAGTTCTTTAAAATACTCATGCTGAATAAGTAAACTCATAATTTCGTTTGTACCAGTCCAAATACTCATTAAGCGAATATCTCGGAGAAGTCGTTCAATTGGATACACATTTGTATATCCAATACCTCCAAGTATCTGCATTGCATGATTGATAGTACTCCAAGCCGAATCGGTAGCGAATTTCTTTGTTTCTGACACCAATCGTCTTACAGGTCCACTCGTTAATCCGTTATTTTTATCAATCATCCGACTTGTTGTATAAAGCAAGCTACTTGCTGCATCGAGCAGTGTAAGGCTTTCCGCAATTTTAAATGAAACTGCTTGAAATTTTTGAATAGGTCGTCCAAACGCTTTTCGTCGGGTACTATATTTGCCAGCTACTTGAAGGCCCGCACGAGCAGCTCCAATAGCACCGGACGCTGACGTCATCCTTTCTGGAATCATCATTTGATTAAAAATCTTACCTCCTGCATTTAATGCTCCTACAAGATTCTCTTGAGGGACTTCAACGTTATCAAAGAAAAGACGACCTGTACCTCCTCCTCTTGAACCCATCAATCCATATACATGTTTTGTTTCTACACCTGATTTTTTTTCTACGAGAAAAGTACTAATAGAGTTCCTTGGGTCTGGAGCTTTCAGATCTGTTTTTGCATACACTAGAAAAACGTCAGCACCTTCAGCACCAACGACAAAACGTTTTTGTCCGTTGAGTATATAAGAATCCCCACGTTTGACGGCTGTACATGTCGCTCCAAAAAAGTCAGATCCTCCTCTCGGTTCAGTGAGAGCTTCTGCGGAATAGAGATTTCCCTTCAATATTTTATGTAGGAATTTTTCCTTTTGTTCTTGAGTCCCAAATTGATTTAATGCTTCTCCAACAATACTTGGTAGTGAATATAGACAACCTAGGGCTGGACCTAGAGCCCCTACCTCTTCAATTACAGCTGATTCAGCAACCCAGCTTAGACCTAAACCACCAAACTCAACAGGAAAGCGTACTCCAAGAAGGTTTTGTTTAGCCAGATCTTTGACAAAATCAGTGGGATATTGAATTTCTTCAAGATCCATTTTCCGTAACATTGAAGGAGGAACGGTTTTAATGACTTTACGTATTTTATATTTAATTTCTTTTTCTTCATCGGTGAGTAAAACATCTAACATCAGAAATTGCTCCTTTTCTGACAATATATTCTAAGTTTGTATCCTTAAGTGACAAATATCCCTAAAAACTCTTTCCTCTTTTGAGAATTAAAAGGAAAAAATTGAAGATAATTTCCTCT
>JAEOTQ010000076.1 GCA_016839785.1 Candidatus Hodarchaeota archaeon | reverse complement strand
GGAGTATATATGATCCGCAATACAAAAATCCTTCATAACTATTTGAAAGCTATTGTTGATACAAACTCTACGGGAGTAGGAGGAGAAATTCAATTAACTGACGCATTACAAATGATGATTGAAAATGGATATACATTAGGAGTAATTGATTCTGGTGTATGGTTTGATTGTGGAAATAAAGAATCTTTATTGGAAGGAAACCGATTCGTCCTCTCTTCTTTAAAAAAATCAATAATAAAGAGTGAGTTAACAGACAGTATCATTATTCACCCTGTTGCCATTGAAAGTGGTTGTACCATCAGTAATTCAGTCGTTGGACCAAATTCAAGTATTGCTAAAGATACTATCGTAAATTGGGGTATAATATCTTCATCCATTATTGGCTCAGGGTCAGTAATTAAAAATACGATTCTTAAAAATTCTATTATTGGGAATGAAACCTCTGTGGAAGGAGAGTTTCATGATATAAACATAGGAGATAACAAAGTGATCCAGCTTCCTTGAGGTATTCTCACCCATGACAAATAAAACAATAAAAGAATTCCAACAGTTGATGAAAGAACTCTATATCGTGCGTGATCAACAGCGAGGAATAGAAAAAAGCTTATTATGGTTACAAACAGAGCAAGGAGAGTTAATAGATGCTTATCTCAAAGGAGACACATCTGAGATAGTTGAGGAAGTAGCTGATATATTCGCGTGGCTCTGCTCGATATGTAATCTGTTTAAAATTGATCTTGAATCTGCTGCGTGGAATAAATATCCAAATAAATGTCCAAAGTGCTTAGGATCACCTTGTAGCTGCTTCAAAAAATAACTAGAAAATTCATAGGAAAGTCTAAATCATTTTTCATAGGCAATTTTCTTTTTGTCATACTCATTACGAGTCATTATCTGCCTTGCAGGTGTTCCCATCATAACAGCATCCTTTGGAACACTTTTTGTAACAACAGATCCCGCAGCTACTACTGAATTTTCACCAATGACAATTCCAGGAAGAATGACAGCTGCAATACCTATAATTGCACCATTCTTTATATCAATTCCAATTAAACGACTGCTTACAGGGTAAAGATCATTTGCAAAGCGAACCCCAGGACCAAGGAAAACATCATCACCAATCCTAATTTTGGGAGGGATGAAATTATTTGATTGAATCCTTGCGTTTTTCCCGATAATAACTTCACCATCTAGGATTGTTCCACTACCTATGATACTTCCAAATCCAATCTCACATTTCTCTCGAATCACTACATTGGTGCCTGTTTCGACGTGATCTGCTAGTTCTGTGTCCTCATAAATTGTTGTAAAAGATCTAATATGATTTTTCTTTCCAATAATTGTGCCAATTGAATTCATATCAAAGTACATATCTAAATCAAGTAAAGCGTCATTTTTTGACATAATTTCTTTAGTTTTTGGTCGAGTCGGGTAACCAATGATAACCGACGGATCGATTATAGAATTTTCCCCAACTGTTGATGGACCATACACAAAACTTGCTTTCGATATGTAAGGTGAGAATAATTTTGCTCTTTTTGAATGAAAATTGGTAGATCCCATGAATTGTGCCTCAATTATTACTTTAAAGACTTTCACTCAAGGTTTCAGATATGGTTATTTCTTCCTCTTTCTCATTTACCTCTGGAGGCAAAGAAAAGTACGTGACAAGGGTGAGACAGAAAATGAGAAAAAGTATAGCAAATGGAAAAATCCCATCAAACGGTATAAATGGAATTAGTGGTCCAAGAATTATAACCATAAATCCTATGATCATGGATGAGACAATAGCTACTAAAATTCCTCGGAGGATATTAAATAATAAATTTTCAGTCATTGTATAAACCATCTTCAATAAACTACCTAGGTTTGAATTTTTAACGAAAAATCTAAAGATCTTACTGTATGAGTCAATGCTCCTATAGAGATTATGTCAACCCCATTGATTAGATATTTCTCGAGATTTTCAGGATTTATTCCTCCACTAATTTCAATCAACGGTTTCCTTCCAGAAATCCGATCATTCATCAAAGCAATTGCTTGGTGTATCTTTTCAGGAGTAAAATTATCAAGCATTATAATATCGGGATGAATTTTGAGTACTTTTTCAAATTCCTCAAGGGTTTCTACCTCAATATCAACTTTTCTAGTGAATGATGCTTGTTGTTGATATTTTCTTAGAATTTCGTCAATTAATTCACCTTTAAATAGTGCTAAATGGTTTTCCTTTATTAAAATTTCATCAGAGAGACTCCAACGATGTGTGTCACCACCTCCAGTTTTAACTGCATATTTTTCGAAGTATCTAAAACCGGGAGTGGTTTTACGAGTTGAAGCAACTTTTATTGAAAGTTTAGAGTTTGATATCATGTTTACAAGGTTTTTGGTTTGAGTGGTAATACCTGATAATCGCATAATGATATTCAATAATGTACGTTCCACTACGAGTATAGCTCTGCTACTTCCTTTAATAGTAAAAATAATATCTCCTTGTTTAATTTGTTCTCCATCATTTCTATTTGTTTTTATCTCTAATCCAACTGCGTTTACAAGAATACGCGCAAATTCAAGACCACTTACAAATCCATGTTCTTTAGCAATGAGATCAGCGTTAACGATTTTATCTGGTGTTATTTCGGTAGTTATATCCCCAAATTCAAGATCCTCTTGGAGAAATTGCAGTAATTTTCTTTCTAGTAATTTAGGAGGGAGATATGCCATTTTTTTCACCAATATCTAGCAAACAGATCGAATTTTCTGATTAAACATCATCAAGAGCTTTCAATGTCTTCAACATATAAATTTTCAAATATGCTATTTATTGAGACTAATGAGAATTTTTGATTGAAGCATAGAATCGTAATCATTGAGGAAGAATGTATGATAAACTATTTATTTCGAGTTTTTTTGTGAATTTATCAAAGAAATACTATTTTCTAAGCTCGAGGATTTATATTGAAAGTTACCTGTTTGGTCTCTGGAGGGAAAGACTCGATCTTCGCATTATGGTGTGCCCTTCACCAATTTGAGGTAATATCGATAATTAACATTCGGCCTAATACCTCTGATAGCTTTCTTTTTCATATTCCAAATACTCAATATGTTTCTTTAATTGCAAAAATGTTGAACCTACCACTCCTTGAAGTGAAAACAGATTTTTCAAATGTAAATGAAGAAACATCAATGCTAACTAAAACATTCATTGATTCTGGAGCAGATGCTATTATTACTGGAGGTATTAGATCTGAATTTCAAAGGTATAGGTTCAATTATGCAGCGTTTCAAGCCAATATGTATTGTCTTAACCCACTTTGGAGGCTTTCACCAAGAACTTATATGGAAGAACTCCTAAGTAATAATTTTCATATCATCCTGGTTTCTGTTTCCGCTATGGGATTTGGGAAGGATCTTTTAGGAGAAAAACTTACGCTTGAAAGGTTAGGTACCCTTATGAGCTTAAAAGGAATCTCAGAACTTGCTATGACTGGGGAAGGAGGAGAATATGAATCATTTGTTTTGGATGCGCCTTTCTTTCCATCTCGTATAGTTGTCGAAGAATCTAGGGTACATTGGAACGAATATAGAGAGGAAGGGGTCTACGAAATAGTTAAAGCAGTTCTAGAGCCCAAGAGATCTAGAACCTAATTAGATCGGTTCATATGTCACCGATAGACTTTCTATTGCAAGGAAGTTTCCATTATCATTATCAGACAATGTAACAAAAATCAAATAAGGTACTCCAGGGCTTGTCAGGTCAGAGGAATTTAATTGGAAAAGATCACTTTGAAAGGAAGTTGATTCTAGCTTTTCCAGTATGAAAACATGCAAGCTAGTGTTAATACCGTTCACAATGAAGAATAATCCACTTGAAGAAGCTGTTGAAAAATCTAAACGTAAATTAAGATCCGTACTTCCATTGTTTGTAACAGTAAAGTTCATTGTGAATCCTTCTTGACTGAAAGTCGATAATGGATTCAATGAAACGAGGGAAACTGGACCATAGGTATCTCCAATAGTCAATATATTAGATCGGAATGTTCTTGCAGACTTTGGGCTTGTCTTACCTTCTGGAAAAATAGTTACATCAATGTAAATAGTATCATTCCCAGGTACTAGTTCATTTCGATCGACTGTATTATCACAAGTAAGAGGAATCGTTACTATGGATAAACCTGATAAAAAAATCTTTGATTGATCCATATACCATCCTAGAATTGGCGTACGATTGAAATAAAGGAGTGAAAATGCATCCGAAGAAATTTCAACATTTGTTCTTTCGGTATTCTGGAGGGTTACATCAAATTTGTCAACATTAATATCAATATCAGTGGTTTCGAAAGAAGATATGGCCACAACTTCAACCCCTAATGGATCGGGAGTATTAATGGTACCAAACATCACTAACGCTACTCCTAATCCAGCTACTACAACAAGTCCAATTAATAAAACCGTGGCGATTACAGGGCTTATCCCTCTTTTTGTTCTTTTTGTAATAAGCCAATTCTTCATATTTTCACTTCTTACAGTTTTTTATTGATTTTGGATTAAATCTACTCTATTTGAGAGATTGGTAAAGAGATTTCAAATCACTTGAAAATCGAACTAATTGTGATCTTTGTCCAAGTCTTCTCTTTTTTATCTTTCCTAACAAACAAAATTCCTGATTCTAATAAACTTAATTCAATGGTAGGGAATTCACTTTAGATACAATTATTGCAGAAATAATGTTAATTCTAAACCATTTTCCTTATCGAAAGTAAAATAAATTAACCGGAACTTCAATAAAGGTATCAGCGTAACGCTTTTCTGCTAAGCCGGACGGTAATCAGCTTCATCGCAACGGGAAGGCCTCTGCTGACCGATACATTAGCAGTCTCTATTGAAAAGCTCCTCTAGTCTTGTCTTACCAACGTGAAAAACCGATTCCGCAGATTTCAGATATAAGTAACAAGAATAAAGCTATTTCCTCCATTTCTTGATTTGATTCTGAGGCAACAAACGCAACTCCTTCACCCTGATATAGTGGTTGCATTATCATAGAAAGGATTGCATCGTGTGCTTTGCCCAGAGTCCATAATGCTTCCGTTTCAATCTGTTCACGAATCTCTTTTTCATAAATGAAAGTTTTAAATTTTGATGGTATCTTCTCTTTAACAAAGTCACGATTGGGAGGGATGATTAAAATTGACCCCTCTCTAGGTATGTTAAATCTTGAAGATAGAGTTTTAATATTCCCTTCTACTTGAGTAAGATATTCAACAATGCTTAACCACAGTATTCCACGTAGAGCAATTTTATCGCGTTCATGCGAAACTTTTAATGAAACTGAATCATGGCCTAGTTCTAAAGTTCCTTCAAGCTTTGAAGCTAAGTCCTTTAACGAGTCTTTAATGCTTTCGAGTCTTGGTCCATATGTAGAAATATGACATTCAAACTGATTAAGTTTGTGGAATAAGCTGACCGTAATATTTGATTTACTAGATGGTACAACATTATTTGGTGCGAGATCAAGGGTCATGGGTGAGGTATCCAGAACAACTGGGATATCAGCGAAATTATACTGTAATCCACTCTCTCTGGTTTTCTGTAATTGGGACGTAATTTCGGGACTTATAGCCTCATGAGTGATGGAACGCTTAATAACTGGTTCAACTACTGGTTGTTTCGTCGGTATAGCATCAGGTTCCGCATTAAGTTCAATGCTAGGTTTTATGACAGTTTCTTCCACTGGAGGGGTGAAACCTGTCGAGGATGGTGTCTGTAACTCATCTTTTTCCACCACTAGTTCCTGTAGTTCGGGGAGTTCTGTAGGCTCTACCCCTCGTGGTGGAGGTGCTAGCTCTCGCATTTTATGCATAACTGGAGCTGACATTGTCACCACAATGTCTTTTCCAGGTTGTATAACGGTTGATAATAATACATTGCTTCTGATAAAATTATCTTCACTAGAAGGAAACAGTGCCATGGATTGGGCTATCTCTCGGGCATCATTATTGTCAATGAACTTTCTCATCTTTGCAGTATTTGAATTTGCGCCAAAAATCCTACTAAGAACATCATATACCTGCTCTCCTGGATTTGCAGAAAAATATTGCTTGAGAGGTGATTCCAAACCAAAGATCAGTATATTATCATTTTCCTCGACCCCAGGAATTGGCGTGAAAGATAGAACTCGTGAAGTCTTGGAAGTTTCAATAACGGATAGAAGGTCGCTTGTATCATTCGGGTCGATGAACACCAACCTTGATACTACACTCTCAACTCCGTATCTAAGATCATGAGCAAATGCTGTAAGTAATACCAAAGCAGATAACATTCCCTCCCCAGTTCGTGGTATGACATAGATAGAATCTGCAGGAGAGGTTAAAAGCTGATAAAAAGTATCTAAATGCCTATTTTGGGCATCTAAAACATCTCCTGAAAGAAATTGCTCTATTAAGTTTAAGACAATTCCCATGGTAGGAACTACTTGACGAGCATTCTTCGCGATAGGGATCAAAACGATTGCCACAAGATCATCAGTTCTTCTTACGTGGGGAAATAAAAATATCATACGATGATTAGCAAATCTAATGAAGTGAATTCTTTCGCCTCCCATAATCTTCTGCGAAAAAAGAGTGAGAACTTGCGTAACAGTTGCACTAATTTTTGAGTGTTGAGACAAAAGACCTTTACCTGAGCTGAAAATTACTCTATTTTGGTGAACGACAAGGAGATCAGTAGAATCCATTTGTGTATCCATCGTAATTCATTGGGATAATCTATAAGTTAGCTTATTAAGGTTTCATGATCTAAAAGTAGTAAATTTATAATCACCTTGTCGTAAGAGTTTTGGTTCATTAGGGGAGGTAATATCGATGATTGTAGAAGGTGATTTTATTGGCAAAGTTCCTTGATCAATCCAAAGATCTATACCCTTAGATGATAAATCATTAAATACATTGGCAAAAACAAAACTAGGTTTATAACCTGAGATATTTGCTGAAGTACCAATTACTGGGATCCCAATATTTTCAATAATTCTTAACAGAATATCATGTGGTGGCACACGACATGCAATTGTATTATTTCCAGAAGTGTTTAAGTAAGGAGATAATTTTTTCAGACAAGAATGTTTCAAGTTTACAATAAATGTGATTGATGCAGGCCAAAGCTCTTTCAGGCCGGTGATGACAATGTCAGAAGCATCAATATATTCAGAAATCATTTCTAAAGTCATTAAAATACTTAGAGGCTTTTTTAAAGACCTTTTCTTAATCTCAAAGATTTTACGTATATTTTTATTATTTTCTTTTGTTACTATAGTTCCTAGTCCGTAAACAGTATCAGTAGGAAACACTGCAACAGCTCCTCTCCTCAATAATGCAGCTGATTTATCTATTATTTCAGGATCACTGGCATTAAGGACTGTCAAGAGATATTCTCTCTTAAATTGTAAATATGAGGTATTTTATATGTCCTCCAAGAATCTAGGGGGCTTTCTTTAAGTTACTGTTGTTGTTTCATCATATGGATAATGATTTCTCTTACAAGACTTTCAACAGGTTTTATCACACGATTTACGCTTGTAGGACGGTACTCTTTTTTCAACCTGCCGTCTTCATTAACTATCTTGCTTCGATCACTCCTAGAAAGTAGTAGTTTCAAATCATCACGAGCAGCGAGACACGAAACTTCAATGATTCTGACTGCTGCATCTCTTAAGCTAGCAACGGCACCAGATTCGCTTAACAATTTTCCTACCTCAAAGGAGTTAATCCGTTGTTCAGCAGGGAGATCCATTTTGTTAAGCATAATGTGATATGGTAGTGAACCATTTGCTAGTTTATCTCCAGCAAGATCATTAATTTCCCGAAGTGCAAATTTATTCTCCTCCCATCGAGATTTCTCAGAGTCAACAACACAAATTAATCCGTGGGCTCCTCTTAGGACAACTTTCCTCTGCCCAGAGTGACGCTCCTGACCAGGAACAGTAAATAAGTGATATTTTAAAATAGGTAACCCTGCACTCGTTTTACCAATTCCAAAGATACCCTGATCAAAGAAAAGAGTGCGTCCTGTTGGATCTTCTAATTTTAAGAATTTATAGACATTTTCTGGATCTTCAAGGCTCTTTAGAACTTTGGTTATCGTTAATGCTGTAGTTTTCCCTGCTAAAGTGGGCCCCCAAAAGACTATTTTAACTACAGGGACGCCTTGATGATCTCTTTTTATTGTTTCAAAGGAGGGTTGTGCCTGCATGGTGAACACCTTGTAATTAATAGAGATGATAATGTATGCAAAAGATTTTTTTCAAATTATTTTGATATAACTTGTTTTGCTAAGCTTTGGAAAATTTCTTCGATTTCAGAACCGCCCTCTTTTGCAGAGGTTTCATAATATGCCATATTTAGCTCATCAGCTACCTTTCGAGCATCTTTTTCAGATACTGCCCTTTCATCTACCAGATCGTTTTTATTCCCAGCTAAAGCAATTGGTACAGGGGGTTGGATGTACTTTTGAAATTCACTTCGCCAGTTCGGGATAGCTGTGAAAGAATTCTCATCATTTAGCGCAAACATGATTAAGCAAGCAGAGGCTCCTCGATAGTAGCTAGGTCTTAATTTTCCAAAGAACTCCTGTCCCGCAGTATCTACTAAGATCAATTTGACCTGTATTTCATCAAGATCGATTTTTTTTGTCGTGATGTCAACACCTAATGTAGGTAAATAATTGGTGTCGAATTTATTTTCTGCAAATCGACGAATCAGAGAAGTCTTCCCCACATTCCCAGATCCAATTGCACAAATTTTGAGTAAGTATTCATTATTGCCTGTCATTGATAAAACCCAAATCGTTAATTATAATCCCATTTTTGATAGATCTTGCAGCGATTGACGCATGTCATCAATAAATTCGTCTCGTTCAGAGCGAGTTTTTTCCCTCAACATGTCAATAAAGAGGATTTGGCCATCTTCAATAAATAGACGTACCTCATAATGAGCAGCAGGGAATATTCCTGCAGGTAAATCATCCATTGGCTCTAACTTTACGACATCTTTTGAAAAAAGTTGTAAATGTTCTTTTATGACTGAAAATACAGTATTTCCGATAATAACAATTTCCCTTTCCAAATGAGATGGAACGTCTAATTCTTTTAGCTTGTCAGTGACAACACTAAGAGGAGTAGAGGGTGTAGCATCTACTTGGCGTGTAACAACAACTTCGGTTTCTTTCACAACTCTCGATTTTGACACAGGTGAAGGCGTCGGTGCACTACTCGGTTTAGGTGTGGAAACAACGGTCGGTACCGGAGCAGGTGGTGAGGGAGTCGATGGTTTTGGGGCCGATCTTGGAGATTGAGAGGGAGCGGGAGTTGGACGTGGTTTTGGCGCTGCCGATGGTGCAGGACGAGGGGTTGAAACCGTAGTTTGAGCAGGAGCAGATCTAGGACGTGAAATAACTTCAGTACTAGCTTGATCTGTATCCGAAGCTCCTGTTTGTGGTACTATTTCTCCAAATATGGCAAGAAAATCCTTCCCCTCTATTCCAGGGTCGAGACTATCGATACGATATACCATTCCATACTGTTCTTGGCGCATCTGTTGTGCAGCTTTAGCTGAAATGAATTTTCTTCGTACAGGTGCCTCTTCACCCTTCCAGATAAAAATTTTCCTTACTCCTTCATCTACAATAATATAAACTGCATTATTTTTCAGTCCTCCGAGAGATGACACATCACATGGAGTTAAAGTTCCATCGTCGTTTACTGTAAACTTTTTAACAAGATCAGAGTTGCTCACAGGTTATCAACACACAGTTTTACGTGCAAAATCATGAGAGTTAGGTGATTTTCGCGGTTTTCTATATCTAGAGGATATCAATACAGCTTTTTAAAATCCACTTAATATATTGACTCAATAAAGCATGTAAAATTCTTTCATAAATTTCTTTCTTTTTAACAACCTTATATTTTTAGATATATTTTTTGTTTAGTTAAGGTCTTGTCTTTAATCGCATAAAAATGAAGATTGACAATTGGACTGAGAGAGGATTCACTTCATTAAGCTCAGGGAAAATTTTCGATGGTATGCAGTTGATAGAAGGAGCTGTACGACGGGTATTTAGATTAAATCAACCTACCAAAGCTTTACAGATCTTTAAGAGAACCAATGAAATTCTAATTCCAAAAGAAATGGAGGAATTGTATTGTCAATTCATCTTAGGTACCATTCCTCTATTCAAAAAGAAAATTGGAATTATTGAATGGTTTGTGCTTATACCCGATATACTGGCATTGTTAAGAGAAAATAATATGCCTTCATGCGTTCCCAAGTTTATTAATAAACTGATTCTTGAAACAAAATCTGCTCAAGAAGATTTTATACAATCAATCATGGAAACCATAACCAGAAAGCAATATCCCAAGGAAATTATTGCAGATCTGCACTATTATTATGCCGGACTCTTAGTGTTTAAACAGGAATATGTAAAATGCTTTAATGTATTGAAGGAATGGAATACATTAACATCATCATCTCCACGTGTGTTAGCATATTTAACACTAGCGGAATTGAATGCTTATGAAATTGAGGGGTGTGGTAAGTATCTAGAAGAGGCTAAATCTCTTCCAAAAACCTCTGAATATATTGAATTAGTTACTCACCTCTTCAAATCCGTTGAAGCGGGAAATTACGATCTATATTCATCAATTATTGAAGAATATACTGATCTTGTAAACGCTCAGCATGATTCATTACTTAAAGGATTGTGTGATGGGGTCTCCGATTTTTTGAAACCAAAAGGGAACAAGGGACTTTTTTCATTATTTGGTGGATAAAATCGCGTTTTTTATTTTTTTTACAGCTTCTGAGCCTGTTTCAGCACATAAGATTTGGTTTGGGACAGGTGGGTTATGCAACGAACCCCGATCACCGATTTCTTGGCTCCATCCTTCGATTGCTGTGATACAAACGATCGGTCGGTTGTAAAGGACAGCATATGATAATTCTGAAAGAGTACCCACATTTCCACCCAAAGCAATGACACCATCAGCTGCAAGGACAATAATTGGATTCCGTCCCCATTGTAAATAGGTAGGAATTTTCACTGTTAGATAAGGAGATGTTTCTTCATCTTCTACTCCTGCAGGAAGAATTCCAACAGAAATCCCATTAGCATCGTATGCTCCTTTTATAGCTGCGGACATTACACCTCCTCTTCCACCACAAATTAATATTGCATCAGAGTGAGCAATTTCTTGACCTATTTCATAGGCAATATCATATTCTAGATCATTGCGTATCTTTGAATCTCCAATTACTCCTATCTGTAGCTTATTCTTATGCATCATCCTCACCTAATTTAGGTATTTTTTTTCCCCCTTAAGAGAAGGCTTAATTTGTCTTTTAGAATTCGGAAAATCTATTTTCAATGAATTTGGGACTAATTTCTCAAGAAATATCGCTAAAGATCCTACTTCGGAGTGTGGTTGATTCGTAATGGCGACATTCCAATCTGCATACTGGAATACTTTGGCGGGTACCTTTTCCCCACCTACAATTACTAAAAGTTTTTTTAATTCCTCACGTGAAGATTCTAAGTTTTTGAAATTCTCATTCATTTGAAAATTTAATATGTTTTCTCCATACATTGTGAGGTGTATGATTTTCCCATTATTCAGTTTCCAATTCTCTAAGAATTGAATCCATCCTTCATAAGGTAGAAAATCAATTGAAAATTTTCCTCCCCATTCCGAAACTACTTTAGAAACTGATTTTATTATCTTTTCATCAGTTTCCCCAGCGATTTGAATACCTACTGCTCCAAAAGCTCGGGCTACTAAGGCTAGGTGGGTAGTAATTCGCTTATCACGAAATATACGATGGCCAATCCGAAACACCGTCACCAAGAAGTATTCACTCTTTTGTAAATTATTTCCTTAGATAATTGCGAATCGTATGAGCAAGAGTATTAAACGATTCATCAACGTTTTCACCAGTTTTTGCAGAAGTTTCAAGATAGGGAACATCAAAAGTTATACCATACTGACCCTTAATTTCCTCAATATAAGCTTGGGCTTCATCTGGTGTAACAGGGTCTTCCACCTCATTACGAAGATCTACTTTGTTCCCTAAAAGGGTTATTGGCATTATTCCTCTTCCTGAATTCCGATAAAGCTCTTCTATCCAGGAAGTTAAATTTGTAAAGGAATCACGTCTAGTGATATCAAAGACTAGAAGACCCCCATGCGACCCCTTATAATATAATTCTCTAACACTGTTAAAACGTGGTTGACCCGCTAAATCCCAAATTTGGAACTTAACACTCTTTTTTCCTTCTTCAGTGGAAATTTGAGTCTTTTTAACGGCAAAATCTGCGCCAATAGTCATCACATAACCACTCGAGAATTGTTTCCCAAGATAACGTTCACGTAATGCTGTTTTCCCGACTGCACCATCGCCTAATAGACAAACTTTCATCAATAACAACTTATAGGCTCCTATCTGCAAAACAATAGATCAATACTGAAAAGATATTGGTTACGAGATGAAGAACTAGATATAATAAGGCCATAAATCGCCATTTTTTTAAAGAATTCGATATCCATTATAAATTGATTTAGTTTTGGAATATCTTAGAATTACATTATATGATCTAACTACTTTTGTGTTTCAATCTTACCTTATCATTTGAATAGAGGATAATTAATTCAGTAATATCAGGGCATTCAAGTATAAATTAGACACAAGTTAAAATCCCTCAATCTTTCGTAAGAGATATTAGGAAAAGATTAGAAAAATTACTTGATTGGGTAAACTTAACAAAAAATTCCCGTTAGAATAAGAAACTAATATACTAGATTATGAGCAGATAAAAAATTTTCGTTCTAGAATCAAAGAAAGGCAATTCTTTGATTTTTCCCATAACAACAGAATTACACTTGATAATCCATTCCTGTTGAATACAAAATTAAAAAAGGACTGATGACATTTCCTAATTACTCTAAAATTATGACCGAAGGACAATCGGTAGTGACCTACCTTCAACGTTAGAATTAGGTTCATTGGCTATTCTCCTACGAATATATATTATAACTTAATAACTAGCTTCTTGGTACATGATTATCGTAGAACACAGATATTAACTAATATAGGTAATAATTATGGTCGGGCTGAAAATCTCATCATCTGAGCTAAAAGATATCATTGACATTCTTGGATTATCCGAGGATGAACAGGGTGTTGTATATATAAACTTGCTTTCGTTGGGTATGGCGACTCTGGGTCAGCTTAGTCTCGTTTCAGGGATTGATTTCATACAAACCCAGGAAGCTCTGAATGTACTCATTGGTAGTAACTTGGTAAAACGTATACCTGGAAAAGTTGGACGGTATATTGCTCTTCAACCCTTCCTAAAGGCCTTTTTTCTGTCATACGACCCGATAACTCTTTATAATGTCAGGAAAGAATCAAAGGAAGCTCTTGAAAGAAGCGTTGAATTACTTCAAAATAAATTTAATGGCACCGAAGATAAATTTCGAGAGCATTCAGCAAGTTTAACTCAAGAATTTTCAGAGAATTTGAATCCAATAACTGAAGGATTCTCAGCAATATCAACAGACCAATCAAATCTCGTTACATCAGTAAATGAGACTATTCAATCTGATATTCAATTTGTAAAAGACCAAATAGAGACTATTATTGATAAAGCATCTGAATTATATGACCAACTCAATAATGAAAATATTCAAGAAATCGAAAAAGTTCCAAGTTTATTCGAAAATAATCTCCCAGTAGTAAAAAACCAACTTAAGATTGTTCAGCAAAAAATATCCTCTACTCTTGAAGAAATTCGAACAGAACAGATTCAGAAATCTGATGAGATTAACAAGGCGTTCGGGAAAGAAATTTTTCAACATATGAATGAAAATCAACGTATCCTAGAAAATTTTAACACTAATTTAGCTAAAAATCGCGAAAGTGTTGAAGAATTTACCTTTGAGACAAAAAACAAGCTAGAACTAATAAAAAATGATGCAAGGACTACTCGACCTAAATTTGAGGAATTCCACTCGGGATATCATGACGCTGAAAAGAATCTTCAATCTTTATTCTCATCAATTCCTATTAAACTGAACAATATTGAAAATGTGATTTCAGATTTAACATCGGAAATAAAAAATCGGAAAATGTTCAGAGGAAAAGAAGAGTTTATTGATCAACTCAAAATGATACAAGAAGAGAAAAGTGCAATTTCTCAACTAGTCACATCTTCAATGGAAAAGGCCGACATATTAAAAAAACTTAACCAAGTTCTGGCTGAAATTGAGATAAAAATAGTAAACGCTACAGATATGGGAGTAGAATCAACAATTGATGTGTTTGAAGAAAGAAGAAAATTGTTTAGAGAGCAATTGAACAATATTGAAAATGAATTTAATCTGAACCTAGGTAAAGAAGTAAACGATTCATTATTAACAATTAAACAGGGAATTAACGATCAAATAAGTTCACTAAAGAGTGAATCTGATAATTTATTCAGAAAATTGATACAAGATCTAGAATTAGAATCTGAAAATTCCACAAATGTCCTTTCAGAGGCAATATTAAAGTCTATTATTAAGTTCAAAGAGAAAACTATAGTAAATTTTGAAACAAGAAAATCTAAAGTTATCGAAGAAAGTGAACTGGACCAGAAAACTGTAAAAATCGGTGAATTGAGCAATCAGGTAAAAACTAATCTTAATAACACATCTAAGGATATAATAGATCTCGATACATCTTTAAAATCATATTTCTCAGGTTTGAGTACTTTTACTACCAATTATGCAAATGAACAGCTCGAAACATTCGTTTCATATCTGAATGGGACGAAAATCGAGATTGACGAATTTGTAGGTAAAACTGAAAGACAACTTGAAGATGAAGTCTCTGCTCTGATTTTTTCTATTAAGGAAATGAAACAGAAATTGAGCAAAATTACCAACGTGATGAGTTCTGTAGAATTAGATGAATTAGATCCCTCATTACTTGACACCGATCTTGTTGTTGGAGAACCAGTTATTATCATGCTCCTTCGTGATCTAACTGTAAGGACAAAATCGTCTCTTACAATTCTCATGCCTCGTCCCGAACTGCAAACACTTATGACTGCTTCTAAACTGCCATTTAAGACACGAGTGACCATTATTGGAGATTTTGTTAAAGTCCCTAAGACCACTCTGAAAAAGGTGGTATCCTCCTCCAATATTCGGTTAAAACAACTCGATGGAATTGAATTTTGGGGCTGTATCAGAGATGCCGAAGAACTCTTGATCTGCCCTGAACCAAAAAATCCCGAAAAAGAGGAATTAGTTGGAGTAATTACTACAAATGGGCATCTTGTTGATTTATTTACCCAAGAAATTATAACTTATACCACTAGAAGCAGGGAGATTCTCCCTTCAGATTTAGAATAAAGTTCTCTTCAATTAAGATTCACATTAGTACATCTGAGGTTATCAGGTGCTTTTTAGGCACATTTATCTATGTTCCACTTTTTGCTTGTTCTAATGCAGATATAATGGAGTCATCATCTTTAGCTACTCGATCTGTTGATAGTATGCTAATTTCTCCATCTTGGACCTCAAAATCAATACGCCCTTTGGAATATTCGACGGTAAAAACAGCTTTCTGCCTACTGAGGTATATATCTCCATATTCACTTAAAGCAATTACAAATCTACCTGCTACATTTTCCAAAGTTGAATCTATCAGGAATACCTTTTGAACATCAGATGAATCTATTGCTTGTGTAAAATCATCAGGTTTTTCCATCTCCTTGACAACTTGAGTAATTTGTGGTTGTTGAGGAGCAGAGGGATCATGGATTAAGAAAGAGGGAACATAGTCATCCTCAAACTCTGAAGGAAGCTTAGGACGGATTTCTTGTTTAATGGATTCTTTCTCACGAAGAGTCCCTTCGCCAAAGGTGTATTTATGACCTTCTTGAAGTAACACTGTTGGTATTTCGTCTGTTTTCTTAATTTCAACATTAAATCCTCCCCCTATTCTTAAGCTTGAACTAGGTAAGGAAAAACCACTTTTTGCTATCGATTGCACTCGTCGTTCAATAATTTTCTTTGTAATTAGGGATAGTTCATTTGGAATAGACACAGAAATTGTTTCTGTAGCCTCATCAATTCGAAGAACTGCTTCATCAGAAGTCGGCTCATTCTTTTTGTCTAGGAGAACAAATCCATCTGTTGTCCAGACACAGGTGATAACTATGTCTTTGGTGGCCATAATTCCTCATCCTCAATCTTCGTCTTCATCACGAAGAATCTTTAAGGCTTCACGAAGAGATAGTGAAAGCATATCGTCTTCTTCATCACTCTTTTCCCCAGTATCCTCTTTTGCAAGTAACATATCACTAAGAGAGGAAGAAGGCTCAGTAGGAGTAGAGGTTTCAAGTCCACTGGCCTGCAAGGCTTCATCCAGAGCAGATAATTTATCGGGAGTTTCGATGGCGGGAACAGCTAGTGGTGTGGGTTCTGGTTGTATCGGTCTGGGTGCGGGAACAGGTTCGGGTTGTGTTATTTCGGGGAGAACAGGTTCGGGTTGTGTTATTTCGGGGAGAACAGGTTCGGGCTGTGTTATTTCGGGGAGAACGGGTTCTGGTTTAGGTCGAGGAACAGCTGGACTAACTGGTTCTGGAATTGGTGAAGGAGGCAACGTTGGTGTTGGTTCTGGGGTACTAAGTATATCTTCTAATGGATTAGCTGGTTCAGGAACTGGTTGAGCTGGTTGAGCGGTTGCCTCACCTACAAAATCTTCTAAGGGATTAGCGGCCACTTGGACCCCGATCTTTGCAGCAAGATTAGATCTAGTACCTGATAGGAATGCCAAATATCTGGGAATATCGTTCAATTCCGACCATTTTTTTACTGATAATTTAGCCATATCTCGAACCCCTTCCCAATACTTAGGTGGTTTTCCTTCCTGATCAACAGGTATTGATATACCTAAACTTTGACCGAGAGAAGAACTGATTTTAGATTCGGCTTTAGTGTGAATTTGAGTTAGAAAATCATTCATATTATGTAATTGTTGTGTAGAATGAAGGTGACTTGCAATTTGAAGAACTAAATCTAAGGATTCTATGGCGGCCTCAATATATGCTTTATCGATCATTTTAATTCATTTTCCTTGAGTCATTTACTTATTTGACGATTCTTTTGCTAATCCATATGTTATTATTCTAATCATTTAATACATGAAATTCCTATTTAAAAAAGTAATTTTTTCCCGTTGAATTATGTAAATCCACTAGATTCTTTTTATTTTAATTATCAGGCCTCTCATATTTTTTTTTATTCTTTGTAAATACTCCTCTTTGAGGCAGATTCTAATGATCATCTACATATTCTTTACCTTCGGTAAAATCCCGTGCATCAATTCTATCAGGTAGATCATTTCCCCACGAACATCGAAGATCAATTTGGATATCTGTTTGCACTCCATATATCGGGATAGTTCCGAGATTTCTCATACGTGAAATTAAAGCAATAGTTACAACATCTCCTACCTCAACATTGTATTCTTCTGCAACTTCCATTGTGTAATCAAATGCAGCTTCCAGATTTTCCCCTGTGGATATTATATCCTCAACAAACAAAATAGAAACATTTTCATCCATAAAATCAGCAAATTTTTCTTCAAAGGCGGGATCACGATACTCTTCAAAGATACTATCATCTTCAAAGTCGCGAGCTTCTGTTCGAGGTTTGAAGTATGTCCAAACAAAGTCATCAATTTTATTTTCAATCAAATCTATTAACTGATAACCTCCTCGTGCAACGAAGATAACTAACCACCTCTTTTTCTCAAATTTTGGATAAAGAAGTTTCCAATCTTGTTCCGCCCAATTTGCTAAATCAGTAAAGGGTAAGATCTGAGTCCCTTCGTCTGGGGGGTAAGGGCCTGAATCATAAATATATAAAATCAGAGCTTTTTCCAGTCCCTCTAATATCTCTTTGTAAGCCTTTTTTGCTGCAGGATCCTTCTTAAGAATATCTGGAATTTCAACTTCCTTTTTACTGAGGAAAAAAACCAAACTTAAACCTCCGAATTTTCACTTTCTCTCTTTGATAGGTGTTTTGATTGAGGAATCGTGTATAAATTATATCAGAAATTTACTTGATACGTATTTTCAATCAAGTAACGTAAGATTGGCCTGATTCTTTTAAAGATGTGCAAATCACCAAAGAAAATTTCGTATTCAATGGATTTGTTTGAGGGGAGAAAAGACTATTTTAAAACAGAGATTCATTAATTTTTGTTCTTAAATTATGTCCTATTGAGAAGAAAGAACCAAAAAATGATGATAAGGGATCAAAAAGGGTCGTACTTCGTTATCCTGAATTTAGTTTCGTTCTGTGCTGATATTCAGAATGGAGGGACCATGTAATGATATTTATAATATTCTAATTGTGAGAAAGCGTATATTTAAGAAACAAAATAGAAATGAATATAGAAAGAAACACATACAAAATTCAGAAGCATTAATAATATGGTTTGTACTCCTTTCAGCTAGAAACATTTCGGTTTTCATTTGATTAAATCCAATTCACAATGATTTGTAACTTCCACATCATAAATTTAAAGAGGAGAAACAATAACATGTCGTTTGTAAACGAACTTTTTGAACGTCTGAGTAAATCTAATACTGCTAATGAGGTTCAAACGGCACTAACATCACTTAATAATATACAGGATGCGATTCAAAGAACCAAAGCAGCACGTGAAACTGTCCAACTTATTCAATCGTACGGTCAGGAGTTGGATAAGAAAGGACAGTTCAAAAATGCGGCTTACCAGTATTATTCTGGTTCTCAAGTTGTCAAGAACTTCTTAAATGATTCAAATCTCGAGTTTCAATGGTTAATCTTGTCAGCAAAAGCACTAGCCAAGGCTTCTCAAGAGCATATTACTTGGGATGATCTAATCGGAGGTGCTGCATTAATGACCATATCGTCGCTATTAAGAATTATAACTGGAGATTGGAATGTAAATACCCATCTTGACGAGTTCATTAAAACTAATGATTTCTCGAACAATCAAGCAGCAACTGCTTGTCTTTATATTCCATATAATCTAGTTACAGCCATAAATAAGTCTAATCCAGATCCAAAATTATTACAACAAGCTTCAGACTTTACAGAGCAGTATTTAATGACTACAAAACCTGCAGCTATGTTTGTAGGTGGAATAAAAAGAGCTCTTGATCTAACACGTCAGATCCTAATGAATAACATGAAATTTCCATCTGTGAAAGCCATGTTCCAGTATCATTCTGATATAATATTTGGTGAGAATTTTCCTTTCTCAGTGAAGCTTGAAAATATTGGAGAGGGGATTGCTTTCAATGTAATGGCTTCAATAAATATTCCATCAAATCTTACCACAGTATCAGGTCAAAACCAGATCTTTAAAGACCAGCTTCAACCAGGAGAGCTTTCTGAAGGACAATTTACGCTTGTATGTCCTTCTGGAGAGGGAAATCAGGAGATTTCAATTGAAATACCTGTCTTCGCAGAATTCACCGATATGCTTGGAAATAAAAACTCACTCTCACTTGGAACGGCCATATTTCCTATCAGAATTGAGAAGAAAGGTGATAAATTAACTAATCGGCTAAATAAGGTGGGAAAAGATCTTCAAGACGTGCTTACCCCTATAATATCCTCTGAACATTTGGAAGTAAAACCAATCGTAGAAGGGATGCGATCAATCATTAACAATCTTGTCACTTCTACAGAGAGTAAGATTTCAAAAGGAGATTTTTTAACAGCAGAAGCGGAGTTAAAGCAATTAGATCAAATTCAAAGCTTTTTTGTCCCTCTTACAAGTTTTCTCTCCTCGTATCAGGATCATAGTCTAGAAATAGTAAAAAATGTAAAAGATATTCATGAACAAAGTCGAGACTTAGTGAAATCAATAGAACAAATCGAGAACCGTCTTCAATCAGGTTGATTAATCAGGTAATACCCCTCTTAAATAACTGAGGAGTAGATGGGGGGTCAGTTTCAAACCTTTTGTAATTACTTTCGGTTGAAAAGCATAATTTAATAGTCCAGTACCATGTAAATCAATATCTGTTACTTTCATATTTTTCTCTAAACCAGTTGTTGAAGCGATTTGGAAAATTTTGTTCCAGTCTTTGTCAGGTAAGAAAGATAATGTTCTTCTGAAAAATTTCATGAGACTCAGATTGGGTTCAAAAAATGCTCTCCATTGTTTTTGATAATCAACACACCCTTGTTTTGATGAGATCTCGTTCGAAATAATTTTTTTCGAATATTTACCAGCTATTCGACCACAAAAACCACCAATATTTACGCCTCCTCCCGTTGTTGCTTTTGTTTGACCAGCTGCATCACCTATAACCATATAATTGGTATGGTACGTCCGAGAAATAGGTCCTGCGCCTGGTACAATTCCCCCATAGGTTTTAACGATCTTATCCTTTCTTAAACGATTTTTCAACCTGGGATGAGATTTCAGGAACTTATAAAAGTATTTACGGGTATTATTTCCAGTCCATGATCCCACTGCTACTCCTACTCGGGCTGATTCCTCATTTAAGGGAATAACCCATCCAAAAAAACCAGGGGCAAATTCCTGACCGAAGTACAATTCGCTGCAATCCCTTTCTAAATCCTTCACTCCATCAATAACAGCTTGGAACGCTGGAAAATGCCATTTATGATTCGGAACAGGTAACTGTAAAGATTTTGCAAGATGTGTATGAATCCCCTCTGCATTAATTAGAAATTTCGATTTTGTGACACTCTTTTTCCCTTGATTCGTCATTAATAGGAACCAGTATCCTTTAGTATAACCAATCTTGTGGATTTTGCATTTTAAATGAAGATTGCATCCTCTTTTCCGAGTTTTTGCAGCAAAATAGCCATCAAGTTTAGGTCTATCTAACACTATCATTGCTTTGGTACCACGGTCTATTCTAAAAGATAAATTATTTGGAGCGATTAATTTTGCATAACGAATCGAGTTATAACCTATCTTTTTCTTTAGATCAGGCATGCTTACATTAAGTCGTTGCAGCCCCTCAAAAGAGATTAATCCCGAACAGTGTTCAGGGTGTCCGATTTTTGAGCTTTTTGTAAAAATATCAACTTGTGAGTCATTTAATGATGGGTTTGTTTCATATCCAGCTAATAATCCTGCAGGTCCTGTACCTATGATGGCAATATCGCTAATATCTTGACTCAGTGTCATTAATAACTCTCAAATAAAAAGAAAAAGAGTGAAGGTTTCTGAAATCTTTCAGAAACCATCTTCAGATTCAATGAAAATTTTCTCTCGACAAATTGTCATAATGCTACTTGCCATTTGAAATGGGTAATAGATCATGGGGTTATCGAAAAATGCTATACCAGGAATAGAAGAGAAACCCCTTGCCAATAGAGGAAAACCTAAAGGAGCTGGAGGAGGGCCTGTGAAAATCTTGACTTGGAAGTTTTGTGAAAAAGCTAATCCACCACGATAGTTACCACCATCTTCGTGGACTCCAAAGAGAATGTAATTTTTCTCACCATCGCCTTTCAACAAGGATGTGACTTGGAATTGGGTTTCACCATATCCTCGTGGACTTCCATATTGTCCTGCGACTTGTCCATTTATATAGCAGATCGCCTCATCATCTGAACCAAGATACATGTAAGTTGGGGAAGGGATACTACCACTGAATTCAATAACTGCATAAAACCAAACATATGTATTAGATACTGAACCCATCATTGAGTCAATATTCATTCGATATCCATTTTCATTATTTACAGCCATTTTCCATGTATCTGTAGTATAAGTTCCATAACCTAGTGTTACTCCAAACCCATCATAAGGAAAGACCATTCCTGAGGCAATATCAGTCCTTGAGTATTCAGATGGAGATGTCCAGGGTTCTTCCAGTTCTGAATCCCAACCAAGTCCAGATGAGCCATATGAGTAACCCGGGGTAACTAACCAGTTTGCAATATAGTATCTTCCTGAATACAGATAAGCTGGGTAAATTGATGACGGTGGTTCAACACCAGGAGTTGCAATCAAGACTAATTTCTGATCAGCAACATCATTCATACCCACTTTGGCTGTGAAAGTGATGTTTAATATCATATTATGCATGTTTATCGATCCACCAGAGGTGTTTGAAAATGTGAGTTCGATAATATTCCAATCAAAATCATCTTCTACAGTTCCTTCAATTCCAGTTTCAAAGGTTATCCAAGAACCATTGCCACCCCATGGGTGAGGAGAACCAACAGTATCATTATAGGAATAGTCATTACCGTTAAATCTCGTGAAATACACAGAAGTTAAATTAGGAGCACCATTTGCAAAGTTCCAGTCACTACTGAAAATTTCAAGAAACATGCCTGTTAGAGTTGCGTCAGCAGTTTCAGATTGACCACTAGCTGTATTGTTAACCATGAAAGCCACTGTTGCGTTGTTATTTTTCAGAGTAGAGCTTCCAATGAGGTATTTCACATCTGGTTGACCTGTTTCTTTTACATCAATACTGTAAAATCCTGCACTAGGCCAACGAGTAGGCACTACACCATCCTGATCTTGAGCTACCTTAGATTGATCGTTCACGGTTAAATAGAAGTCAACTCGATGATTTGCATCGAAAATAAAAGCTGTTCTGGGAATAGTCCCGAACCAGACAGTGATCTCACCATTACTACTATTTCCTAAAGTATGAACAGATGAATTAATGTTTGCAGGGATGAATGTCTGTCCAGGATCACCGTTCCAAGTTTTGAAGTGGATGGTAACCTCACCTGTATTAAATGAGGTTAAATCCCCACCAACATCTCTACCGAAGGTTGGGTCGTTATCATTGATTTGAAGTGTTATTGGATAACTAGTATTTTCAGTCCAGGAGGAAGGGAAATTCCCTGCTGAAATCCCAACAAAATCGGGTGGATTCAAATCTAGTATTTGTATATGGTGTGGTATTATTGATGTACCGTGTAGTGCTGTATTAGGCCCATACACATCTGTAGCAGATATATAATAGTCTAATCCATGTATGGTAACGTTGAAGTATGCCTCAGGTATTATCCAAGTGAATTCCCAAGTTATACTGTCCGTTTTTACGATATTACTTGGGTTTAATTGCACCCATGAAGAAGGAAGCACCTCTCCTGACACAGTTGCATTTGCATCCAGATCATTTGACTTTCGGATATAAAGATCAACATTAGAAGTATCAACAAGTCCTGGATCCTCTACTTCTGCAACAAATGTGATTTCTTCCTGTTCATCTGCTAAGGTGCGAGGAGTATGTGTTATATCAGGATTTTGAGTATCCACAGATGTTAAAACCGTTTTAGGGTTAACAAACTTATTTTCATCCTTATCACGAGCATCAACATAATAATCTATATCATTCTCTAATGCCATCGCATCTATTGGAATTGAAGCGGTCCAGTTATTACCAAAACCTTCAACCATACCTACAGTTGTATTGATGGTAGAGTTTTCCAAACGATAATGCAGAAAAACATCTTCTACATCCGAATCACCAGAACCAGTGTCAATAACATTAGCTATAACTTCATAAGTAGTCCCTACCTCTGCTTCGGGGGCTTCTCCTTCTACATAGTTAATTGTTGGAGGTGTATAATCGTTATCAATAGTTAGAGGAACTGCTGCTGAAAGAGAATCTGACAAGCCAGCATAGTCGTACACAGTGATATCCATTGTGTAATCACCATTTGCAAGTCCTTCAGGGCTAGCTGGGGTCCTAGTATTCCAGCTCCATCTCCAAAGAGGTTCAGATATAGTTTTGGATAATGGACTTCCCCCTCCTACCGGAACTACTTCAAAGACCACTTCTTTTACTTCAGAATTATCGGAGATAGAGGATGGAGAGACTGTGTGCGTTCTTCTTATTGTACCCAAGGTCACAGACCCTATAGATGGTCTATCTGCAGATAATTTCATATCCTCTGCATCAACTGTATCAGTTTCATCCATAGTATCTATCGTACTTCCACCGCTAGTTTCAGCGACCAGCTGATAGTATACTGCAAGATCGTCGTTTTCTTGAGGAAGGGGAAAACGAATATTGATGGAATCAAAAGTCTTTAGAGGGTCTATAACGTACGGATTTGACGTGGATATGTCATCTATACTCACAGCACCAGTAATTTCTGTCCATCCAGTTCCTATTGCAATAGAATAAAAAACCTTAAACGAAACTATTTCGACTTCACCTGTTCCAGCATTTGAAAGAACAAGGGTACCAATGCCATAACCATTACCATCTTCAACAGCTTTTGTCCATGTTCCGTCATAAAGGACGTATGCATCATTTAGCTCAAGACTGGTTGTTGGTTCAAAAAGTGGCAACACTACAAGAAATATAGCGGCACTAGCAGCGACCGCAAGTCCAATTAATAAAATAACAGCAATAACAGGGGATATTGCGCGTTTTCTTTTATTGTAAAGAGTAATAAATCTCAATTATTTGTCTCTCCAAGTAATTCAACAATTTAACGACTAGATTTAAAGATTAAAAGAGATTATTGGGAAAATCTTCTCTTAATTTTTCTTTTACATGAGATATAATAAGTGGCTATAAAAGAATTTTGAAACCCCATTTTTTCTGGGAGACTTCTCGAAGATTAGTTATTAATTCTGGGGAGGATTTCGCATATATGTATCATCAACGTTTTTATGCAAAAGCTATTTGAAAAAGTACATCTAATCTTCCATGCATAATCTACTTCATAAGATATACAGTGAGAATGATCACCTTGGCACCAAAATTTAACAATCTCCTTGAATTATATCGTCTAGCCGCTACTGGTAATCCGAATGATCTGACTCAACAATTTTGGGGAGATATTCCTTCAACATATGCGGATTTAAAGAAAAAGATAACAATCCGTCAACAGTCTCATAGTTTGGAGAAATTCCAAGAGAATGTAGAAGAATTACGGAGAATTGCTGTCGATCACAATCGGGCAATGGGAAGCTTAACGTTTCTTGTTAAGGAGAGTCTGGAGAAGCTTGATTCAGGACTCGTAGATGTTGGTCACCAACCATTGATTTTTGGTGGGTCATCTTTTCTCATGAATAAAGTCTCGTTAGCAGATTGGATTGGTAAATTTATTGGATTAGGTGCGCTTTTTTACATTGGAGATCACGATTCTATCCAAAATGAATTAACCGTAACTCGGTTTCCACAGGCAAATTCGTCTTCTGGTTTACTCATCACTCCACCTTCTTGGGATGTTCCTGAAAATACACCGATGCACCGTGTACCTGTTCCTTCACAAAAATGGTTATTAGAAAGCAGAGGAAAAATTCAAGAAAATTTGCGACTATTGATGAAATATGCGAAGATACTGCCTCAGAATCGGATTCTATTGTATGAACGATTTCAAACGTGGTTTGATATAATTAATGATTCTGCTCTTTCAGTAGAGGATTTCTCATCTTGGAGTCAGAAGATATGGAGCACTCTCTTAATTTTAAGAAACAATTTACGGATTTTTTTGACTCCATCCAGTAATTTGAGATATCGAAAGCTAGTTCTACCTGCTTTTGAATTCTTACTAACTGAAAAAAATCGGATAAATTATATTGAAACCTTGAATTCGATTCATGAAAAAATAATTGGTCTAAATCTCCCTCCAGGTTTACCTTTAAGAGACAAAAATTATGTTCCCTTCTTCCTAGAATGTATGAATTGTGAGACCCGAACTAGAGTAGAACTAGAAGTCATTCAAATAGGTGTTCTGGAAGGTCAATGTTTATCGTGTAATGAAAAATATTCTTTCTCTTATGATTCGAACCATCCAGATCTAAGTGATATTGAGATAAATATAACACCCCGTTCTGACTCCCGAGCTATGGTGAATAATATTACTTTTCCAATATTAGTACATATTGGAGGAGGAGGGGAAACACAATATTATTCAGCAGTAATTCCCGCTATGAAAAGACTAAATATTGAACCGCCTATTCTAATACGGTCAAATCGAATTTACTATAGTACTCCTTGGGGAGAAAAATCTGCTTCTGAAATAGGGAAACCCTCACTCCAAGAGAAAGTATTAAGCATCTTTAAAACGTTTAATGAAGGAAAGACAATTTCAGATAAACATGCAGCCTTGGAAGCAATGCGGATTCATTTGCAAAGCATTCCCCTTGAAGATAACAAAACCTTGGTTCAAGATCATGATGAACTAAGAAAAAACCAAGGAGATAAGAAATTGAGGAGAAAGATACGGAATTTGGAGCTTATGCTCTCTCATAATTATGGTCGTTTCACTCACGGTAAGGATGTTCAGGAAGTTTCATGGAACTGGTTAGATCTTGCGCTTCTAACAGGTATTCATAATCTCTGCAATGTTTATCAACGTCAAATTGATGAGAAATCTTTTCCTGGATTCACGTGGTACATCAGCACTGGAAAATTCACCTAGGACCCATTTCATTAATTTGACATCAGAAAGAACATAATTCTTTAGTACCCGTATTAAACTTCCTTTTGTAGTAATTTTCCAAGGATTTCCATTCCCTCAAGTATCATTTGGGAGGAAACAAATGAATAGCTTATTCTCATTCCATTAGTTTTAATTCGATTACCGTGAAGTTTTGAATCACCAGCACTAATAGAATATCCTTTAATAGGATAAAAAGCCTTTCCTGGAACATATAGAACATTATTTGGAATAGCTTTTTCTTGCATGAACTTTCCTGAGTCAAAAGACTCATTTTCCATTTGAAACCAAAAGAAAAATCCTCCAGTCGGAGTAGTGCTGAAGCCATTTGAGGGAAAATACGTTTCAATCATCTTTTTCATTGCATCTCTACGTCGCTTATATATTTTCAAGTTATCCGCAAGGACATTATCAATGTGATTGGCATAATAGATTTCAAGCATTTTTTGAATAAATGAAGAGGTGCATAGGTCAAGATATCCTTTATCTTTTATTACTGGAGTCATAATCTCCTCTGGAAGAATTGAGTATCCAAGTCTAAGCACTGCGGCTTCTTTACTACTTGTTCGAAGATATGCAACCCATTTATTTTCAGGATCATATTTCTTTATTGGAGGGGGTATTTTTCCGAACTGAATTTCTCTATAAGCCGCATCCTCAATTAATAGGATTTCATTTTCAACCGCTATATCAAAGAGAGCTTTTCTCCTCTTTTCTGGTAATGTAGTGCCTTTTGGATTATCAGAATCAGAAACAACATAGATAGCTTTAGGTGTTCGATTTAGTTCTCGTTTACACACATTAATTGCTTTTTCAACATGTTCAGGAATGAGACCATCGATATCAGAGGGAACAGTAAGAACATTTCCTCCAAGCTTTGTAACTGGCACAACAAATCCAAGATAGGATGGTCTTGCCATTACTATTACATCTTTCGGACGAATTAGCGTATCGAGAAGGGCGTATAACATTTGTTGAGAGCCTGAGGTAATGAGAATATCATCAGGTCCTCGTGGAATCTCAATGCCCTCAATTCTCTTCATTCTCTCTCCAAGTACTGTTTTCAGCGATAATAGTCCGCTAGTGGGTCCATAGTTTAAAATATCAATTCCGGTGGTATCAAGGTTATCTGCAATCTGGCGTAGAATTGTTTTGAATGTATCAATTGGTAAGGCTCCAGGTTTTCCTCCTCCAAAGTAGTATTTTACATTATAAAGAAGGAGTCTGCGAATTTCACTCTCTGGTACAATATCTGTCCATTCAGCTAATTGATCATAATAAGGGGGAGTCATGGTGATGTACTTCCTAATTAGAGATAAGATTTCTTATTTGTATGTTTTTTCTTCAATTAATTTCCTTATTTTCCAAGAATACAACACAATTCAGAGCATTATAACGAAGAAAAAGATAATCTTACTAGGACGAGTAATAGATTTCTCAAGAAATTTATAACCTTATCGAACATAGGGGTCTATCCAAATTATGCAAATTATATCACTTTATGTAATTTCATCTCATTACAGAATGTTAGAAGAAAAAAAACCGATGAGTTAAGAAGAATACAGATTTAGTGAGTTTTGCGTTTTTTAAATTTCTAAATATGGGAAAATTGGAATTGTGGAGTGCATCTATTCTTACTGCCCATTGATATTTTAAGAAAAATACTGGAGTTCCTTCACCCACTCATAATGTAATTCAGTTTTAACAACCTTTCTTTCCACCAATTAGTGGAAACTCTTATCCTTGATTAAATTCGAGTATATTTTGATCATCTAACCAACAATAAGAATTTAAAATATATTTGAGATCGAAGTGTATTGAATTATACTACTTCATTTGAATAACAGAATATAAAGCAGACATGAGAATCAATGGACTAATTGCAAAGGAGATTCTCGTTCTAGATTTGACGGTTTTTGATAATAATGGAAAAAATGATTAAGAAGCATCTAAAACAAGTGATCAACTCCCATCTTGAGATAGACTCTAGCATTGAGAATCTAATCGAAAATTCAATAGAAATCCCTCCAACATTCGAATTTGGGGAAAGATCTTCGAATATTGCTTTCAAGTTAGCAAAATTCCTCAAGAAATCTCCTATGAAAATTGCAGAAGAATTATCCCAGGGTATCAATAACAATTTGGATGAAAAAACCCTAATCGTAAAAACTACACCAGTAAAAGGATATATCAATTTCTTTATCAATTTTATACCATTTTTCAATCGTCTTTACACCCAAATCAAAAAGGAAGGAGCTAAATATGGAGAGAATACCAGAGGGAAAGGGAAAAAGATAATTGTGGAACATACATCGATTAATCCAGTAAAAGCTCTTCATATTGGGAATCTGAGAAATGCAATCCTTGGGGATTGCATTGCTAGAATATATAAGAGAAACGGATGGAAAGTTGAAGTTCAAAACCTCATTGATGATTTTGGCAGACAAGTAGCTACCCTAATATGGGGGATTCTGAATGGGCACCATCTTGGAGTTGTTCGCGAAATCAATGAGAAATATGATGTTTGGTTAGGGAAAGTATACTCCCATTGTAATAGTCTCCTTGCTGAAAATGATCTGTGGCCAGAGGTCGACAAAGTAATGGTTGATATGCGTCACGATCCTCATATGTACCGTTTTATGAGAAACATTTGTCAGACATGTGTCGATAACAACTTAGAAACATCGTGGAGATATGGTGTCACCTATAATTATTTGGTCTGGGAGTCAGATATTTCTCGATCTGGTGTGTGGGAAGAAACTCTTCGATTATTGGAAAAAAACTCATCTTTTCACTGGGAAAAAGAAGGTTCAAATGCTGGTTGCTTTATTGCTAATCTTGGGAAATTAGATGAGTTTCAAGACAAAAAAAATCCAGATAAAGTGTTTGTTCGATCAAATGGAATCCCAACTTATGTAGCTCATGATGTTGCACTCCAATTGTGGAAATTCGGGATAGTAAAGGCGAATTTAATAAGTCGAAGTGTCGTAAAACAGAAGAACGAAAGCGAAGAAACAAGGGATCTATGGACCAGTACTGATTTTCGAGTTTCTGGTGAGAAGGGAAAAATCTTTGGAAAATCAAATCGGGTGTGCAACGTAATCGGGATGGAACAAAATTACGAACAAGAAATTGTACGCTATTCTTTAAAACTTCTTTCATTGAATAATGAGTTTGAGAACTCTTTTCATATGTCTTATAAACACGTTAATGCCCCCCATGCAAGATTTTCAGGAAGAACGGGAAATTGGATTGAGGAAAGGGCTTGGGCTGATGCAGTATTTGAGGATACATATACAGCTGCGTTTAAAGCAATATCCAAAAAGAGGCCAGATTTAGAGGATAATCCAATAAAAAGAGAAAAGATAGTAAATAGCATCACAGCGGCAGCGATTCGATATTGGTTAGTGAAGTTCTCAACTGAAACTGAAATAAAATTTCGAATAGAAGATGCCACATCACTTGAGGGGGACACTGGTCCATTCTTGATGTATTCAACTGTACGAGCAATGAAGATTTTAACCAAGCTTTCTAAAATTAAAGCTTTTTCAGCCCGTGGCGATTACGCAATTACCCAAAATGAAAAAAACCTAATTTTACAGCTTTATCGTTGTCCCAAGGTAATAAAAAACGCTGCAGATTCATTGCAGCCCCTCATGATTGCAAAGTATGCATATGAACTTGCATCTTCATTTAATCGTTTTTATGAAACTTCTCGAGTATTAAATGCAGAATCAGCAAAATTGAAAAACTTTCGTGTTGCCTTAGTTCAAATTTTTTCAATAGTAATACAAAATATACTTCATATTCTAGGAATTCCAATAGTAGATGAGATGTAATCTGATACCAATGAGATATAAACAATGCTTGAAAATAAAAATTCATCCAAATTACTATATCTGGCTACACTAACCGTACTACTCATCATTATCGTTTTCATCAATCCTCAAAATCTCATAGAAAGTTTTTTTCAGTTAGGATTTTGGGGGATTGCTCTATTGGTTCTATTTTATATTATTGACTTAATAGTACGTACTTATAGGTGGAAATTATTATTAATAGCACAAGGAACTCAGTTACCTTTATCATCCCTGATTCTTCCTGTGTGTTCAGCTTTAGCTATAAATTTATTTACAATTGCGCGCGCAGGTGAGACTGTTAGGATCATATCGTTAAAACGGAACTATGAAGTAAAATATTCAGATTCAATATCTTCTATTGTCATTGAACAGGTTTTAAGCATTATAGGTTTATTGATAGTTGTAACAGGAAGTTTATTTTTCATCAGTTTTTCTTTTCAGACGGAGGAAAGCTCAAGAGTTATAGGACAGTTGATCATACTTCTTTTTTTAATTTCAGGAGGAGGCCTTTTACTGATAGGCATTATTTTAATGAAACCTACTTTTGTTTACAAAATCCTTGGAATATTTCCAGAATTTCTTAAGGATAAACTCACTTCAGCCTTTGAAGCGTTTATTCGTGGGCTAACCGACCTTCGTACCAAACCAAATCTATTGTTTCAAGCGATACTAACATCTGCTGCTATCTGGGCAATTGAGGGCGTTATGCTGTATATCATTGCTTTATCCATTTTGCCCTCTTTCACTCTGACTGATCTTCCTTGGGTGATAGCAGCTTCATGTGTAGGCAATATAACTTTCATAATTCCAATTCTTCCAGGAGCTATGGGTGAATATGAAGCTGTAATCGCGCTGGTCTTAATTAACTCTCCTCATTATATCGGGACTGATGCTACATTAGTAGCTTTTATAGATCGTGTCGTAAAATCTTTGTTTCTTGGTATAGTAGGAGGGTATGCCACATTACAACTGGGTGGTTCCGAGTTACTTAGATATCGACGTGATTATGCAGATCTAAGTCAGGAAGAGAAACTGTAATCTTTATCATACTAGACAAATAATATGTAAATGACTAGACCGATTGCTATTTAATTGACGTTGAAAATTCATTTTTACTGGATGAATTAATTCTGAGCCCAATTCAAGAAATAAATGTGTCAAGACGAGTTACTTTCGGAATAAATGCTGTTGAAAGATTAACAGGGACGTTTAAGGATTTAGGTATCAATAAATTACACATATTTAGTGGTCAAACAAAAACACACGAAATCACAGAAAAAGTAGTACTTCCCCAGATTTCAGATGATATAGAATATGAATTTACTCCCTTGCCCGAGTACATTGATTTTTCATATCTAAGCAAAATTGCTAGTAGAATTGATCATCATCAGACATATCTACTCGCTGTAGGTGGTGGGACCGTTATTGATTATGTGAAACTCTTAGCAAATATGTCAAAAACGGAATATATTGCTGTTCCCACCAATGCTAGCCATGATGGCTTTTCTAGTCCTTATATTAACTTTTTATTAAGAACTAAGGTAGATCAATTTTTTAATAAAAAACTTTCGCAAGAGTATCGACCAATTTCTCCATTAGCAATTGTCGGTGATACAACATTGATTAGTAAAGCACCTAAAGAATCTTTGAAAGCAGGTGTTGGGGATATCTTATCAAAATGGGTAGCTGTTAAAGATTGGAGACTTGCTAATAGATTGAAAGGTGAAGATTATGACATTTATGCAGCATCTTTCTCAGAAATGACAGCAACAATGGTGGAGGAAAGAATAAATGACCTTGGAAAAAACTTCTTTGGAGAGAAAGGAGTTAGAGCTTTAATCAAGGCTCTGGGCAGTAGCGGTGTTGCAATGTGTATTGCGGGATCCTCTCGTCCAGCTAGTGGATCTGAACATCTCGTTAGTCATGCTTTGGATATGTTATCTTCTGAATATGGTTTTAAAGTACTCCATGGTCATCAAACAGGGATTAGTGCAATTTTAATGATGTATTTACATGGAGGGGACTGGAATCGTATTCGTACCTCCTTAAAGAAGGTTTCTGCTCCCTTAACCCTTCGCGAACTAGGTATTGACCGAGATATTATGTTGTTGGCGTTAAAAAAAGCGCAACATATTCGTTCTGAAAGATATACGGTTCTTTCTGAAGGCCTGACTAGATCTGCTGCAGAAAATGCAATCGAGAAGACTGGAATTGATTAAAATTGGGAGCACTGCTCTCTGGTATTGATGAGGCGGGGAGAGGTAGTGTTATAGGCCCGCTAATTATTGTTGGTTTAACTCTGAAGCGTGATAAAATCGATTTACTCCATAAGAAAGGTGTAAAAGATTCTAAACTATTTACCGGTATATCAGGAAGAAGGAAAAGAAGTCAATTAGCCATAGAGATTCAACAAAATGCAGAGAAAGTAGAAGTTTTTAAAATTCCCTCTACTGAAATAGATGAAACATTAAAGATGCGGCCTAAGGATAATTTGAATTTACTAGAACTAAGGTACTTTTATAAGCTTATAAAGGAATTAAATACAAAGGAAATCTTTCTGGACACAATTTCTTCCCCTCATTATTCAATGACACAAATTTCAAACTTGATTCATACAAATGATCCTTCTTTATCTCTTAAACTAATTGAAACAAATAAGGATGAAATTAAATTTACTTTAAGGAACTTAAAAAAAGCTACAAAAAATATCATTATTTCAAAAAAAGCCGACGCAAAATATACGGTTGTGGCTGCAGCTTCATGCGTTGCTAAGCATATAAGAGATCTTAGGCTGCGAGAAATTGAACAAGAATGGGATTTACCCGAGTTTGTTCTAGGTCAAGGATACCCCAATGAGAAAGATCGAAACTTGATGTATTTTTTTCATGAATATTCAAATCAAATTAAACAACGATCTTTTCCATTTATTCGATATCTATGGGAATGGAAACATTTACAACAGATCTTACACAAACCTGGGAAAAAACTAGATAAGTATTTTTAAAAAAGTAAAAAGGAAAATTTGGCGATTGGTAAATATTCAAATCCGGGTTGTTGGAAATGAGTGAGAATATTTTTCGTACCTATGATATTCGGGGAAAATTTCCTCAGGATATTTCATTAAAAACAGTAGTTAATATCGGTAGAGCGTTCGGAACATACTTCGGAATTCAGAAAAATGTCATTATCGGTGGTGATGTTAGGTTATCTACACCAATAATCAAGACAGCACTTTCACTGGGATTAATGGAAGTCGGGTGTAACGTAAAAGACATTGGTATTTGTACAACTCCTACAATATATTTCTTATCCGCAAATCATTCCTCAGTGGACTTTGGAATTATGGTAACAGCAAGCCATAATCCTATTGACTATAATGGTATTAAAGTCTGTGATCGAAATGGTGTCTCATTTCATATTGGTAATTTTTACAAAGAGATAAAGAGAATTATGGATCAGAATGACTATAAGATAACTAAGAACAATACATATGGACAAACATCAATACTAGAAAATGTTAACAGGGAACAATACTGGAATTATCAAAGGAACCATTTTCATCCAATAAAAAAGCTAAAATTGGTTGTGGATATAGGAAATGGAACATGCTATCCAATTCTAGAAGTCTTAAAAGACAAAAAAATGCAGGTTGAAGCTTTACATCCCAACCCCGATGGAACATTTCCAGTTATGATACCTGATCCTGCCAAGCCAAAATGTTTAAAATATATAGTTGAATCAATGAACAAATCTTCTCACGATCTAGGTATTGGTTTTGACGCGGACGGGGATCGAGTGGGTTTTGTGGATGAAAAAGGAGCAATAATTAAACCTGATCAAATTATAATGCTTTTTGGGGCGTATTTACTGGAAAAAGTTCCGAAAGGATTGATATTAATTGATATCAAGACTTCAAGAGCAACCTATGAATACTTAAGTAATCTGGGTGCTGAAGTAGAATTCACTCGTGTTGGTCACTCTTGGATTCATGAAAAGCTCCTGAAAAGAGGAGCAATTTTTGCAGGAGAGTTAAGTGGCCATTATTATTTTGGGGAAGATTATTTTGGATTTGATGATGCGATATTTTCATCAATGAAGATGCTGGAGATTATTGCCTCTCGGGAGGAGCCATTATCTCAAATAATTGCAAAATTACCCTCCTATCCCACTTCAGATGAAATAAGAATACCTTGCAATGATAATATTAAATCAAAAATAGTAGAAAACGTTAAATCCATTCTATTTACTGAAGCTCAAAATTGTATAACAATCGATGGAGTAAGGGCTGAATTTGATGACGGGTGGGTACTAGTTCGCGAAAGTGGGACTGAACCTGTAATTTCCATTCGTGCTGAGGCAGATACTAAACATAAACTTGATTATTATGTAAAATATGTTAATAAGCTTGTAACAAATGAAATAAGTAAAACTACCTAAAAATTCATTTAGCAATTGAAAATACAATATCAATTAGACTCGTTGTAAATTTATAAGAGGTTAAAATAGTGTATGATCTTTTAATTGGCTCAGTGCTTATAATCATAGGATTACTAATTGCAGGGTTGGGAGGTACAATGAGTACAGCTATGTCTGCTGTTTATTACATTTTTGGATTCTTAACAGCTTTTGCAGGTCTTGGGTTTTTTTTGAAATATCGAAAATCAACTCGAAAATGATAATAATGATGGATTTTTTCAATAGGATTACTGGGGAATTTCCAGCTTATCTATGAGAAGAGTAATCTTCTTTTCACTTGCCTTTTCACCAATAGCTAATGCTATCCTCTGAATTCCCTCAAGTTCATGAATTATTCCATTGAGAGAAGATAAAATATCCCCTGGAAAGATAAGAAGTTCGAACTTGGAAAAGCTACGCGATATTTGATGAATATTTTTCCCCTCAAGTCGTTTATTAACAATGTATCTTCCTATTTGTTCTGAACCATGAAAACAATATGGATTTTCTTTGCAGGTACAGGTGAAGAAGTTCTGTGTCCATTTGGCAAATACTGTCAGACACCACTTATTCAATTCTGTTGCTTCTTTTCCCTTTAATGATGCACTCATCACATCTAACACTGGACTATTAATCAATCGCGTTGAAAATCTCATGTGATATGTCTTTTCAAGGTATGCATGTAGCTTTTTTGATAAATAAACGTTTTGTGGATGATTCATTTCAAGAGCAATTGATAGAAAATGTTCTTTTTTCTTGATTAATGATTTAATTTTAATTGTTTTTTCAGGAGAAAAGAAAGAAAGAGCGGAAGCCTTACCTAAAGGAGTTACCTCTAAATAACGATGCCCGTCCTTGGAATTTATGGCAATTAAGGAGTTACGAATCATTTTGTTGGTAATTTGCATGAAGTCATGATTACCAGTCCCTATCATATTCTGATAGATCTTTTTGACTTCTGACGGGGACATTTTTGACCTTGTAGAACAGATAGAAATAATTTGCTCTCCACAAGCATTCTCATCATAATCAGGGGTAATTGGGGTAAGATCAGAGCTCACTAGCTCTAAAGCAATTTCGACCTCAGATTTAGATTCTAAAGAGGAAATAGACTCACCTAAACATAGAAAAACCGCATAACCGCGATCGTGTTTTCCTAATCTACCTGCACGACCAATCATTTGGGTAAATGTATTTGGATCAAGAATTTGATTCCCCATCATCATTGATTCAAATATGACTTGAGAGGCTGGAAAATCTACACCAGCACCAAGTGCGTACGTGGCGACAATAGCTGTACATTTACCTGAGGAAAAATCCAATTCAATTTGTTTCCGAAGAGTATAGGAGAGACCAGAATGATAAGCTTGAGCATTTCTAATCCCTGATTCGCGCAAAATTTCAGCTATTTCACTTGTTTTTCTTCTAGAGTTAGTAAAAATTATAGTTTGTCCCTTATAGCCAGATTTTGATCTTGTTTTTAGCTCTGTAAAAACTAGTGATGTTATTTGTCTAATTTTCTCATGAGCGCTTCTTGATATTAGCAAATGTTGTTCTAATGGAATTGGTCTATGATCTACTGTAACTAAATTTAACGAAAGGTCGTTTGCAAATTGATTAGGGTTGCCAATTGTCGCAGATAAGCCTATAATTTGAACATTCTTCGAATATGTTCGAATTTTTGCTTGTAGGCAGTCTAATGTGGGCCCCCTTTCAGGATCAGCTAGAGTTTGTATTTCATCGATTACTATACATCCGATATCACTAAAGTTTATTTGTCCCCCACGAATTAAGAGATCTAATCCTTCATAGGTAGCAATAATTACATCTGAGTCTTGAATTGAGAAACGATTTTTATAAAATAGTTTTTTTTCCTTAATGGAATCAAATATTCGAGATCTTCCAGTACGTATTCCAATACGTAATTTATTACTATAAAATTTCTTAAAATCCTCGAATTTTGTATTTGCTAATGCTACTAAAGGGACAATAAAGAGAAATTTATTTTTCTTCAATGAAGACGTAATCCCAGCAATTTCCCCAATAAGTGTTTTTCCTGCACTTGTATTAGCTATAATTAGTTGATTTTTGTTCTTTAGTAATCCATTCTTTAATGCTTCTGATTGAATAGGTAAAAGGGTATCTATTCCACGTTTTTTCATTGTTTTCTTTAAATATTTATCAATTTGTGAATTCTGAATTGTAAGTAGATCACTAGCAGTATTCATTGTTTCTATTCTCTTTACCAAAGTCAATTCACTAAGATTTGCACTTCCTTGTGTCAAAGTCTCTGTTACAGGTTGTATATCATGAAAACGATCCAAAATCGAAACAGCGTACTTTTTAAATCCTGGATTATCTAGAAGATTTATTTTTTTTGATTGTAGCTCTTTTTCTAATTCCTGCATGGCACAAGCTTTACATATTTCACGACCATAAGCTTTATAGTTGCCTTCAGGCTTTAATAAGGTAAATTTTTCGGTGAAAAAACAGAATGGACAGAAATTCCGTGAAGTGAACTTTATTGGAATATTGAAATCTGTACAAAATTGAGTCAATCCATCTTTCTCTTTATTAGGTAAATCTGTAGTTAGAAAAATGTATTTTGCGACCGAAATAATTTCTTGAATCGTATTTTCTGGAGGGTAAGCTTTCCATTTCCCTTGTTCCTCCCAAAAAATGCGACGTGGACGCCACATTTTCTCCCTCTTGTAAAAATAGAGAATTTTACCTTTGAAACGAGGTTTTCTCTGGTTTAGCCTTCCCTTTGTAAACCCTAATATTTGGAGGGTATTTTCTTGTTTGGAAGGAGCAAATACAACAGTAAAAAATAATGAACTTTGAGACATGACCATTAGAATGAGGATTGTTGCGAGTAAAAAAGCAAAGTGTTAAAAATTATGAGTTATTCCCTATGTTCAAAGATACATCAGAACGAGGAGTTAATATTGCCAATTTGTTCCAAATGTGGATCCTATTTTAGTGAAGCTTCATGTACATTTTGTACGCCTGATGATTCACCCAAATCCCCTGTTTCAACAATAAATGTTGAAGAAAAAAGTT
>JAEOTQ010000075.1 GCA_016839785.1 Candidatus Hodarchaeota archaeon | reverse complement strand
GATTAAGTGTATTGGACTTGAAATGACTGAATTCCAAACTGGAGCGAATTTATCTACCTAAAATGAATAAATTCCGAAAGCTTTTTGCAATCAGCTATATGTATATGATTATAATATATAGTTGGAGTGAGAAATTATCAAACGACATAGTCGGAATAACAAGTAATGATTCTTACCGAGTATACATTTCCTCAAATTCAATATATTGTACTTTCTTGGTTTTCAGTTCTATTGGCTCTAAGCGGAACGATGATTGTTTTTAGAGAATATCGAAAATTGAGAGCTCAGCCGTTAATTTATCTAGAATTAATCTTAATCTTTCTAATTCCTTATAATATTGCGCATGGTTTACTTTTCTTGGTTGGTTTTCAAAATCAATCTCTTATGATTTTCTTTTTCCGTGTACAAATGATATTTCTTTTCATTGTTGTCTTCTTTCTCGTCTTTTTCATTGAATCACTAAGAGCTGATAAACCATCACCATTGATCCTAATGATGTTAGGTTTAGGACTGGGGAATGGTTTAGTCTTATCAGTGATTCCAGAGTCTGTGCATTTTAGTTTAGAAATTGGACCATATCTGTCTGATCTTGCACGTATTATTTTTGGAGTAGATTTAATATGCTTAGCTTTTCTTCTATCAATAAGAATTAGCAGGTTCATTCCTTTTGTGCCACGTGTTTACCTGAAACCAGCCCTCTTGTTTTATTTTGGATGTTTAAGTCCGATCCTCTTTCCTTTAGTGCTTGTGAGTACAAAATTATCGTTATTAGTTCTCGGGATTGAAATATTAAGCGTAGGTTTAGGAACATTTATCGTAATTATTGCGATATTAATCGATGAACGGGTCCTAAGGGTTTTACCATTTAATACATACAGGATTTCAGTTATCAACATGAATATTGGTTTATCGATTTTTGACGTTCTGTTTGATGCTAAACAATCAGGTCCTGATTCTAGCATTCTTATTCCTCATTTAATGACTGCAAATTTCCAGTTTGTTCAATCTGTTATTCATGATACGGAAAAAATAAAAGCTATTGAGACAGATAACTATTATTTTATTTTTGAGGCTTATAAAGACATAGTAGCCTTTGTTATTGCTGATAAAACTTCAATGTTGATCAAATCCTCCTTAAAAGAATTTACAAAGAATTTTTATGAGAAATTTGGTGAGAATATTGACTCTTCTGAGATTAGTCAGTATACTGAAGCAGGAGCATTATTGGACCTGTATTTCGCTTTCCTCCCTTCATATAAAATTGTCTCAATTGGCTCTTGAAAAATCAATCAATTTCAAATTCTCCTAGCACTTCAGTAGGTAAATTATAATTCTGAAGGGAGAGATTTTTATTTTCTATGTAGTTCCCCCTTTTGATATTTAATGGGACTCTCTCCAGAACTCATTTCTGTTTTAAATGCCATGATCGATCCAGTGCATATCATAAATAAGAATTATGAGTTTGAATATTTAAATGAAGCGTTTAAAAAATGGAATACTCGCCTTGGGTTTAATACGAATGTCATTGGTAAAAAATTGACTAAAATTTTCCCCTTCCTGTCAGATCGACCGTTAGCTGAATATGAATACATCTTTAATACAGGAGAACCAATGGCTATTGCTGAAAGGACAAATCCTAGGAGAGAAGATTTCTATAACATTCAACGAATACCTATAATGGATGAAACTTCTTCTAAAGTGACTCATATAATCACAATCATACGTGATGTCTCAAAAAACGTAGCTATCATGGAAGCGTTGAAAGAGTCGGAAAGAAAATATCGATCACTCGTTCAAACAATGGGAGAAGGTGTTTGGGTAACTGATAAACTAGATAGAACGATTCTAGTTAATTCAACTCTTTTGAAGATGTTAAATTATACAGAGGGAGAAATGCTTGGGAGAAAAGTTACGGATTTCTTAAGTTCAGAATCTTTGGAGTTTTTTAATGATGTTCGCGAACAACGATTAGCAGAAGAGGTCCGAGCTTCTACATATGAACTTGTCTTTTTAACAAAAAATGGATTAACGGTTCATACACGAGTCGCGGGGACAGCACTGTATAATGAAGAGAATGAAATGATTGGTTCGTTTGGAGTCATTTCGGATATATCTACAGAAAAGAGATTTCAGCAACTTCAAGAACGATTTATTGGAGTAACTGCTCACGAATTAAGAACACCTTTAGCAATTATTTCTGGCTACTTGGAACTTCTCCAAAAAGGTACGGTAAATACACAGGAACATCAAGAGATTTATAAAGCCATGTACAAAAATACAGTTAGGTTACAAGATCTAGTACAGTCCGTACATGACCTGACAGCCATACAAGCAAATGTATTTACGATTAACCCGAAAAAAACAAGTCTTCTTGACTTTGTGGATCATTTCAAAAAGCACATTAACATGCTTTATCCAAATCGCTTAATAATTATCGATGAACAGAGTCAATCCCAACAAATTGAAATGATGATTGATTCCGATCGCATAAACCAAGTTCTGGAAAATCTTATTGATAACGCTGCCAAAAACTCTCCTGTTGATAAGATTATCAGTGTTAATTTCAGTTACTTCGATAACTCACTTATCATTACCGTCCAAGATGAAGGGATAGGAATCTCTAACCAGATATTATTTCAACTTTTTCAACCCTTTTCTCACATTCCAACAGAATATTCGCAAAGAGGCACAGGTCTAGGCCTTTACATAATAAAATCTATTATATCGGCTCAGAACGGTAGATTGAGTGTTTTAACTCAAGAAAATAAGGGAAGCTGTTTTACCGTCACCATTCCTAGCTTAAATAAAGAAATTCCTAGATAAATTCTTCTAAATTTTGATTTAGGAATTTTAAAACGTGATCTCTGTATTCAGGAAGAAACTCATGATTATAATGGGTTCCATCTTCAGGAGTCCAAAGAGTGGAATTTTTAATCCTTGAATTTAATTTCTGAGAATATTCGTAAGGAAAAATGATATCTTGTTTCCCATGGATGATTAAGGTGGGGACATTGATCTCTGTTGTACTCGCTAATGGACTATACTCCCCTTGTTTAAATCGTCGAAATAACCTCAGAGTGATAAATGTGATTCCTGGCATCAGAATGGGAGTCAACATTTTGAGTGCAGGCTGATAAACATATTTTAAACTGAATGGAAACGCATAAGGAGGTGATTCAGCTATTATTGCCTTTACATGAGAACTTTGTGCCCCTGCTAACAACGCTGCCCCTCCCCCAATTGAATGACCACATAGTACTACAGGTTTGCCCCACCAATCTATACATGCCTTCAGATCTTGGGTGAAGCGTATAATGCTCATTCCAATCAATTCTTTGTCAGACTGTCCATGATCACGAGCTGAAAATAAAATGGTAGTATACCCCTTTTCCCCGTAAATTCGGGCTCGAGTTACCATTCGCCCTCTATTTCGTCCCCATCCATGAAGAAGTATGACTGCAGGGAATTTGCCATTTAGATCTGTTCGGTTGTTGTTATTTTCGTTTGGTCGAACAACCCAACATTCGAGCTTTTTGTTGTTCACAGTAGGAATCCAATGTTCTTCTTTAATTCCCCAGTCGGGTGTATCAGGCATCGGATCCCTTGGAAATTTTGCTAAAACAAGCATGATTACTAAACAACCACTTAAATAAATAAAAATGATCAGAGCAGTAACCAAGATTGATTGGAGAAGAAGTTCTAGCACCAGATTTTACACCCCAACTAAAAAGATTTGTAACGGAAAATTCTCTTCTGATTATCAATCTTTCAACAATCCTTTATATTTCATTCTTGATCTTGAATAAAATATTAATCATAAAAGAATAATGAATTTTCCAGCTAGTAAGTAACTGGAGTATAATAACAATCATTTAAATGAGGAATTAGTAATGAGTGACAAAGCTGAATATGAATACTGTCGATTGTGTGGGTATGTACGTAAAGTGGGAAAGGGTGGAGTCTGTTCTGCCTGTGGAGCCCGAGAAAGAGCATTTCTTCCATATGAACATAAAGCCTCAGAACAAAGACGAATGTTTCTGAAATTAGATGTACATCCAGTATCTGTTCACTTTACTATAAGTTATATTGCTGTAATAGCATTGCTCTATATAATATCAATTTTCTCCTCAGAAATATTGGGAATATCCATTGAAGGAACAAGAGATCTTCAGATTATCTTCTTCCCATTTTTGGTTATTGGAGGTGGAATTACAGGAATTATTGACGGAAAAATACGATTTAGAAAACTGTCTACTCCATACCTCCAACGAAAAATCATCTTAGGAAGTGTTCTCTTTGTTGTATCCGTTCTAATCTTATTTGTACATAATCTTGATGGAACAGATGTGATAACTGGTTTAATCGAAGGACTCTTGATCTTTTCCGCGTTTGGGATAGCTAGTTACCTAGGTTGGATTGGTGCAGAGATGATCTGTCCCATTGTTCCAGTTGGAAGACCAAAAGAATGAAGTCATTTTCGACTTTTCTTGGAATGTAATTCCTAGGACCATAAGTGAATATCCATCTTTGCGAATTAAAACAAAAAGCGATTCAGATGTCTTTTAGAAAGCTCGAAAACAAAATGATATGTACCTCATGTGGGAAACAGCAAGGCAAGTGTTTCGCCTATTGTGTGGTATGCGGAACAAGACTCGTGTCGAAATCTGATCGTACCGATTTTCAAATTCAACAGAAGTAATCGTTAATCTCTGAATTCAGGTATTTTAATTGTAAAAATACTTCCGCTGCTCTCCTCACCACTAACAACCTCAATTTTACCACCATGGGCTTGAACAATAATTTTTATTATATAAAGCCCTAAACCTGTTCCAGTTTGGGAATATCGTGTCGGTTTGTGAGCGAAAGGTTTGAATAATTGAAGTATACTTTCGTTCGATATACCGATTCCTTGATCTTGAACTACAATAGTCAATTCGTCACCTAATTTCTGAATTCGGATGTTAATTGGTGATTCTTTAGGGGAATTTTTAACCGCGTTTTGTGTTAAATTCTCAATGGTCTGCTTAATTCTTTCACTGTCAAAACAAAATGTAATTTTGGAATCAGATGTAACATTAGTATCCCAGAAAATATTTCGTTTTGGAAAGAGAATTCCAATTTGATCCTTTACCTCAATAATGAACTCAAATAAATCAACTTTCTTACGATTAATGGTAAACAGATTAGCACGGACTGAGGATAAATCATGTACATTTCTAACTAGTCTGATAAGTCGATTAACATTTCGTGACATTTTCTCAATTATAGCGAGGAGATCTTCTTGGGAGAGGTCAGGACCTATTTGCAAAACGTCAAGATATCCATTAAGAACTGTTAAGGGAGTTCGAAGTTCATGAGCTGTCGTAGCAATGAAGCGTTCCTGCAGATCCTGAAGGGATTTTTCTTGTGTAATATCCGATATAACACAGAAACTGCCGATTTTTTGATTATTTGGGTCAGTTAAAGTAGATAGAATAAGCCTTGTATCAACTTCAACACCCGATTTATTTAAAAAGGTAATTTCTATAGGATTAGATGTTGATTGATTATCTAGAGAAAGTAGTACTTTATTGAACTCGTTCTGAGAAGTTGAGAGCATGAAATCAGTAATTGAATGACCAATTATCTCAGTCTCGGGGTATCTTAACATATGGCGTAAAGCGTCATTTATGAAAGTTGTTTTCTTAGAACAGTCAAATAACCAGACACCTTCTCCCATTTGAGTAATAAGCTTTCTAAATTTATCTTCACTCTCGCGAAGGGCTTTCATTATTCCTTCGTACTTCTTCTCGACGTATTTTATCTTTTTAGCAACTTTTATTTCCGTGGATTGATACTTGATGATTGTTGTAACTAAATCAGGCTTCTTCTCCCCAATTGAAGGCAAAATGCTGATAGTATAGGCAGTAGGATCATCTGGGAAGGTTTTTGTTCTTTCGATTAACACTTCTTCTGAATGTATAATTTTTCTGTAATCAACTATCAAATCATTAGTTATGAATGGGAGAACCTCAGCAATATGTTGATCCTTCTGTGGAGGTGGTAAATTCCAGCTATGTATAAGTCGTAAGAAAGCTTCGTTGAAATATTGGAATTTTAAATGAATGTCTACAATAAAGATTGGATCAGAAATTAGGTTAAATATCTGAAAAAGTTGACTGACGGTTACGCCGTTAGTTTGACGCAAATTAGTATTCGTACTTACCGTTTTAGGCAATTATTTCCAATCCTTTCTGTACTCTTGAGGAGTTTGTTATTTTTTAATGTATTCGGTTGACATCGAATCGGCAAGATGAGTAACTAACTCTACTATTTTTAAAACAAATTTCCTTAGTTTTAAATTATTTTTGTATATTAACTAACGCTTTCTTGGTTGATTGAAGAGGTTCATCTACCATATATACTGTAGAAGATTTCCATTTTCTGTTCGCAAAATCGAAATTATCAGGATAGAAACAGTAAAGCATAGAACCTTGAGATTTTGTATCAAGAACTTGTATTTTAAAGTTAGGGATATTTTGCCAGCAAGCATAAGTAAAATCTGAGGCTTGTCCTGGACTCATAGTAATCCAAATGAGTATTTTATTGTTTTGTAGTATATCCAGTGATAGAAAGAAAGGAGGAGCATCGGTTTTTATACCGTTATACAACTGTTCTTGTCTACGGAGATCAACTTCTGATCCAAAGGCGAGAATTGTCTCTGTTAGGTCAAATATTTCTCTATCGTATATGAATCTAATTGCTCCCACATAATTCTCTTTAACGATTGGATATTCTTTTTCCACAACTTCTTTATTCAGATCTGTCTTATTACAAAGCTCTTCTATTGATAGTGAGGCATTAGAAGTTAAGAAACGAAGGATTTGTGCCTGAGCAGGGGTAAAATTTGTTAGGTTTTTTATGAACTTTGAATGGAAAGGTAGAGGTGGAGGATCCACTTCAAGGGCTGCAAACCAAATAGGCCAAATGAAACTCCAACTGGATGTTCCTGCATTATATTTATCTAGATTTGGATAGGATTCCGTTCTTACTCCACTACTTTCTGAAATTTCGAAAGAAGTTATCATTTTCTGTTCTACTAATTTTTCGAATAATTTTTCGATCTTTTCTCTTGTACCACTTGGGATATCAAATTGAATAAATAATCCAATATTTCCCCCAAATATTCTTGTTCTATAGTGAGTATAAGGATGAGCATTACATAATTCTTCCATGATTTCTAAGCAAGGAATATCAGGGAGGACAGTAATGACATGAATTCGTTGTAAACCTAAAGATTCGGGATTATAGATAGCGATAGGATTCTTTATTACCCCTTTCTCTTTTAAAAAGTGATACCTTTCAGTTGTTTCAGATTCTGGAATCTTAACTTGGCGGGAGAGCTCACTCATTGACATAAAAGGGTCCTGATAAAGCGCCAAAAGAATCGCAAAATCTTCAAGTCTGAGCTCCATTCAATTTCACACAATTATCTATGTTTATTATGTTGATTTATGATATCTACATATCATTTACATGAATAATTTTGTTAACAAAGGTTCGGTTCCACCAATCCCATCTGGGGGATCAAAGATAAGAGAATATTTGGATGTAAATCTATCACGATATACATAAACTGAACATTCAAGTTCAATGATATACCATCCAGATTCTCTAGCGTGATTGAGGAACTACTACCATATCATGTTTTTTATAATTATTCGAGAGGATTTTCTCTAGAGAGGCTTATATAGGAACGATAGCATTAGATATCAACCTCCTCCCAAATATGAACATCTGGTCCCAATAAACAATTTTTCGTGAAAAATTTGAATAGTTTTGATAAAAAAAGAGGAAAAAATTTCCTTACCAACTCGTCTGTTTCCGTACCATCTCATTCGAGATTATCTAGATGTCTAGCTCCGATGTAGAGAAATATAAGTCCTAACAACATGGTAAAAATCGCCACAACTCCCATTATATAGTAGAAAGATTCAACAATGCCAAAAGTTACATATAAGTACTTATCCAAAATAATTAATCCAAAGAAAAAAGGAATCATTATCAAAAAAATGATAACTTGCATATTGATCATATATTCAGGAGCTTTTTCATGAAATGCAGGATTTCGCAAAAATAAACCAGTGGAAAACAGGGTTAATCCAGTCGCCATAATCAATTGAAAGCTTACATTGAACAGGAGCTCATGTAGTTGAATATTTGGGACGAGGAGAGAAACAACTACTTCTAACATTACTGCTAGTGGAATGATGATTAAGAAGTAATGGCATAGTTTAAACTTCACAAAAGAATATGTTGTGGTAGGAGTTTGTTTATAAAGCAGAAGATTTTCCTTTCCTTGGATACCGATTTCTCCTACGATAAAAGCAGCTAAGAGTGGAGTAATCATGATTGTACTGACTATTGCACCCTCTGTATCTTCAGGTTGCATCAGAAAGATATTCATTGCCGCTACCAGTGCAATGACGTATAAAAGCATCGTTAAATTTCTTATTGTACGAACGTATCCTTTCCAACTAGCAGTAACTAATACCGCAAATGACCCGTTGCCAAGTAGCTTTGACATGAATTGATAAAATCTTCTATCTGGTTTTGCTTTTGCAGCTGAAAATGATCTTAATTCGAGACTATATAATCGATCTGCGGAACCCATTCCTAAGAGAAAAACGGCAATAGTAAATATAATTAATAATACTCCTTGAAATAAGGTTGATGGATTAATTCCAGTAAGAGTCCCAGGAGATCGTGCAAATTCAACAATAATTTGCGCACCCCAAGAACTTGGGAGTAATTCCATCAAGTCTCCAAACCACTTTCCTCGCTCTGGGTCTAGGAGAAAATCAAAATAGCCCCCCATCGCTGCATACATCAGACCTACTAAAGGAATGATCAATAAAAAGGCTACTCCTTTCCCAATATCACGACCTCTAGCATTTTTCATGAGAAATGATCTAACGATTACAGCTATGACATTACCAATCCAAGAAGCTGTCAAGAAAGTGATGACGAATATTCCGATTATTATTAGTACTTGTGTAACGTTGATACCCAATGGGATCAGTGCAATCGTAAAAAAACTACCGACTATTATAGCAAAAGTTGCATAAAATGGCATTTTACCAAGAAATTCTCCAAAGAGAAGATTTCCTGGACGAATGGGAGTGGAAAATAAATTCTCAAAATGATGATCGCGAATATCTTGAAGGATGCTCATCATGGGTAAAACAAAGAATACTAAGGAACAAAAGAACAGTATAAATTGGACAAGAACAACTGCAACAATAGAAAAAAGATACATTTCCACTTCTGAGAGTAAAGACTCGGCCAGTGAGGGTCCCAAGTAGAAAATCCAGAATAATAACCCTCCACCAAGAATATAAGGGAGAATTGGACGGAATTGTCTAAAACGACTCGTTATCATTCGATAATCTGCTTTAGCAATTGTCCACCATTGAAAGGTGTTCATCATGTTTATGCCCTCCAAGGGGAAATACTTGAGCTAGGATTACCCCCTGTGATCGCGATAAATGCCTCCTCAAGTGTCTGCGTTTGAGTTTGATCTATAATGTCTGAAATTGTTCCCATCGCAATTAACTGGCCATTATGGATAATCCCTATACGATCACATAATTCTTCCACCACTGGAAGTCGATGACTACTAATGAGAATTGTTTTTCCTCGGTTTGAAAAATCTTTTACTAACTGTTTGACCATACGAGCAGCTCGTGGATCAAGACCTGCAGTTGGCTCATCTAAAAAGATTACTTCCGGATCATGGATAATAGCAGATGCTAAAAGCACTTTTTGACGCATACCAGTGCTAAATCCTTCAATTAGATCATTTTTTCTATCTAAAAGATCAAAAAATGTCAAGAGTTCGTTTATACGCGTTTTCAAGTTAGATTTAGGGATGTTATAGAGAGCACCCATGAATTCAAGAAATTCATAAGCTGAAAGTTTTGCATATACTCCAGGAGATTCAGCAAGGAGTCCAGAAATCGTTTTTACTTCCTGAGTGTCCTCAAGAATATCAAACCCATTAATACTGGCTGTTCCACTTGTTGGTTTGATAAGTCCATTTAACAAGCGAATAGTTGTTGTTTTTCCAGCCCCATTCGGGCCAAGAAGACCGAAGGTCTCACCTTGGTTAATAGTTAATTCTAGATCGTCAACCGCTCTAATTTTACCTTTCGAATACAATTTGGAAAGGTTTTTTATTTGTATTAAGCCATTTGATTTATTTTGTATTTGTGTTGTCTTCATAATCAAGTCTCCATTGATAATTTAGTTTATTTTAGTCGTAATCCACAAGTAGCACAAAAAAAGTCAGTAGGATCGACTAATGAACCACAATCAATACAATATTCGTATTTGGATTTGGAATGATCAGTCCAAGTTGGTTCTGATGGTTGAGGGCGTCTTGAAACATATCTAACTGGAGTTTCAGTACCCCAATTACTTTGTTTTGACTCTAGAAGAACAATCATGGGAATTAAAGATGCAATTACTATGATTATTCCTAGTATAGCAAAAATCATGCTGATAGACATTCCATTTAGAAGTGTGAATCCTACCAAACCTAGAGCAAGAAATATCAGAAGAAAACTACTGGCAAGTAGAGCAACTAAATTCGGTTTTTGCCCTTTTTGAGAGGGAGGGATAAAAGGGATAATTGGGATCACTAATTTTTCACCATTTTCAATAATTTTTGTGTGATGATTGACATTATTCGTCAATTACTATTTTTTGGTAACATGTTTATATAAGCTTCGGTTGTGGAAAAAATTACCAATTATCACTGTTCTTTCTTAATTGTCGAAAAAGGTAGATAGGTGTTAATGATCTGAAAAGAAATTGCATCTTTATCTCAAATACAACTAGAATTATTGATAACGATAAATGATTTGTACTACTGATTCAATTATCCAATATTTTGTTATTTCTTGTTACCAGAAGGTTTAAAAGGAAATTGGTAATTAACTAATTATAGTAATAACACATTCGAAAGGTATGGTCTTCTCATGAAAAAGCTCTCTGATTCTGAATTGATTGTAATTCGAGAGATCTTTAGAAGACCATCAAGCACACTTAACGAATTAGCAGAAATTCTAGAGAACGCTGAAAATCGCCAAGTAAGAAAACCTAACAAAGCAGTAGACTTACGTTCTGTCTCTAAATTTAAATCTGTTGGAAATAAAAAGATCAGAGAAGGGTTAATAAAATTAGCTACTGATTTTAGACTGGATCTTTCATTACAGGCTGATACTCCTGAGGAAAAAAAGGAAGAAGAGGAAGTTAATGAGATTCTTTTGCGTAATGGGATATTAAAAGGATTTGATTTTCGCTCAAACGCTATGGTTTATCTCTTCTTCGCCCTCAAAGAACAATCTATTCTTCCATGGCAGGCCCATAAATGTCGTCCTCAGTGTGAAACCGATTGTAAGAGTATTCTTGGAACTCTTCGGTCGGAACATGGATTACCTTCTCCAAATATACAATTAGAAGTTCTTGATCTAATCGATATTACTATTAAAGAAATTGTTGCTCGTGAAACGTGATTAAAATGTCTGATCTCCCCCATATAGTCGGTTCTGATATTCCTCCCTCTCCCCCAGATAAACCACGAATAATCAGGCCTAGTAGAAACTTTTTATATAAGAATTATTTCTTATTCCTTCTTACAGCAGCCGTATTTATTATTGCAATGATTATTTTCTTATTATTTGTCAATATCCTGATTGGAAGCTCGCGAGGGCCTACTGTCCAACAGCAGTTGAATGATATGTATATCCTCATGTCAGTAGGATTTTCTGTATTATGGTTAGTTATATTTGTGATTTATGGTATTGGAATGTATATCTACGTTAAACAAATGGTGTTTATTGTACATGGAAGTGAAATAGTTGTAAAAAAGGGCCTGATTAATCGAACTGAGAAACACGTGCCTTATCGTACCGTTACTCATATTAGTATGCGAGCAGGCCCATTCGATCGATTGTTTAATATTGGAACCGTAGAAATCCAAACGGCAGGGGGTTCTAGTTCATCTTTGGAATCAATGGCAGAAGAAAAATTAGAAGGGATTATAATATATCGAGAAGTCCGCGATTATATTCTAACCCAGCTTCGTTCATTTCAACGAAAGGAATTGAAAGAAACTGGCTCTGAACTAGATTCGCAGTCTTTTATCACTGTATCAAAGGATGATGATCTTTTAAAAGCTCTTCAGGATATTAAAACAATTTTATCGCAGAGATTCCAAAACCTAGAGGATAAATTGACTACAATTTCAAACGAGCTGAAAAATCAAAGAAAATTCTAATAGCAGATAAAGGACGATAGAGGGAAGGGAGTAATCCTTTGGGGAAAAGACACGACTACTACCGGCTATATAGCGGATGTGGCTCCTATTCTGTCTAGAATTCTTTTTAAGAGGTGTTCGATAACGCTATTCATGTAATATCTTAAACGGATTATTCATTTACCATTTTGAGTGGAAAAAGGAGTTCGAAAACATTGCCCTTTGGATCTAGAGGTATTATATTCAAGGTTCCAGCGTAATACTTCATTATTACAGAAGCGAGGGCAATGGGAAGATAATAGCCTCTAGACTCCCACTTTTCTGTAATTGAGGAGATTAATTCAGTACTGAGAAGACGAGAGATAGGGCGTGAATTAGTATCGCGAATTCGGATAGATAAATCAAAGGATGAAATTGAAGCTTCTATCTTAATAGAAAAGGTTGAATTATCAGGGTCAAGAACGCTTAAGTTAGAGTTAATAATAAAGAGCAATAACTCATAAAACACATCATTGAGATAATTATTTGCCTCTATAGTTATATTTGAAAGAAAAGGTTTTTCAGGATTCAATTAAGAATATCCCATCTTCAGTGATCAAAATGTTATTCGAGTAATCATTGCAAAGGGAATAGCATTTTCAGTAAATGAACCCAAAATTACTGGTTTACTAACAATCCTATTTTTAAAATTCTGCCAAAAGACCACTCAGTCTGATTAGACGATAGAAGTATACAAATTTCGATTTCTAAAAAGGTGAATAACCGTGAAAACCTCAGAGAATCCGCCTGATGAAACAAAGAAGGATGATTCCGGACTTGATTTTATCCGAAAAATTGTGGTTGATGATATACGAACAAATAAAAACGAAGGAAGAGTTCATACACGTTTTCCTCCAGAACCCAATGGTTGGATGCACATTGGCCATGCAATGGCGATTTACTTAAGCTATAGTATTGCCCAAGAATATAATGGCCTTTTTAACCTTCGTTTTGACGATACTGACCCTTCCAAAGAAAGCATGGACTATGTAGAGGCAATTAAAGAGGATATTCAATGGTTAGGAGCTGATTGGGAGGATCGGTTATATTTTGCTTCAGATTATTTTGAGGAATTATATGATCTTGCAGTGGCTTTGATTAATGCTGGAAAGGCATACATCTGTGATTTAAGTGCTGACGAGATAAGAGAACAAAGAGGATCCTTAACAGAACCAGGGGTTAATAGTCCTTACCGAGACAGAACAATTGAGGAAAATCTCGATTTATTTAAACGGATACGTAACGGTGAATTTGAGGACGGTTCAAAGGTTTTACGTGCTAAAATAGATATGGCATCTCCCAATCTACTCATGCGTGATCCAATCATGTATAGAATTAAAAGGGTTAGCCACTATAGAACAGGGACTGATTGGATAATTTACCCCAGTTATGATTTTACACATGGGGAATCAGATGCCATTGAGGGAATAACTCATTCGCTCTGTTCCCTTGAGTTTGAAACCCATAGACCCTTATATGATTGGTTTGTGGATGAACTTCTAGCCGTTGGTGCATTAAAGCATAAACCTCGGCAAATTGAATTTTCTCGATTGAATGTAACCTATACGATTACAAGTAAACGTAAGCTGTTAGAATTAGTTGATGGAAACTATGTTTCGGGATGGGATGATCCACGAATGCCAACAATAGCAGGAATGCGAAATCGTGGATTTCCTGCAAGCGCGATGAGAACTTTTCTTGGTAGAGTAGGTGTTACAAAGCGAGAGAAGAATATTGATTATGGTTTATTGGAATCCTGTGTTCGTGAAGAACTAGATCAAGAAGCTAATCGAGTAATGGCTATCTTAAATCCATTGAAAATCGTTCTTGAAAATTATCCCGATGACCAGGTAGAACATTTAGAAATACCAAACCATCCAAAAGATATATCTAAAGGTACTCGGAAAGTACCATTTTCACGAGAGCTGTACATAGAGCAAGAGGATTTTATGGAGGATCCTCCAAAGAAATTTTATCGATTAACAGTGGGTAGAGAAGTTCGACTCCGGAATGCTTACTTTATTACTTGTACCAATTTTGTAAAAGATGATTCTGGAAAAATTATCGAACTTCAGTGTACATATGATCCCAACACAAAGGGTGGATCGTCCCCAGATGGAAGAAAGGTAAAAGGTACAATCCACTGGCTCTCAAAACCACATGCGTTGGAAGCAGAATTTCGATTATATGATCGGTTATTCAAGCGTGAAGATCCCTCTGGGTTGCCTGATTACAATCCTGACTCATTAACAACAACAAAAGGATATGTAGAACCTAGCTTAGGAAATGCTAAACCAGCTAGCCATTATCAATTCGAGCGGTTAGGATACTTTTTCACTGATCCAAAGGAATTTTCCCAAGACAACCTAGTATTTAATCGTACGAGCACATTGCGTGATACATGGGCAAAAATATTTAAACAGCATCCTCATTCAAAGAAAAAGAGGCAAAAAAAGAAGTAACATTCTTTTCTTTGAATCCAGGAATCAAACTCCTCAGATTTGTGGAGTGATTTCTAAGTAAAGTCGCTCTGTCTCTTTTCTCCAAAAAGCTAATTTCGATAATCTAATAAGAATTTTGTATAAGAGAGTGATCGCTTCCTCCATCGTTTCAGATGCGAATTGCTCCTCTGCTTTCGGAATTATCCACACTTTCACATTAATTTCTGGGCCTTTAAGCTTTCCACGCATCGTACACGGGGCTATTTTGGCATCGGGATTATTTCTCAACCGTTTTACTTTATACGAATCCACTCTAGTTGATGCATATAAGTGATCATTCTTCCTAATAAAATCTATAGGTGTAGCTACACCTTTACCACTTTTATAATAAGTCGTCAAACTGATCGTCCGATGTCCAGCTAAATAGTCAAATGGGTGTGTGTTTTGGTTCATCTTGGCTCAGGTAGCTCAAATATTTCTCAAATTTTTAATAAATGTGATCTGATTTCGAGCATTGAGATAAATTTTCCGCAGGCTGCGTATAGGGAAAAATTAGAACAGCCCCATCCAGATTCGAACTGGAGTCATCAGATTCAGAGCCTGAGGTGCTAACCACTACACTATGGGGCTTGACTAATGTTTATATTCATTTAAATTATGTAGAGAAGAAATGGCAGCCCCGTCCAGATTCGAACTGGAGTCGTGAGGGTCAAAGCCTCATATGATAGCCTCTACACCACGGGGCTTGAATATTGCTTAATACTATCCAATTGAAATGAGCTAGGTATTATTTTATTAAACATTATTTATGTTGGTTTTGGAATTTTCTTTTTTCTCTAGCTTATCTTCGTATTAAACTATTTAAAAGAGCTATACTATTGTATAAGTGGGGGAATTTGAGTATTGGTCTTGGAAACCCATCTTCGTAGAACAACACATAAAAAAAATTTAGGGAAGGGTTCGATTGAGAACGATGAAACGGAATAGTGACCTAGAAATATCTCCTGAGAGATTTCATAAACAAATACAATCTGGAGATGTTCCACTCATAGTGGATGTAAGAAATTCACAAGCTTATACTGACTGGAACATTTTTAATAGTATAAATTTTCCTATCATGCAATTACTTGCAGCAAGAGACTTTCCTGATCAGTTCAAAGATAAAGAAATTGTCTTAGTCTGTGGAAAAGGAAATGACTCTTACGCTGGGGCAGAAAAACTAAAGGCTCTCGGTTACAACGCGAAATCGTTAGTTGGTGGAATGACGGCATGGAACAGTGTATTTGATACAGTAGAAGTCGTAAGTGATACCGACCTACATTTCATTCAACTACGAAGGGTGGCAAAAGGTTGTCTATCATAGTTATTGTATTCTAATGGAGAAGCTATTGTAATAGATCCTGCTCATAACATTTCTCCATATCTGAAGATGGCTGAAGAAAAGGATTTATCGATTATCAAGATTATTGATACACATTTGCATGCTGATCACATATCTGGGGCCAGAGAACTTACCCAAAAGACTGGGGCTGAATATTTCGTAAGTCCAAAGGATCCTTATGATTTTGAATTTGAACCATTAAAGGAGAATGAAACGTTCTCTATTGGGAACAAGGTACTTCTGAAAGCTATGAATACTCCAGGCCATACGCCAGGCAGCACTTCGTTCCTGATGAGGGATTTAGGAGTACTCACTGGTGATATATTATTTATTGATGGAATTGGTCGTCCAGATTTGGCTGATAAGTCAGAAGAATTTGCTAAAGACTTGTACAATTCTTTGAATGTCCGTCTAGCAACCTTACCTGACAAGATGTTTTATGCTCCGGCACATCATGGTAAATTTACTTTAGAAAATTTCAATTCTCCTTTAGTTTCAGATATTCAAACATTTAAAGAGAATCCGATTCTTCAGAAAGATGAAAAAGCCTTTATAGACTATGCCGTCCAAACATCCCAACAAACAAAACAACCGTCCTCCCATCAAACAATACGTCTAGTAAATTCCGGAAAGCTCATACTATCCCCCATACAAGTAGGTGAGCTTGAAATCGGACCAAATCGTTGTGCTATAAGTTAAATGGAATAGATACTCAACAAAGAAGACATTCCTTTGGGATTATTCTAGTATAGTGGAGGTATGTTTGTGAGTGGTGGATATTCATGGTTTCTGAACAACAAATTCATTATCTCGAAATCGACACCCAGGCTGAATTCCGTTACTTGGGGTGGAAGATTTGGTCAATTCAAAATACGTTCGTGCTAGCCATTAGTATCAGTTTTATTCCTATTTTCTTCATCTCAAATACTTCCCTTTGGAAAGTAGGGTACTTCTTAGTATCCGTATTAAGAATTATCTTCAGTTTTTTCTTAATATTGGATTTAGTTGCGATAGCATTAATTGGAGCCAGTGTTGCATATAATCAGAAATTCTCCAGTTTGAATATCTTAAAAAAGAGATTTCTTGGACTCGTGGGATTCTGGTTATTTTTCGCCTCAATTATACGAATGATACTATTTGAAGCAAATATTTCAACACCCCTCACAGAAATAGACTTTTATTCAAAATATTTAAGTCTACTCTCCGATACTGGCTTCCTTATAGTCTGGGTTATTTCAAATATCCTTTTAATAGTACTTCTAGTCGTTGATTCACAAATCAATCCTTTAGAAATTAGAAAAGGATTTTTCGAAGACCATCGCTCTAAGTTTGGATTATTCTCTCTATTGCCTGTATTTATCCTCCTTCTTGGAAACGTGTTTTTAGATTCTCTTAGTTCTTTCGCACTCTTTGAGGAATATGGATCTTCACTAATTTATCTCTTACTTGGACTTGTAGTATCAAAGTACATAATTACCCCAGTGTTAGGAAAGCAAGCCGGAAGAATCGAAATAATTCAAATTTTTGAATCTGAAGTCAGAACCTCTGATGGTGATCCTAGAAGACCAATTATCATTAATATGAGAAAAACGAAATATCTGAAGAACACAAGGAAGGTAAGGAACGCAATAGTGATCATAGGAATCTTCCTGATTATTTTCCCTTTTTCCCCTTTCTTTATCACCAGTATGTACAAAGGACCTGAAGTATCGGTAACAATTAATAGGCAATACCCCGATAACGATGCTCTCAACGCCTTGCTATATATCGAAAGTTTGCCTCTGAATAGTATTACAAGTATTACTTCTGAACATACAATGACTAATAACACACTGAATAATAAGTTGAATCAGATAGAAGAATCAGAGAACATAGATTTCACCTACATTTTCCGTTCTTCCCCGAAAATTATCAGTTTATATTGGGATGTGAATATAGTCAATCTTGGTGACGTCTTGCTAGATACTTCTGTTGTCGGAGATTATTGGTATTCCCAATCATATGATAGACTCAATGACTATGCCACCGTCTTCATTTATTGGGTGGATGGTAACAGGTACGGTAATTTAGAGTCCTTCAATAGTTCAGAGCTATATGCTGAATGGCTGTATAAAGGAGAATTCAATTGGATTACAAACAGTGGATCGTTCTTCGGTGGTCGTGCTGTATATATAGCTCAATTGCTCTTTCTGGACAATAATTTTGAACCAGTTTGCTTTATTTTTAGAGAACGTGGTGGTGGGTCCTTCTATATTTAGCATCAAGAGTAAAATTAAGTTTGAGAAAAATTAAAAGGAGTCCTAAACTGGGGGGAATTATGAGTTTACTCGGGATTGTCCATTCTTCTGGTCATATTACAGATAATATTATTCACGTTGATCTCGAGCAGTACAATTCATTTGAGATCTGCTCTGCATTTTTAATAATAACTCCAGATTCTCATGCTATTCTAGATTGTGGGACATCGAATGATGTACCTACATTATTAACTTATCTTACCTCGAAACACCAGATTTCTCTTAAGAAAATCAAGTATTTAATTCCCACACATTATCATTTTGATCATTTTGGTGGAGGATGGTCCTTGTGGAATCAGATTAAAGAATATAATCCAGATGTTAAGATTCTCACGACATCTAAAACGAAAAAGCAACTTCAGGATCCTGAGCTTCATATGAAACGAGCATACCGAACATTTGGAAAAATGATTGGAGAAATGCGTTCCATTCCTGATAAAGCTTTTAAAATTGTAAATCCAAACGAAGAAGTTTTGCTGCCTGGGTTTACTGACACACAATCTTTATCTTTGGTGCCTTCACCTGGTCATTGTGAAGATCATGTCTGCCCTACATTGTTCGATCATCAGAAAACAGAATTTATGTTTCTCGGTGAAGCTGCAGGTACAAGAATGCATTCGCAAAATCTCCTAACTTTGGGTACAAGTATGCCCCCTGAATTTAATTATGCAACCTATATTCAAAGTTTGGAGCATTTAATTGAGTTAAATCCAATGAATATAGGTCTAGGTCATTTTGGAGTAATTAAAGGGACAGATAATACTCTAAAGTTGATGAAAAAAAACCTTGAGTTTACACATCGTTTTCGCACATATGTTAAAGAGAAATTTGAAGAGAAAAATGAAACACGTTGGATAGTTGAACAGTTCATTGAGAATGAACTCGAAGGGCGAGTTGAAACCTCGAAAACTGATATGAGATTCTTAACCCGTATTATAGTAGCTCTTGTATATGGCCAGCTTATTGACCTTGGATTTCGGGATCCAAGGTAATACTTCTCAAATTGATGTGATCCATTCACGATGACATATTATGAAGAACGGAATCCTAAAGATATCAGTATATCTAGAGTAGTGCCTGCTATAAATAAATTTTTACCTGATTCTAAGGTAAATGATATAAAATTTCTCTATCATGGAACTTATAATGTATTTGAAGTTGAGGGGAGGTTTATCTTTCGTATACCTGATAAATCTCTGAGAAATAAGAAAGGAATACAAATGATAGAGAGTGAATATAAAAATCTAAAATTATTAAAACCTAACTTGTCAATTCCTATTCCTGATCCAATCTATGTTAATTTAGAGGAAACAGTTCCAGCAATGGGTTATAGAAAATTACCAGGTATATCACTATCTAAATGTATTCGAAAGTACGATAATAAGTGTCTTAAAAAGCTCGCAAGATCCATTGGAGTTTTTTTAACACAACTCCACTCTGTAAAATTAACTAAAAAATTCACCAACTGCATGAATCTCAACAATTCAGATTTTCTAGCTAAATATACTAAGGTTTGGGAAAAGGAGTATCAGGAAACAAAATCGATCGTTTTGCCACTTGTCAATTCCGAACAAAAGAAGTGGATTCAGGCTCTCTACACACGTTTTTTGTCCAAAATTGACCATTTTTCCTTTGAACCGACTGTAATTCATGGTGATTTCGATACCTCTAATATTCTTGTTGACTCTGGTTCCTGTAAACTTTCAGGAATCATCGATTTTGAAGAAACGAGAATTTTCGATCCTGCAGTCGATTTTCTCTTTTATCGAGAGGGAAAACTTTTTCAAGATGAGATTTTGGCATTTTATGATGGGATAATTGACAAGGATTTCCAAGAACGAATGCAATTTACCTTTTCAAGGTCCTGCATTCCTTATATCCTTTATGGAGTCAAAAACAGCATTCCATCTCTCATTGAGGCTGGAAAAGAGCTACTTACGGAACGAATGACATTCTTCTCTTAGAAAAAGCATATTTCTTCAATTGAGAGGAACTTGAGAATGTTCATATGCGGTAATTTGACATATTGATCTCAAACCATTCTTTCTCAAAAATTGAAGGGTGGAATCAAATGCATAACCAACATCTGTGGGTTGATGTGCATCACTGCTAATAACAACGGGAATTTCTCTTTTTATTAACTCTTTAATAATGGCTTTATTTGGGTATAATTCATTTTCTGGTTTTCTCAATCCCGACGTATTTATTTCAACTGCCATACTACTATTTTCGAGTTCATCAATCACTTTTAAGACTCCTTCCCAGATTCTTTCCTCATCATCGAAATTAAAACCGAGTTTCTTTATTACATCGAAATGTCCCAGAACATCATAGTATTTGCTTCTAACTAGTTCTCGTAAATCATCATAATATGACAAAATAAGAGTATCTTTCCCATTGTTTTCACGAGATAACTCGTCTGGCAATGAAAATGACCCGTCAATTGGTATAATGTAATTTTTCCATTTTAATCCATGGATGGACCCTATTAAATAATCTAAGTTTGGTAAGTGAGGTTTTAATGCTTGTTGATAACGTGAGAGAATAGGTTTGTGAAAATCAACTTCAAAAGCTACCTTGGTTTGGATTTTTGACTTAAATCTTAGTTTTAATTCCTTTGCAGTCTCTAAATAAGTATTCAGTTCTGAAAAATCCATTGCATACTTGTGAAACTGAGAAGGCAATAGATGCATTGGAAAATGCCCACTTAATCCAATCTCTGGTAGCCCAAGAGAGATCGCTGCTTGAATATAATCTACCAACTGACCACTAGCGTGATTACATAGATACGAATGAGTATGATAGTCACCAGGTAAAGACATTGCACATCTAAACTCGTGTTCTTATAGTGAGGGACAAAAAAAGACTATTTATGGGATTAATTACTTGGTTTACAAGCTCTCGCTAACCAGATGTAGCATAATAGGTAGGTATTTCGTAGGTTATTTAACCAATCAGAATTAGTATTTAACTAGGTCGATACATAATGACAATTTTCGAAGAAGCCGAAGACCTGTGGAAAACATATGTCGCACATAGAAAGTGGTTTTCTACAGTTTTAGGGGAAACATGGTATGTCCGCTATCCTGTTGATACAATAGGGACTGAAGAAGCAAAAACTTACAAACGTTCACTATTCTTGGGGGATGATTCTGTTCACGCGTGGGAAGCAACAGGTGTTCGTCATAAGATTATTCAACGATTGATCGACAGTACAGAATGGAAAATCCGTCCTTGGTATGGAGATCTCGGATTTTTTGCTGATCAAATCAGATTTTTACCTCCTGTGCCAGAAAATGAATTAGATTTCGTTGTCAGAAAATCATTATTGGCTGAAGATCATTTTTCTAGCAGAGATCGTTTTAAAGATACACGAGTAGAACTTCTTAGCTTTTTAGATCCCGATATCACGGAAAAACCTGAACAGTCGTTCTTATATGATATAAATCGGCCTGAAGACATTGCAAAAAAATATGCCAAATGTCAAATTGAACTTTACGGATTATTATCCATTATTATAACAAAACTTTATATTCTGACTGATGAGGAAATATCAGAAGTCATTGATTTTTTGCTTGATTATGAAATTGCTGACAAATTATTAGTTCGTCGCTTCATCCAACCCAATAGAGATGACAATCGACCATTTATTGGAGAGCAAAATCCCCATACAAAATTAAAACCAAATTTTTTACTTCGTTATATTGCGGGGAATAATCCTGAATACTATCCCTATCGGATATTTCATTTATGGTTGCGATTATTGTTAGCGTTTGATGCACAAGCAGTTACAAAGATAGAAGACATGAAAATAGATGTTGTTGACCAATTCCCTGATATTGAATCCATGAAAAGTGCACTACTCTTTTCAATCCGATTGAACCAATTTAATACGGTAAAAAGTAACTTTAGGGCTAGAATGAGAAGTGAATACGCCCAGCAGCGGAATTATAGCGGTTATATGTCAGAGTATATCCATATCCTACAAAGTCAAAAAGAGCTTTTCACCGACAAACCAAACTCTACCATTCTATCTTTGCTTGATTTAGCAAATTATCAGCCTCAATTCTTATGTCGAGAATTAGGTGATGTTATGATTACTTCAGTACTTAAAAATTTAGGAAGGCAAATTCCCGAGCCTGAAGGTGTAAGTAAGATTCAGTCAAGATTAATCTTAAATCGAAGAATAAATAATCTTGAAAAACACGTTCTAAAAGAGGAAGTGGAAGCAGAAGTATTAAATGTTGTAACAAATATGCATACATATTTGGGGAGCGAATCAGAGGAACAATCTATAGAAGATGCTTTCAAATTTACTTATGATAGATTGGTTCCAAGAGGAGAAGTATATTTCAGTGAATTAGAGAAAGAAGTAAAGGCAGCTCTCACCGAAACAGGAGATATGGATATAAGAAAAGAGCTAATGGAAACAACCGATACGCCACAGAATTTAGCGAAACAGTACGGTAACAAAGCACAGAATCTCGTTGACGATGAAGCTTCAATAGCCGATATATATTCAAGCATACTCGCATTAAAAAGTACTGAATTAGCATTTGGAGGAGGAAAAATCTCTATTTTGCAACAAAGGAAAATTACTCAATCGTTTATAGAGTTGTTTAAAGAAGAATTTAAATTTCTGGAATTATTAACCAACACCTCTGTTGGTGGAGTACAGGAGGAATAAAAAGATGGTTGATTTATCGAATATTGAAAAACAATTGGAAGAGGCATATGGAGAACTTGGTATAAATTATCTATTTCCCCAGCTAGATATAATTCGTTCCGCTCGAAATTTACCCTCAGATCTTGAAGATATTCAACTAATGACTGAAAAATTCTTCCTATCTTATCAAATGATTGAGCAGTGGCTAGCTCCAGTGATTGTCCCAATTAATGATAATCTATTTGGATTAGAGTCACATTTACACGATCTTCAAACCCAAATAAAGCATTTAATTACTGAAGAAGATGTTACTTACTGGAAGGATGTAGTGAACAGTGAAAATGCAAGTATTAAGTCCTTATTTTCTGATATCGACTCATTACGCGCATATATACTTGAACAACGTCTGAAACTACTCCAATCGGCTCATCGTCATGAACTACCAGAACTTTTTGGTTTAGTCCTCTGGCCTTATAGTGAATATACAAATGTCAGAGAAGCAGTTAATGATGTTCGGAATATTTACTTTGGTCCAAACAATACTTATCGTAAACAAAACGTACTAACTGATGCTTTAATACTAACAGCATTATCAGAGGACGTATTAACCCATAAAACACAAACAAAGCAATCTTTTCATCAAATTGATAGCCTAATTGAGACATCTCTCACATTTAGACGGATCGAAGAGCAATTTGAATGGTCTAAATACCAACGGGATCCAAGTGATGGGCATTTTAATGAAGGTCAAGTGTTTTCAATTATGGATAATTTACTACCAGGTTATCCTAGAGACGAACTCAGAAAGGGTTTAAATACATTCTATGATTCATCTATAGACAAATATCCTATCGGTAAATTCATCGCATGGCTTTCAGACGTCATGCGTATGAAAACTATGGGAAGTAGTCTGGGAGATGACCAACCTGGGGAATTAAGACTTAAGAAAGAACACCTACTCGGTCTTTCAGTGATGGATAAACACCGCAATAGTGAAATTCTAGGTAATATCGGAAATCTTCAAGGGACATTTGAAAGAATCCTTGCACCGTTTCATAAATTGAAACAAAATAACGCATTTATGCAAAGTTCGCAATTTGTAATTGACAATGTAGTGGAAATTCCCTCACGTGCATGGATTTACGACTACAGCGGGGTTGAAACAGAAATTCTTCGATCTACTCTCTTTATGCTGAGTGATCGCCAACCTAAATTTGATGTTTTAGAGATTTGTCAGAAACTAGCTAATATTATTCTATCAGGAAGGGTAGATCGGAATGATCTAATTGATGGAAATTATATCTTAACCAATAAACTCCCAGTGAGAATATGGAATCATGTTAGCGAACAACTAATGAAAATTCTTGAAGAAACGCTTATTCACGAGGAAATTCAATCTGTTAGATTGTTAAAGAATATTTTCTCAAGCGAAGATACAACCTCTTTAATTACAGCGAAGAAATTTGTACCAATATTTCAAGTAGCGATTGATTTTAAGCGCGGAATATACCATGACGAAAAAGGAGTGCATCCTGAGAATATGAGTATCTGGGTACGTTCTGGATTCGAATTTGAATATCGCTATGCCCAAATGGCCGGTTATCCCTGGTTTTACGATACAAATCTCCTGTTAGAATCACTTGTGATTGAAGCCTTATCTCTTCCATCTTTTAAAGTTTCCTCACTTCATAATAATGTTAAGTTGAGACAAACAGTATTTACTGTTGATGATTTAACATATATTATCTATTATGATACTAGTCCTGAGGGAATATCTGCATTAGCCTTTAAAGAAGTCGATATTATGGATGAAGCAGGTATTGATCCTGTTGAAATTGTTTATCGACCTCATAAATACCTTTCTTTGGGTCCTGAAAAGAACAATTTGCATTTAGTCTTGGAAAAAGCACGTGCTAGAGATCCTAAAGATCTTATGACGGTTATTGGAAATATTAAGTACAATTGGAGTTGAAGTTATGTCAGACACACGAGAAGAATCAATCAATGCGGGAAGACTCCTTGTAGTAGGTACTCAAGCTGGTGGTAAAACTGCGTTAGTAACCAAACTAGCTGCTCGTACAGATCAATCAATGAGTTATGAGGAAGATTTTGGCGGTACAATTGAAACAGAATATTTACGACTTTCATTTGATGAAGGACGATTTTTTAGTTTATTATTGCCTGTAGGTGGACAGCAAAAATGGCAAAAATTACGTGAACGGTTCGGTAGTACAGCGGAAGGTATGATTATCATTTTAGATTCCTGTACTAAGAAATTCTGGCTAAACTCCTTATCACAAGCTTCATCTATTTCCTCCTTCTTACCTTATGACAATTACCCTATAGCTGCGGTTATAACAAAACGAGATTTGAATGAAATTATTCGTAAAGAGGCAGAGAACTTTGCACAGGCTATCGTAGACGGTTTAAAAGAAGCTAAAACTTCCCCGATAGTATATTATAGTCGTGGTTTCCGTATTACAGAGAGGAAAATTCACCTACTAAGTAATGTAATTCCTTTTACAACACTAGAACAGGTCATTATTAATTCCTTAGAGTCAAAATATTTCACTGGATTGGTACCTGGTAATGCTCGACAAGGAAAAGTACTTTTACCTGGATTTAGTTTAGTAAATTGCAGGATTTTTAGCAGAGCATTAACACAAGAGCTAACAAAACCTAAAGGTGACCAAATGCAAATCCTCAGTTTACTTAATGATATGAGACCAAGTATGCTAGAATTAGATACGAATTGGGTTGATTTACTTCAAAAATACCCAAAAGCAGGTGCCGAACCTCAAGTTAATATGGATGATTTAACCGTAGATGTAATAAAAGATACCATCCTAAACAATTTGCTAGCAAGTGAAGCAGATATTACTGATCTTGTCTCAGAACTCAAAAAACTTAGCCCGAAAACAGGGTGGAAGGTGAGTGGACATGAACATATTTCAATTTTTGAGGATGAAGGATTAGAATACGCAGCTGCCCTCATACGAAAAATGATGGTAGATGTTAAAGAAAGCGAAAGAGTAGATAAATTTAATCTATTCAATCCAATTGAACAGCTTTTCTAATCGAATTTTAAGCCTTCAGGGTAATGCGTTTAGTGAAATTACTGGTGGAGAATTACTAAATGAGTACATAATCTTTTCATGAAATTCGTTGAGAGAGTATTTCTGACCTTCTTCATCCTTTATTTGAAATCGTGATTCTTTCACAAGAATTTCAAAAACATCCGCAGCCATTGTTGGATAGAATGTGTTGTGACTTAATACTCCAAGGGAGATAAGTTGAGTATGCATGGGGTGAGGATTTCTTTCAAGATAAAAATGTGAATTCATAGCTATTAGTCCAAATATAAATAATTTAATCGGGGATGTTATCTGTAGATTATGACGATATGGTTTCATTGTCGGAAATTCGCCATACATCTGTGTCTATTTCATACTTCACAAGATTTTTTTCTTGTAATGTAGATAATACTTCGTCAATTTGATCGTGAGATAGCTCTGGAATGTTCTGGCACAATTCTTCTGCTTGTGCCGGTTTTTGATCTAAAAACTTGAGAACGGTTTTTTCATTCGGTGTTTGAGCATAGATTAGTGCTTTTTTTAACATGTTGGAGCTTTCTAACGGAAATTCTACTACATTAATATCTTCTTGATCTTCATGATGCATAGTATGATGTACTCGCTCTAAAACGCCCAAATGAACCTCCTGAATAAATTTTCTCGGTACTCCTTTATTCAATCCTATTTGGAAATCCAAACAAAAAAGTTAGAATACCGATTAATAGGAGCAATAATCCCAAAAGTGGTAATGTATCAATATATGGATTTAACAAATCGATTAGGAATGAATTGAGAGGAGTCCCTATATCACCTACGATCTGTTCTAATAATAATACCAAGATGTCAATCTCGATTGGCAACGAAAGTTTTTGAGAAAAACTAAACTCAAGAACCATTAGAGCTTGTTGAATCAGGAAAAAACCTGTAAGGATAAATCCTACTTTGATCCGTGGAGTAATATTAATGGTTTCAATGAACTCCAGGTTAAAGGAATGAGTTTTCGAGAAAATGGAAATATTCCAGAATCGTTTTCTCCCAACAAAGCGCTTATTGGACAAAGCAAGATCCCAAGGAGTTATGAAAAGCGGAAAAAATATTAACAACGTGAATAATAAACCAATAAAGGCAAAATTCCCTCTATTGTTCCTAATGATAAAAAAAATACCGCAGTTAGACTAACTATGGTCAATATACTAACCAAGATTCTAGTATATTGAATCTCAAAAACTCGTCCTGAAAATAATTTTCTTTCATGAGTGACAGGATAAAGCCAAGGAATTTGTAGATCTGGAAATCGCATTAACTTATGAACGGAGAGAGAATTAATAAATTCTTGCCCTGTATTTCCGCAAATAATTCGAAAATCGGAGGAAATTCACACCAACAGAGCTTTCAAACCAACAAAAATATAACGGGGAATATAATTACGTTTAGCCCCCCCAGTTCTTTTTTGAGGCCATTCAAATTGAATTATGACTCCGCTAGCCGTAACCAGATTTATCTTTCTCAACGCTGGTACTCGCGTGGGTACAAGTGGTGGCTATTAGGTCATGTTCTTAAACATAGATGGAAAATTCTAATTATTTCGGTCACTACGGTGATCGGTATATTTCTTCAAACTCTAATTCCATTTATACTGGGGTATGTTTTCGGAACAATTCCATCAGGGGATCTTGGACTAATTTTGAGTGCAGGAACACTTGTTATTGCAATTGGTTTAATGAAACTTGTAACAAACTCCATTGCAGCGGCATTAAATGAAATAATTGCACAGTATGTCGAAATGCAAATTCGAATTGAATTTTATCAGAATCTCGAGACCAAATCAATGAGCTTTCATGATACAGCTCGGGCGGGAGATCTGATTCAGATGGCCACAGGAGATACCCGTCAAATAAATGCTTCAATCTCACCTGGAGTGAGAATAACCGTAACTACAGTGTCTACATTGTTTTTTACATGGATTGCTATGTTTATTGCGTCACCCACACTCTCGATGGTATTCTTACTCACATTACCACTCTATATTTTCTTTTTGATACGTTTTGGAAGAAAATTACATCCAATGTCTAAACGGAGACAGGCTATTGTAGCACGAATGAATTCGGAGTTACAGGAAAATCTGACTGGAGTTCGTGTAGTTAGAACCTTTTCCGTTCAGGAACAGGAAATAAAGAAATTTTCATCAACACTTGAAGATTTAGAAGACATTCTGAAAACACGTGGAGTGACTTCAGCATTTTATATTCCTAGTTTAGTTTTAGGGATAACAACTGCATTGATATTTATTACAGGAGTGTATCTTATCGATATCACTTTGTTAGGAGCCTTAAACGTCAGTATATTTGGTTATTCTGCCTATATACAATCGGTTGGAATGGCTGAGCTAATAACATTTTTGGGTCTTACGAGTATACTTGCTATGCCAACAATGTTTCTTCGTTGGATTTTAGATATGACCCTTTTAGGTTTTGCAGGAGCTGCACGGATATTTAATGTTGTAATTCATGACAATGTTATAGAAACTGGAGATTATGTTCCTGAGGATGAAGCTCAAGGGCATATAAGATTTGAAGACGTATCTTTCTCATACAAAGAAAATAGCCCTTTAGTGCTAAATAATGTCTCTTTAACAATAAAACCAGGAGAGACTGTGGCAATCATAGGGCCTACTGGATGTGGAAAAACTTCCTTGGGGAAGATGATTTATCGCCTTTATGATGTGACGAAAGGGGCTGTTTTAATAGACGATGTTGATGTGAAAAATTGGGATATGAAAGCTCTACGTCGACTCGTGGGAGTAATAGAACAAGATACCTTTCTTTTTTCTACTTCTATTCGAAATAATATCGTTTATGGAAAGGATAATGCCACAAATGAGGAAATTATGGCGGCAGCTATCGCTGCTCAAGCTCATGACTTTATACAAGAATTTCATGAAGGATATGATACCGTTGTAGGAGAGAGAGGGATTACACTGAGTGGTGGACAGCGTCAACGAATTGCAATGGCACGTGGGTTTTTGGCTGACCCAAAAATTCTAATTATGGACGATGCTACCTCAGCTGTTGATGCAGCAACGGAGGAACGAATCCAAAAGGCTATTGTAAACATACAGAAAGGTCGAACTACCATCATTATTACTCATAGATTAGCTACTCTGAAGACTGCAAGCAAAATTATTTTTATGGAAAAGGGTAATATTGTACGAATTGGGACTCACGCAGAATTAATTACGAGTTTTGCGCCATATATACGAATTTTCAAACGCTATATGACACTACCTCCGTTAGTCATAGAGGGAAATTAAGATGTCGTTTAGTAGCGCCCAAAAAAGTGAGTATGATCAAGAATACTCTATTAGAGATATTCTTACCCGTTTATGGGTCTTTGCAGTAGCAGAAAAGATGAGACTTCTTCTTGTACTTTCTCTGTTTATGGTAAATACAGTAATAAGTATTATTGTTCCTTTATTTCTGCGTGAAGCTATTAATGAACTGAATAAGCCTGGTCCAAATTTTGAGTTTGTCCAATTCCTTGGTTGGGGAAATTTACTTGGAACTATATTCTTGTGGATCAGTCTCTACCTAATTATTCGCAGTGAATGGTCAATAATTGCAAAAACAGTGACCACATTACGTCTAAGGATGTTCATTCAATTACAGGCCCATGATCTCTCATTTTACGACAAAAATAAAACAGGAAGAATTATGAGTCGTGTTGTAAATGATGCCTGGGAACTTGGCAATTTCATGCTAATTTTCGTGGAACTTGCTGCAAATTTAATTACTATAATTGGCATGATTGGAATTTTGTTTTATATACATTCAGTGTTAACACTGATATTATTTATGATTGCTCCAATAATTTTTACGTTTACAATTGGCTTGGGATATTTGCTCATGCGATATAATCGTATTTGTAGACGAACAGTAGGGTCTGTAAATGGGGCTACTCAAGAAAGCATTGCTGGAATCATGGTTACGAAAAGTTTTGCTAGAGAAGCTCAGAATATAGAGGAGTTTATTGAGCTCAATAATGAGAATTTGCGAGCGAATATTAGACGATCTTTAGTATTTTCCACAATGTTTCCTATCCTAGAGTTCGTTTCCACCCTAATATACTTTTTAATTGTAACGTCTGGGGGGGGATTTGTTATTGACGGATCTATAACACTTGGAGATTTGTGGCTATTCTATAGTTATTCTTTACTATTAATTCAGCCTCTAATAAGTTTTTCACAACAAATTGCTCAATTTCAGATAGGTCGAGCCGCCGCAGAGCGTATATTTTCTTTGATTGAAATTCCTAGCGAGATGAAATGGGGTAATATTATTCCAGGAGCTGATGTGCAAGGACATATTGAGTTTAAAGATGTCACATTTGGTTATACAAAAGATGAAACTCCTTTATTTTCACATTTAAATGTTACAATCCCTGCAGGACAAAATATAGCATTAGTAGGTCATACAGGATCAGGAAAAACCTCTTTTATTTCTCTACTTGCACGATTTTATGAATTTCAGGCTGGCGACATCTATCTAGATGGATATTCGATTAAAGCCTATGATATCGATGCTTATCGAAGTACTTTAGGTATTGTATTACAAGATCCCTTTCTATTTAGTGGATCGATCGAAGGGAACATAAGATATGGTTCCCAAAATGAGGTTAGTGCTGAGACTCTTCAATCGGCAATTATGTCAACACACGTTATTGATTTTGTAGATTTTCTTCCAGAGGGACTACAGACTGATGTTGGTGAAAGAGGAGCCAAAGTATCCTTGGGACAAAGACAATTGATTAGCTTTGCTCGTGCATTAGTCGCTGACCCGAAAATTCTAATTTTAGATGAGGCCACTGCTTCAGTTGATGCCTATACTGAGAGCTTAATTCAAGATGGTATTGATAATCTATTTAGAGGACGGACAAGCATCGTAGTCGCACACCGGTTATCAACAATTATATCAGCAGATCGAATTTTAGTATTTAATCAGGGAGAAATCATTGGTGATGGGACTCATGAGGAGTTAATGAAGGACAACGATGTATATCGGGACTTGTACCAAACTTATTATGAGTTTCAGGGTCGGGTATGAACCAAGTTTTGAATTAGTATTACAATTATAGTTACATTATTCATGTTTTTTTATTATCTTCTTGAATTCCTTGATAAAATCAAGAATGTCCGATTCTGTATTGTAGAAATGCGGAGATATTCGTAGTCTATTCTGTCTTATTGTAATGTTGATGGGTCTTGGTAATAATCCAAGCAGTTTTCCAATCTTTGTTATATCTGTTTGATTCATGTTAAATGTTACAATAGATCCACGTGAAGGTGGATTTATTAAATTCACTCCTTTGATATGCTCTAGCTCCTCTAAAAGAATTTTTATTAGTTTCTCAGAATAATTTTCAATATTGTTAATTCCAAGATTAAGTATATAATGGATTGCTTCTGCTAATCCAATTTTTGCACTATAGGCACTAGTACTATACTCAAACTTCTTAGCATTGTTTGTAAAAACTAGTTCTTCTGGTCTGAAATTCCACATATCATCCGCTGACCTCCATCCTGCAAAAGCAGGTTCAAGCTTTTCACATAGAATGGGAGAAATATAAGATATAGCGGTTCCAAATGGTGCACATAGCCATTTGTAACTTCCAGTGATGTATACATCAACGTTCCACTTTTTAACGTCAAGGGGACAGTAACCTGCTGCTTGAATTCCATCAACAATTAAAAGAGCATCAACTTCGTGTGCAGCTTCTGCAATCTCTGCAAGATCAAACTTTTGCCCTGTGGAATACTCAACATGACTTAGCACAACTATCTCAGTATTTTTGTCAATCCTGTTTATTAGCTCCTCCGTTGAAATACATCCTTCCTTTGATTTAATGAACTCTAGGTTGAGAGAGCTATCCTTTCCTTGTCGTATCCAAGGATACGTAACGCTAGGAAATTCTTCAGACGTAGAGATTACATTTCCAGACTTCAGACCTATACTCCATGCAATAATATTCAATGCTTCTGTAACACTATTAAAAATTGCAATTTCCTCTTTGCTACAACCTAGCAATTTGGAACTTTCATTTCTTAAATTTTCGTAAATATATACTTCTTTTTCTTCATCTAGAGCAATTGTTCCTCCCTGAGCTAATTCAGTGAATATATCAGTTGATTTTTCGATGACAGAAATAGGAACTAATCCTATACTTGCAGTAGAGAGGTAATTTCTCTTTTCTAATAAAGGAAAATTGTCAAGGACATTTTTAAACGTCAAACCAGTTCTACATCCCTAGTTAATTGTGAAAATTTCTGTGAGGGTTACTGTTTAAATCTCTAATATATAACATAGAAGAAAACTCGTTATCACAAAGAATGGATGACATAATTTACAACTGATTCGTATGACTAAATCAAGAAAAATATTTAAGATGTAGCAATTACCGATAATGTCAGACAGTATTAGTTTTTGTCTGACAAAATAAGAAATGGTGTTGAAAATTCCACGACAAAGTCTATCCAAAGGTGAATCACCTCGTCTCACTATTCGAATCTCGAGTGAAGTTGAACAAATTCTATCCCTAATTGACCAGAAAAGAAAATCGTTATTCGTTCGAGATGCAATTTTGTATTTTGCTAAATATGGCAATAGTCCCGATTTAAGTCCTAAAACTCATTCAGATCAATCTATGGAAGATTATAAGTCTAGCAACGAGAAATTTGATGACGCGTCAACTAGTCCAGTGGTGGTTGTAAATAAACCAGCGTGGCAGAGATAAGAAAAATATGAGAGAAGTTTAACCTCTCAGTAGTCCCAAAAGTACTTTCTATAGAATTCTTCTAATTTTTCAGGCTCTGGAATATCCATATTACGCCAAACATTGATAACTTCGTCTAGTTCCTTTTCACAGGTTTGTCCTTTGAAAAGTTTCTTCAAAAAATTACTTCGTTCTTTTATATCTCTTACAACGAAAGCTAGATATTCCTTTTCACTATAATAACGCAAACGGTTGAACATCCTTCCAAATCGTTTCATATTCCATTTATCCTCAAGTTCTTTAGGTTCTGGAATAAGAATTCGCTTCCCGAAAATGGGATGAGGTAACCATTTTTCAATTTTACGATGTTCTGCTAAATCTAACAACTGTTTTGAGTGAGGAACTCTAATTTTCTTCCCTTGACCTTGATAAACGATTTCTCCTAGTTCATTTCGGAGGATTTTTCCAGTATTTCGATCAATTTTTGGTATAAATTCCCCGTTTTCATCTGTTAATTGAATTTTATTTCCATTGATATCATGTTCACCAATAGCACCAGTATTAATAACAATAAAAGCAAGTTTACCATCAGGGCCGAGACCCATATCTCTGTACATTTCCCATTTTAATAAGGCTTGATGACATTGTTCACGTGCCATGAAGTCGGTGGCTGAATAGCTACGTACACGCGTTCCAGGTTTTTGAGCAGCAACGGCTGAGGTAATTATTGATTCAACAGCACTATCAAGTGCGACAGCAACCACTGGATCAACCACACGAAACATGGGGTGCATGTAATCAAACCGCTTCATCGAAAGAACTACTGTTTTCAAATATCGGTGTGTTTTGCTTTTTCCCCAATCAGGGTTTAGCTCAGAAAAGGAAAAGATAAAACGACCGTTAGTGGTTCCCGAACTGTGATATCGTGTGCAAAGTAGTGAACCTGGCTCTTTGCCTTCATCAACTTCAGGAACTTTTACAGTATATCCATTTATTTTCTTCAATTTGTAACTGACATTTTCACTATCAATATTCATGGCCAGAACGACAGGATGTTCACCATTTTCATCCACTTCTAAGGATTTCATGAGACCTGGCCATTCAGGACATAGGGGGCCTAAATTTTGAGATTTTGCGAAAGATCCTGCCTCTAGTCCAATCAACTGAACTTTATCAATTTTATTGGTTTCAGAATCACGAATTATCTTTCCAATACATGCATCATCTTGCTCTAGTTCAGGACCAACGGTCAAAGTGGTTTTTCCTGTCCCTGATAATCCTTTGAGAACTCTATCTGAAGTCATTCCTGCATGGTACGAAATAAAACCATCAGATTCGGCTTTATTCCATACCATAGTGAGGTTAGGCTTTTTGTAGGCTCCTCCAAAGTAATCAACACGTAAACTTATGACACGACGTTTATTCTGATCCATTTCAGTGAAATCATATAATGTGATAGGTTCATTAGGATCGAAGTTTGGCCAAAATTCCCGTATTTCGTTTACATACACTAATGGTAATGGTTCTTGAATTATAAAATTCCAACAATCTATGTTCTGATCCTCTTTTGGGGGAAATACCATCAGTTTTCCAAACCAACCGATATATGCTGAGTGAGGATTTTTGACGCTAATGGTTATACGAAGACCAATTTCATAACCATGCTCTCCTTGTATTCCATCTTGAACAATAACAGGTACTTTTTCCTCTTTAAGGTAACGGAGAACAACATCATATAGTTTCTTCCCTCTTTCACGATCAAATGCCCTTTGTCCTTCTCCTAGTCGATACCCTTCTGGTACCATATAATATGCGCGATCAGGGCGTCGTCCAGGTTGAGTGGATCCGAAAAGGTATTGATAATCTTTAGTATGAACATAATATCTTCGTAGGAATATCCTAAACCAATCATGGTCTGGATTCTTAACAATCAAACTATCTTTTGAAATCTGGCAATCGTAACCAATATCTATAATGGCCTCAGTCACATCTTCCATCTCTAATAATTTGTTGATGTTTCATGTCAATTTACTTTCGAACTGACTGCACTGAGACGGCAATTTTGTTAGGTTTTTTATCTTTATTGTAATAAATTACAACTTCAAAGGTTCTAGATTGGAAAAATATATGAGAATGAAATTCTTAGAATTAGAGGAAGAAAATCCTTCTAAGAGGCAACTATTACGTAGAAATAAGGAAGAAACTAAATATTTGCTTTAAGAAAGAAGCGTTATTTACACGAAAAGGGAAACATATACCTTAGGAAGATAGAATCATGCCACGGGCAAAAATGGATTTCGCCGAGGGAATATTCCGTACAAATTTCAAAGTATGTGTTCTTGGGGATGGAGGAGTAGGAAAAACGGCTCTTATTCAACACTTGCTTGGAAAAGCATTCACTACAAATTATTTATTGACTATAGGTACCGATATTTCAACATTCCAATTGCAGCATAATGGAAAGACGCTTAGTCTTCAGTTATGGGACCTAGCAGGACAAGCACGATTTGATGTTATCAGAAATATGTATTTTAGTGGTGCACGAGCAGGTATTCTTGTTTTTGACCTCACACGCCCAACTTCGTTACAATCTCTCGAAAAATGGAAGGAAGAGATTTTCATTTATTCTCAACGCAAAGTTCCCATAATGATCCTTGGAAATAAATCCGATTTAGTAGAATCAGATTTTTCTTATATCGAACCCGTCGAAAGTTTCATCAGTAGCATTGAGAACGAGTATCATGATGAATACGAAAATAATGAATTGAAAGTCCCATTCCATACAACCTCTGCACAAACAGGAGAAAACGTAGTCAAAGCCTTCGATTCTCTTGGTCAGGTGCTTTTAACGTATCAAAACCAAGTTAGCAATATTCTAAAATCTTTAGAAGACGAAACTTGATCATTATGTCATTAAGGCTTATTTAGAGAAATAATTTTTTATTTCTGCTAATTGACTACTTCCTAAATCTAAGGAAATTGGGGATATTGTAATTAGCTTTTCATTAATCAAAACATAACTGTCAGTGTCCTTTGGCAGATTTTCCTGTACTAGTCCCCAAAGCCAGTAAACTGGAATATTTCGAGGATCTAGAGCTTCAATTGCTTTATCTATATACTTGACTGGACAAAGTCTAACAACTTTGCATTTTGTAGCTAAATCTACACTATTAGGAAAATTCACATTAAGTACTTTTACTGAATTTGGGAGAGGATTAGATAAAATGTACTTAATGATATCTTTTGCATGATTTGCAGCTATTCTAAACCTCGAAGAAGAATTCTGATTTTTTTCGAAAAGTTCATTATCAGGTAGTTCTAAAGAGAACGCTATAGATGTAATCCCTAGAATTCCTCCCTCTAAAGCGGCTGCGCAAGTACCTGATGTGAAAATGGCATGAACTGAAGTATTATCACCATGATTTATTCCACTGAGAATGAAGTCAGGGATTTTGCTAAAATGTTGCATACATAACTTTTGACCAATTATCACACTATCTGCTGGTGTACCATTAACAGAATAGGTATAAATATCCAAATCAGAAAGGTAATTTTCTTCTGTGTGAACTCGGACTGGTGTAGTATAGGTCACTGATTTTCCCTTACCTGATTGTTGTGTGGATGGAGCAACAACAACTACATCTCCTAATGAGCTTATTTCTATAACCAGCTCTTTTAACCCGATTGCATCAATGCCATCATCGTTTGTGATTAAAAATAACAGATTTTTCACACTCAAATAAGAATTGTAACATTAAGATTGAATCTCTAGATTTTTAGAAGATTCATTAATTATTGGCTTAATTCCAATGTAAAGAGAGAATAATTTTCAGTAATTGTTGGTCCAAATTGAAGCAGTGTGGTTGCAATATTGCTCCCTTCATCTGTATTCAAATGTAATGCATGTCTAGTCCAACCAGCTTTTTTACATTCTTTTGCTATCTCAGTAAGTAAGAGTGGCCAAGCCTCCTCATAACCTGGACGAGTAGCAGTAAAACGTAACAGAAGATTTGGAGAATCACTAGAGGGTTGATCTAAAAGGGGTGCACTGGCACAAACATCTTGCGAATCATGAGAGATGATAATGCAATGGCCATCCTTCAGGACTTTGTTCTTGAAATAATCTTGGAAAAATTCTTCAGTTAAACCTGCCTCGTGAAGTTCCTTATCGCTTCTCCCAAGGTCTATCAATGAATTAATATCATCCTCTGCAGCTAAACGTGATTTATATTTCGATAATTGATCAATGTGTTGATTGCTTAGTTTTTCGATATCAAAGCTGTATTCTAAGCCCTTAACTTTAAGTTTAAAGTCCCTTTCTAAGAAGAAATCCTTGACTTGTGGCCAATCAAACCTAATCCAATATTGGATTTCCTTAGGTTTTTTTGACTTTAAATACGTCAACATATCGGAGAACAGTTTCTCCTGAACAGAAGGGGGACAATCAGTTGTACACCATGGATAACCAAGATAATAGATTGTACTTGACACTTGGGATGCTTGAATATATGCTAAGGGTTTGTTTTCTTCAGTAAAAGCGTAACGTAATAATCGGGGGTCCTTTTTATTTCTAATGATTTTTTGTTCAATATCTTCTGCTGAAACATTGCTCCTAGTATTGCTATTAAATAGATCAGCTTGAACCCTTTCAAATCCTTTACCAGACTCATAAAAAGTATATTCAATGTTTCCCATAGTTATCACTCAAGGAGAAAATTAACGAGTATATAATGGGGATTTTAATTGCTTTTTTAATGTACCTCTGAAGGCAAGAGCGATCAAAGATCCTTCAAATAAACGCTCTCATCCCTCTGTGGTTTGGGCTTGAAAGCTAACGAGCAAACTATCCAATTCGTCCAACATGATTTTTGTTGCTGATAACAGGTTTTCAAGAGTGTTTTGAAAGCGTTTGGTATCAGGTCTTGTTAGAAATTCCTCACTTAAATTTCCCATACGCTGTAACGCGTTTGTCATTGGAGTGACATTATTTCTGAGCATTGAGGTAAAGGATAATATCATTCCACTGAGAAGGACAACAGGTGTATTCGATCGTTTCTCATATTGCCATTCTTTGGTATTAGGAATCTTTGTTTTCATAATTAAAGGTGGACTGTCTGTAATAAGTTTTATATTACGAGAAACGGTTGATACTGATGTTCCTAACCTGTTTGCAATATCCTTTTGAGTTAAGGGAGTGTCAGAAAGTAATATTGTCATTAAGATCCGTCCAGCATAAGGACCAGCACCAGCATCATTGAGCCACGCCTCAAAAAGAGTGGTGAATTCCGTAATTACCTGTTTTAATGATTCTTCGTCGGGAGTGGTCAGGGGCAAGGTGTCTCAACTTGTAATTCTACTATGATTAACTGTTTTTTAATATTTTCCATAATTGCACACAATTGAAATATTTATAAAGGAGAACGCGATTAATGCTTTCTCGATGTTTACAATTTTATTCTTAGCTAAAAATTGAGGGATTGTATTGAGAAACCCATTTGAATTTATAGCTGATATTAATCAATCATACAAAAAGTTTATCGTGCCAATGGTATTAATTCTAACAATTACGTTTGTACCCTTCGCTTTGAGAGCTTTTACAGCAACTAATGCAGATTTTGCAGGATTTTTACCTAAAAATTTAGAATCAGGCAATGCAGATTACATACTTGAACAAGAGTTCCCTGGTCGATCGGATTCTAGTGTGGTTATTCTATTGCAGAGTAAAAACGAATCGCTAGATGTTTTTAATGAACAGGTTGTCTCTCTTATTCAGGATTTAAACACCGAACTCCAGTTAGAAGAAGAAATTCCAGAAGTAAATCTGACTTCTTGGGTATCATTGGAAGAAGATATCCAAGAGATTTTTCAGGAAACCATGCTCGAACTTCAGAGTACACTTACGACAAACATGTTGCCTATACTCAACGATTATCAGGGTAATATTACTTTAATGAAAGAATTATTAGGTGAGTATACTATTTTAGCTAAGTCCATCGAAATGTTTGCTCAGATGCTAGATTTCTATCTATTAACTTATTATGATTTCGCCCGTAGTATCTATTACCTTTCAAACCTTACAACGGCATATGAATCCTATTTCTATGCTTCTGATTATGACACTTTATATTCTGTATGGGATAATACAACGGGAGAACTTAATCAAATTATGGTTCTACAAGCTTATTTAGCTACATTTGGAGTAATCAATCCTTTACTAACTCCTGATTTTATGATAGATGTCTTGCTAAACGATTTAGTGTTAGGATTCTTTAATCAATCAATGGGAAGTACTGTACCAGTAGAACACATACCAGCGGTCAATCAATTGCTACTCCTGTTAGAAAGTGTATGGGGTGCTAACTTTGCAAATGAAACAACTTTGAACGGGCCTATGTATGGTGCGTTAGAATTTACACCCTTAACTTCACTTAATCAACAATATATGCTTGGTAGATTAGTAAACGTTTCAGTAGTAACATTAAATGATCTATTTGAAGCCATTATGGCTGATTCGCAACTAAAGGCAGGATTAGAATCCTTGCAGGGTGTTTTAGATTTATCAGGAGATTTGGTTCCAACAGTGAATAGTACTCTCATTGAAGGATTGCATAATGCTCCCATCCAATATATGGGACTATGGTTTGATCTTTCTCGTGCAATCTTCTATCTTAATAACTATACTACAGCATATTTTACAGGATTGACAATCCCGAACGATCTTGACGCAATTAATAATACATGGGCTGGAGTACTGTATGGGTTACCTAATCAGGATTACACTCTATCATCGTTGGCTTACACATCAACAAATATGACCTACATTCCGTTTGGTGTTCCCCTTGGGGTAGCTATGTCAACTATTCCTGCTTTCGGAGATCCAACTCTAAATGAGATTGTGTTCAACATTGTGAATGGGTCTTCGTTCCAACAATGGGTCATTAACAATCCTACTAATATCCAAGGATACCGTCTATCATCAGAATATCAATCTTTACTGATTCTCAAGGATACTTGGTCAACTTTGTGGAATGCATCTGCAATGATTGGTGGTCCACTGTTTGGTGATTTTCTTGGTACACCGTTCACAAGCCCTAATGTGGAATTTTCTCAGTTAGGTGTTTTAGATCGTATGATGGGGATTACTAATTCCACATTCCAGGTTTATGCAAGTACGATCTTTAGTAGTATGAACTTTACTGACGCTGGGGTTCCCCTTTCTTTCAAGATATCAGAAATCAGTACAACGAAATCGATTTCGGAAGTAATTGGATTAACAATAAAAAATGAAACAGAACTACAATCCTTCGTAGTACAATTATCTGCTGGTATATTGTCACAATATGTTTCAGATATTCCAATGAATGTTTCAATTCTTACAAATGCTTTAAACACCCAAATCATTCCGTTAGCAGTCTTGTATCGCGATACAGGATTTCCTACGCAAGTTCTTCAGGATATAATTGTCAATCTATTTGTCACCATCTTAGAAAGTACGGATATCACGTCATTTTTCGATCCCTCCATGTTTGGAGAATCAGATTTAGGTTCTATTGAGCTTAATACGACCCAGCTTTTAGCATCAATTAATTTCACAGAATTAGTGGTTAATCTATATGCAAGCACTGTCCCAGGAAGTAATATCACAACTCTACATATTACAGGGGGTATTGGTCAGACTCTAGTATCGCAAATTACCTTAATTATCCCTGAACCAACCATTCATACCCTTCCACAAGCAGTAACTAAGTCATTGATTTCAGCTGATAACAAAACCACTTTATTGGTAATATCTTTTCCAGAAAGTGAAGAGGGTGAAAGTTATTCCGATTCAGTCGAACCTATCAGAGCAATGCTAAGAGAATTGGTCACGGCTAATAATCTTGACGATGATCTTGATTATTGGGTGACTGGTGGACTCGCACAATTGTACGATAGTGCTCATTCGATCAACGAGGATATAGAAACTGTGGATATTGTCGCAGTCATATTAGTAATCGGTCTTTTGTCGCTTGTCTTCCTTAGTATAATTGCTCCTATTATCCCATTATTAGCGATTGGAATTGCTATTGTAGAAGCTATCGGTTTTGTATTCATTGTTGTAACGTTGTCTGCTCAAGAAATCCCCACGTTAATGTTGGCACTTTTATCTGTTACAATGCTTGGCGCAGGTGTTGATTATTGTCTGTTCATCCTGTGGCGGTACAAAGAAGAACGTCAATACGGGCGTAATAGATACTTAGCCATTCGTGAAGCGACAATTCATGCAGGAGAATCGGTTGTTTCCTCTGGGTCAACCGTGATGATTGGTTTTGGAAGTCTTCTTCTTTCAACTTTCCCACTATTGAATCAACTTGGTTTAGGGCCTATGGTAGGAATAGCGTTCTCATTATTAGCCGCTTTGACAATCATTCCAATATTTTTACACTTCCTTGGGGATAAAGTCTTCTTCCCCCGAAATTTCCAAAAGGAATATGACAAAAATCGAGAAAAAATTCAAGCAGATATTAAGGCAGAAAAAGAGGGTCGACGTAAGAACGATAAGCCAAGGAGAATTTCAATTAAAAGGATGAGCCACTGGACAGTTAAACATCCATGGCCAGTAATATTAGCATTTTTAGCGGTTACTGCATTCTTTACTGTTAAAACAATGGATATTCGCGTGAGCTATGACACCGCTGATCTACTCCCCCTTAATGTTGAATCCATGGATGGTTTTCAAGCCATGGAGGGGAATTTCCCAAAAGGACAGCTTTATCCCATCAAAGTTGTTCTGCAATTTAGTAATCCCCTTTCAGCAACTAATGATCCAATGTATGATTTGGTAAAACTACAGCAAATTGAAGAATATGCTGAGGCTATTGAGCAAGAATTCGGTTTAACATCAGATGGAGATGTGCTGGTTAGTCAAATTAATACGGTAACACGACCTAATGGTGTACCTCTGAATTTCTCTGAAACACTCGATACACTAACAATAGGATTAATGACTCAATTTGTAGGACCAGTTTCTAATACAACAGTTGTTCTTGATATCATTATGGATGTTGATCCGATAAGTGGAGACTCTTTAGCATTTGTTGGTCATCTACGTTCCTGGACTGAAGAATACCAGACTGTAAATGCAGCTACTGGTTTTGGGACTCAGGAAGTTGATATCATTGTTGGTGGAACAACTGCTAGTTTCAAGGATATGTCAGATATTATTGAGCGGGAAACCCCCTTAATTGTTGTCTTCGTCTTAATAGGAATTTTTATCATATTATATCTGATTACAGGATCCATCTTTACCCCTATACGATTAGAACTTACAATCTTAATGACTGTAATTATTACACTTGGCGCTAGTCAGCTATTCTTTGTAGAATTTCTTGGTTACGGTATATCGTGGGTTATGCCAATAATGCTGTTTGTCCTTATCTTTGGACTTGGTATGGATTATGATATTTTTATAATTACTCGAATGCGTGAAGAAGTAGCTTTGAGGGGATTATCAGATGAAGATGCGATATTAGAAGCCTTAGACAAAAGTTCTACCATTATTACGGCTGCAGGTCTTATCATGGCTTCCTCTCTTGGGTCACTTTTCGTCGCTGATTCGGCTATCCTGAAATTATTTGGATTTGCATTTTTCATAGGAATATTATTAGATGCTACACTGGTAAGACAATTGTTAGTGCCTGCTATCATGGTAGTCGCGAAAAAAGCCAATTGGTGGAATCCAATTAAATCATTACAACGAGTGCCCAGTGAAGAAAAGAGAGAGTGGATTCGTGAAGCACAGCTTGAGAAGCTCGAACAGGATCACAAACAAAAGGATCTTACTGATAATCAATTGAAAGAATACCGTGGGAAAATGAAACATTATTGGAGAGATCTTAGGAAATTGGAAAAGATGCGTAAAGGTCTTTCTCATGATGAATTCCTTAATAATTTGGCTCGACTTGAAAAATCGATCCGGAATTTACCACGTAATGTGCGTCATACGTTTATTTTCGACGTTAGACGATTGATCTCACGAATTGATACCATAAGAACGCAAAGAACAGGCGAGATTTACGAGACTATTGAAATTGACAATCTCAAATTCAAATTGGAGAAATAAAATTCTCAAAGGCTTTCTCCCCTTTATTTTTTCCTTCTTTTTTTGCAATCTGGATTATGCCTCTAAATCTGTAAAAAAATAAAAAAATCGAAATTCTGATCAGGAAAAAGTCAAGAAACACTGCGGCTGACTTAAATCTGAAAGGAGGGTTTATTGAATCCGTATGGTAACCCCTTTAGCACGAAAAAAACATTATACAATTTATAAGTCATTAGGGTCTGTAACCACAATCTATATATAGAGTCAATATATATGATCCATAGATACGTTGTAAAGGGATGAATAAGTATGAACGAAAAAACAATCTCAAAAAATACTCACTCAGATTGGAAATCAATCGTTAAAGTTGCAGGGATAGCAGCTTTTATACAACTTGGGTATATAATCGTGGTTTTCGCGATAGAATTACCAGTAGTTGCAGGTAGTGGTTTTGATACCCCAGAATCAGCTCTTGACTTTTTCACTATAATTACAGAAGATCCACTTGCAGCTATATGTTTTTTAGATGTTCCGATGTATTTATTACTATTTATGGCCTATTTTACTAGTTTTGGATTGTATGGGATTTTGAGAAGGAAAAATGAAGCAGTTTCGGTACTCCTAACCGCGCTGATCTTTGTTTCTGTTACATTAGCACTAGCAACGAGTGATGTACTCTCACTTTTTCATCTTAGTGGCCGATTTGCAGCTGCTTCAACTGAAAGTATGAGACAGCAACTTCTAGCAGCAGGAGAAGCGGTGATTGCTTCGAATTTATGGCATTCAACTGCAGGTTATTTTGTAGGTATCATGATGCAGGGTCCATTCTTAATATTTTCAATCATGATGATGCGAGGCACATCCTTTAAAAGACGAACGGCTTACACTGGAATATTAGCCAATGGATTAGATTTACTTCAACACTTAATTCATATTTTTGTTCCTTCTATTGCCAGTTCCATATTAATGATTTCAGGAATTTTCTATATTCCATGGTTCTTATTTCTAGGTCTCGATTTTATTAGAATTGAGAGAAAAAAATTAGTATGAGAAATATTCTTTACTTCTTCTTTTTACACCTTTAATATGGGGTTGAATTAGAGCTTAGGAGGGTGTTGAGGGAGAAAAAACTCATTGTATTTCAAAATTAACATTTTTTTAGCCTTCGTCTTCAGGGTTCTAGTTATGATTGAGATCAGTAATTAGTGTAGATATTTTAAGAGCAAAAGACAAGTATTATCCAAACTCATCAAAAAGGAGGAAAGAAGAATGGAAACACCGATTTCTATACTTCATGTAGACGATGAACAGAGTTTTTTAGATTTGGCCCAGAAATTTATGCAACTAATTGGGGATGAGAACCTACAAATAATTCCATTGTCAGATCCGATGAAAGTTTTTGAGGAGTTGAAATTAAGAAGAATTGATGTTATAGTAACAGATTACCATATGCCATTAATGGATGGTCTGGAATTATTAAATAAGCTGAGAGAAGCAAATAATGATATCCCAGTTATTTTTTTGACAGGAAGAAGTAGAGAAGAAGTAGCAATTAGAGCATTGAATTTGGGGGCAAATTATTACATGGAAAAACGAGGGGATATGAAAACCTTATTCAGTGAACTTCGTCATAATGTTCTTCAAGTAACGAAGCATAAGCGTATGGAGAAAGCTCTAAAGGATAGCGAAGAACGGTATCGGATAATTTTTGATGAATCACCTATTAGTTTATGGGAAGAAGACTTTTCTGCCGTTAGAAAGTATTTCGATCTATTGAAAACAAAAGGGATACAGGATTTACGCGAATATCTTGATTTAAATCCTACTGAAGTTGGAAAAATCTCAAACATGGTCAAAATAGTCAACATTAACAATACAACTCTAAAATTGTACAATGCTAAGGATAAAACGGAATTTTTTGAAGGGCTTCCTGTATTTTTTAACTCTGAAGCTCTGGAATTATTCAAAGAGGAGATCGTAGCACTTTTTAATGGAAGACTAATATATCAAAGTGAATTTCCTGGCTACAAATTTTCAGGGGAGAAAATAGACGTCATTGTCCGTTTATCAGTTCTTCCTGGATATGAAAAAACCCTAGAAAAGATAATTGTATCTGTGATTGATATAACAAAGCTAAAAATTGTTGAGAATACGTTAAGAAGGCAGAAACAAGAATTAAGTGAATTTGCACATTTCATTGCTCACGATATCAGTAATTGTTTAGTATCGATTGAGGGATATGCTCAACTTCTAGATATGGAATATGATGAAGCCTCAATCATTAATAGACAAGTCGAATACATGAAGACCTTATTAACGCGATCACTTACTCTAGCTGATGCAGGGATAGTTGTTGAACTCAAGGAAATGGTTAATCTGAATGATCTTGTTCGGAGTGTAGCAAAAACTGTAATACCTAAATCAGTATCTTTCAACAGTGATATTTTACCCGAAGTTTTGGGTGATGTCGAAAAACTCTTTCAAGTATTCAAGAACATGTTTGAGAATGCTTTAATACATGGGAAACCGCAAAAAATTGAATTAAAACTAATAGAGGATTATGATTTTATCCATATTCTCGTGATTAATGACGGTATCCCAATCCCAATGACAATCCAAGAAAAAATCTTTGATTATGGATTTACAACAATGTCTAACAATATGGGCCTAGGTCTTTCCATTGTTAAAAAAATAATTGAAGCTCATGGCTGGTATATATCCGTACATTCAAGTCAGGAGTCAACATACTTCCAAATATCTATTCCCACATAGATTTCCAAAACATCAAGTAATTCTTTGGGGGAACTTTGCAAAAGGGAAAAAATGTTGCTTCTTTTACTGATTTGTCAGTTAAGGAAGTCAATGACAAACTAACTAAATTTAAGTTTCATTCGGGGAAGATTCTGATAAAACATAATGATCAAACTATTATGTTATCCAAAAGTCAATTTTTACATATTCTTACATTAGAATTAGATTTCACCCCTGATATAAAGTTAAAACAGGATCATTGTTACTAATCCCTTCAGGTTAAGACAAGATAAGGTAAGATTAGTAAG
>JAEOTQ010000074.1 GCA_016839785.1 Candidatus Hodarchaeota archaeon | reverse complement strand
TCCTGCTTCCACTTTCACCCCTGCCGCGACCAATTGACGAGCGGCAATGGCCTGTCGAGTATTACTAACATACTCATCTGGACCGCGTGAAGGACGAATGGTCACTAGAAGATCACTTAATGGAATAGTTCCTGCTTTCAAATCAGCTAGATATTTTCGCATCACTCTCTTGGCCTTTTGTGCACATTCCATAAATTCTTCGTGGGTTTGTGCAGTGGACAGAATCTTTAAGAGCTGTCGTTGCAGCTTTTTAACAAACAAGGGACTGTTAGATTGTCGAATCTCAATCCCACGAATTTTATAGGAATCATCGGTTTTCAGACCATAATATCTGTTAAGGACACCAATTGTGGGTTCATGACGGCGCGGAAGAAATACAATCCAATGGTAATTAGCTGCATGTTCCAGTGGGAGCTTTACTTCCGCTTCTATTCGTTGACATATCTCGTCAATCACTGATTGTTCGATAGGGGTATCATCAGAATTCTTCAGCCAGATCGAATCCACAATGCCGGCTACTACTTGCAGTCCATACTCTATCGCAATTTGATTGGTACGGGTCAAGGCTTCCCGTCCATACGCGGATATAGCCTCATGAGCCTCAATTCGTCCGAATCGGGCGTTACGATAGCCTTGGTAACCAAATGAGCACACAAGTAACCACTTAAGCACTTTTTGTTTACGATTATACCGTTGATGTTCCTTTCGTTTGCTTTTGAAGTGCGCCCGTCGATCTAAGATATTTTTCAACGCTAAACTAACAAGACCCGGACGCTGAGTGCAGATATAATGATCTGTTTCAGGAACAGGATACCGTTGTATACCAGTACAACAGCTACAATTAATTGTATCGGGAGATACATTACGGTTTACCATAATTGAAGGATACATGGATAAGAAATCCAGCTCAACAAGATTCTGGTGGAATCCAACCTGCGGAGAAAATACTAATCCACCTACATCACTCATCATTGTAGATGCAGCGCGGAAATCTTCACTATCGGCTTTTCGTCCTGGGATCAAAATATTTCGACTGTAAGCGGTTCTCATCTGTACAGCAGTTAATGCAGTTCCAATTGTAGCACGAGCAATCCGTTGTGGATCAGAACAACCTAAACGAACAAGTTCATGAATTCCATCAATACTCCCTTCCTTCCACATAAACGAATTACCAACGTCATAATGATGCCGGCCACCATCCAGATAACTTCCATGCTGGGAATAGAAAACTCTCCCGTAGGACATATAGCTGTGACCTCGTGGTCGATTTTGCTTTCTTACATAGCTGTATAGACGACGCTTACCTCTACCTGGATGGAGATACCCCATCCCCTGGTCAGTTGCACGCTGGGCAAGTATTGGAAAAAAAGTATCTCCCCCTGAGGTGAAAAGGATATCAGGATCGACTTTGTTTAGATACATCATACTTTCCCGTAATGTCTCTGTTTCCGTATCTTCAGCAAATACTACCGGTTCTTCTTCCTGATTGACAAGTGAATGCCGCATATGTATTTCTCTTATTGGTCCGCGCAAGAAATTTTGTTCTGCAAAGAATGGCTGCATCCAGAGGGTACGGAAAGGAACTGTCTGGTAGTCAGCCTGTAAATAGTGCTCGAGGAGTTCCCAGTCGTCATGTAATTTCTCGTTATTGACATTGATTTTCGCATAGACATACGGAAACAGGCCGGTTTGAAAACAAAACTGTTGATAAATACTGAGATCGGCATTATAGAGGTACTCTCCCCACTGGTTTCTAAGATCTTCAAAGGTTGTCCGTATCTTAGCTGGATTGACTCGAACACGGAGGACAGGACTTGCTTGCCAGTCGTGGATCGAAACATACTTGGATACTTCTTCGACTGCTTCTACTTCGGGATGACTTAAAACCCGATTTTGGGTTTCTTGATCGGTTTTAGCCAAGAAAAATTCTACCGTCAGTGGATAAAAAGCTTTAATCCCTCTTGTTGGCGTAATCCAGTATGTATTTACTCCCCAATCAGTCGCAGCTACATCATGCAACCAAGCACATAGAGAAACCATAATAATCAGGCAGCTAGCTAGTACCCTTCACTTGTTGTTGTAGTACAGCAATATCTTTCTGCAAACGTTGGATTTCCGCCTGTTGGGCCACTACCATGCTCATAAGAATGTTATCTAAGGCTACTGGCCTAGTATTTGCGGAGGAAGCATCAGCAAGCTGAAAAGCCTTCTCCCAAAGATAGTCAAAGCTTGTGCGGTACGGTTCTCGCAGACGTTTGGCAAAATGTTTTATCCAAAGTGCTCGTTCATGTTCTAGCACCATTCGATAGGAAGGTAATGTTCGTCCCATAGGATCACCAATAGCGATTTATTAACATTTGATCATTGACAGGTTTCTTTCGTCGATGTGAATGAGTAAGCTGCATGACTGGACGTGAAGGGTCTTTTTGTAACACAAAGTGAATATCATATTCCTTGGCTGTGCTGTGTGCCGAAGTGGCCATTCTTATAACCGAGGAAGCTGAATGAGTAAGATAAGTTCCTCCCAAGCCTCTGGTTTTTGATCCTGTGGCACTCGCGGCCGTCATGATAACCACTAGGTTATGCTGCAACGCAAGACTTTTCAGTGTACCAACTGCTTGAGTCAATTCAGATAGTGCCCCTTCTGCTACGGATAACTTTGCATATTCTAGATACTCTAAAGCTTCCGTAGAAAGGTATTGTGATGAAATCTGGGGAACAAATATTATTTTCAGGTGATTTTTCACTTCAAGGAGTTTGGGAAGTCTTTTAGTTAGTATTTCACTCATTTGATGGAAATTGAAAGCTCGTGACAACTGAATACGATCCAAAATGACTAACGGATCATACTCCTGTCTTCGTGCTTCAGTCGCTATCTCATAGTAAGGAAAAAGGTTAGCTCCATCTACAAATGCCAGTTCCGCAGGATCATTAGTAGTTAAAAGACCTATTGAGAGTTGGGTCACTACATGTCGTAATAATTTTCGGTCAAGGTCACCCTGTAGCAGGATCATACTGCCTGGCAGTATTCCTTCTGGAATCAATGCATCAAGAGCTAAAAGTCCCGACCTATACCGTTTTTCATGTTGTAATTCCCAAGCTGAGTTCCATGGACTGGCATCGGTACCCATTTGTCTTCAGCTAGCTCATCTTGATCCTAACTAATTACTCTGATACAGAGACAGACATCAGCGAAAATGAAGAAAATGAGTGTTTCTGATAAATTACAATTTCCGATAAAGTACGCTGGTGTCTTGCTTTTACGTTTTCAGGATAGTAGTTTCATATTTAGAATCAAAGGTAAAGATGAATATCGCAATCCATTCTCTAGAATTCAGTCCGTCATCTAAATATTTTTAATCAGGTATCTACGATAGATACTGGAGGTAAATCAGAGAATGGTAAATAGCAAAGATTTAGTTTGCTGGATACTTGGAGGTTTGTTTTTTTTCTTGGCCTTCATGGGTATCACTGCTGGATATGAGCTAACTTACACAGATCTCGGAAGGATCATACTATTTGGGTTACTTGGCCTCGCTTTCACGATTTCAGGATCGATTTTCAATCTCCAGCAGGAAGAGTATCGACTCAAAATGAATTAATTAGGTTCTAAGATGAAGGACGACGCAATGGAGTTCTGAACGATTGACTGCTAAGGTGTTGATTGGAACATCGGGATTTGGATATTCCGACTGGCAGGCACGTAACGAAAAAACAAAAATCCCTTTCTACCCCTCTATGCTAAAAGAACAACAGCGTCTTGCATGGTACAGCGAAGTTTTTTCCACTGTGGAGATTAACACTAGTTTTTATCACTTTCCCCGACTGGGAGTAGTTCAGAGATGGGAAAAACACGTCCCAAATGACTTCTTGTTTGCATTTAAGATTCCAAAGGCTATTACTCATGAAAAGAAACTCATCGATTTTCATACCGATCTTGAACGATTTCTAGATACCATGTCGAGTGGTTTACGTAGGAAGTTAGGCCCTGCATTACTACAATTACCACCAAAATTCTCGGACCAGAATCGTCGATCGCTTGCAGTATTTCTCAAACATTGGCCCTCAGAGTTAAAACTGGCAGTAGAATTTCGGGAGATGAGTTGGTGTAAGCACCTAAACCAGACCGTTGATTTACTCTCAAAATTCAATGTAGCTTATTGCATTGTTGATGAACCTCTTTTACCTCCTATCACACCCGTCACGGCTGATTTTTCGTATGTGCGCCTTCATGGTCATGGATTAAAATTGTGGTATCGCTATTTTTACTCTCGGAAAGAGTTACTTGTCTGGAAAGAGAAGATCGAGATCCTAAAAGACCAGACTAAGGAAATATACACTTATTTTAATAATCATCCTGCAGGATCCGCTCCAGCTAATGCTCGTCAGCTGGCAATCTTGTTAAAACAACCGCTTAAAGAGTTAGAAACAATAAACATGACCAATGTTAGAAAACGAGCTGGTGAAGACGCGCAATCTTCATTAGATCAATTTATCACTGTTCCAGATGTTCAAACTGATGATTTCGTCCGATATTGTTCACACTGTGGAGAAATGGTTTTGAAAGACGATCGTTTTTGCGAAGCTTGTGGTGCAGGTCTCCAAACTGACTAAGATCAAAGAATCGTAACTAATTCGAAGTAAATAAATAGTAACAATGTTGTGATTGTGTATACACACCTCAACTATCCTGCTCGTACTCTACACTCACGAGGTAAAAGCATTGAATTCAGCTCTTAATTGAGGGACCAACGTAAAAATGATTCAAATAAATCTGAGACGTTTCTTCGCCGTTGATTTCTTTGATTACTTTGAATTTTTACTGGAAATGGCTACTCTCCTCATAGTTATTGCCCTGGCAGTTATTATTTTTCTCAGTATGAAAAAAAATGATGCATTCTATCGGGGAGCGGGCCCATGGACATTTACAGCTATGCTTTTGTTGATGATACCTTTATTTTTTGATGTGATTCAAGATTTTGCACAAACTTTTGACCCCAATTTGGTAAGATATGGTTTTACCGATTCTATTGATGAAATAGACATGGTATTCTTCCTATTAAGTGCAATTTTAGGAATATATGGATTTTATCGACAATTTATTCATACACAAACACTTGACACGCAATTAAGACACAGTGAACAGAACGTTAAGGAATTAGCAGAACTTTTACCCCAGACTGTATTCGAGATCGATTTCACTGGAAAAATAACTTATGCCAATCCGAAGGGACTGGAAACCTTTGGTTATACACAAGAGGAGTTAAAGAGAGGGTTGAACGTCTCTGAGTTGTTTATCCCCGAAGATCTAAATCGAATTCGTAAAAATATTAATAAAATGATGCAAGGAGAATTATTCGAAGATCATGAGTATACAGCGTTGCATAGAAAAAGAACAACTTTCCCTGTATTAATTTATTCAAGTCCTATTATCCGAGATCAGAAACCTGTTGGATTACGGGGTGTCATTCTTGACATTTCCGATATTAAAGCGATTGAGAATGCTCTTCGAGAAAGCGAACAACGCTATCGCCAACTTGTTAAACAAGCACCCACAGGAATATATGAGTCAATATTCAATTTTTCGACTGGAGAGGTACGTGTTGTTTATGCAAATGACTTATTACTAGAATTGTTCGAAGTTTCACATGAAGAAGCTCTTGCTCTAAATTTATATGACATGTTAACAGACGAAAGTAAGGAAGTATGGTTGGGTCGAGCAGCAAAAATCATGGCCAGAGAGGAAATACCGAACACTATTGAGTATCAAGTTGTTACAAAATCAGGGAAGAAGCTTTGGGTACTATTACGATCAAAAATGATTTTTGAAGAGGATAATACTGCCAAAGCGACTGTTTCAGTTCATGATATTACTGACATAAAGAACTCTGAAAAGGATGTAAGAGATTCTGAGTCAAGATTTAAGACTATTTTTGAAAATGTGACGGATGGAATTATTCTTGCCAACCCAGAGGATGGAGAAATCTTCTTAGCGAATCAGCCCTTTTGTGATATGTTCGGATATTCACAACAGGAGATCCGAACCCTTTCCCTTGCTGAAATTCAACCTAATAAGACGTATAAAGGTTTTAATGACGATACGAAAGCAATTAATGTCCAAACTTCAACTTTTGCTTCTGAAATTCCCCTTCTAAAAAAAAATGGCTCCCTATTCCATGCAGATATTAGCGTTTCTCCCATCACATTAGAAGATAAGAAATACCATATAGGAATATTCAGAAACGTCGAAGAGAGAAAAGTTGCGGAAGAGATTAGAGTTGAATTACAAAAAAGGAGAGATAATTTCATTAGAATGGTTAATCACGAATTAAGAACTCCTTTAACAGTTCTTTTCGGATATACTGAGTTCCTACAAAAGAAATTAGACTCTATGAATAATCAACAGAGAGAAGATGTTTTTTCAATCATCACAAAAAATCTCAATCGATTAGAGAGATTGATAGCAGATAGTCAAGCAATTACACAACTCGAAAGAGGACTATTTCAAATAAATCTCCAATCAATTGATTTTAAGGAGTTCTTGATCAAAATATTAACTCCGTATCAGAATTTATTGGACGAACAGATTGATTTCAAATTTGTTAATTTTGATGAAGTTTCTCAAGTAAAATATTCCCTTGATAGCGATCGTATCCAACAAGTTTTTGATAATGTGCTTGATAATGCGATTAAAAATAGTTCGAAAGAAACTAGGAAAATAAAAATCGAAATTAGAAATTCTATTACGAGTATCGAAGTTGATATTATCGATAATGGAGCAGGGATAGATCCTAAAGATCTGGAGAGGATTTTTGATCAATTCGTAACTATTGAGACAGAATATTCTATACAAGGAACAGGGATTGGTCTTTATTTATCTAGAGAAATTATGAACTCACATGGTGGATCAATAACCGCGTATAGTGAGGGAAAAGGACACGGGATGAAGTTCACTCTTAATTTTCCGAAAAAATAAAACAAAATTCGAAATTATGTAACATACTCCAAAAACGAGTTCAGGGACGAAAAATATTTAATTTTACCATAAGAAATAGAAAATTAGAGGGATTTTTACTAAAATCGAAAAATTAGTCGTTACTCATAATTTTTTACTATTTAGGGGTGTATCCCTGAAAATTTGTATTCGACGTTAATTAATTTACTCAAAAAATCTCTACCCAGCCGAATGAGGGCTTATTATTAGCTTAGAAATATGTAATGAATGTGCGGAAGCAGGTGCAAAAATTTACCGATGTAGTAAATGCTCTGCTCCATTATGTCGCCATAAAATTCGAACTCATCTCTGTTCTTCGCCTAATCTTGGATTACGGGGAAAGCAGAGTCCACGTATGAAAGGTGCTTCAATTACCGAGGAGGCATGGATTAACTTCATTACTGCTGAAAAAAGTGAGTTCCAAATAACAATTCAAGAGGACTTGAGTTTTCTAATTGATTTCCCCTGGTACCCTTTTACGCAAATTAATGCATGGATCCCAATACGACGCTCTCACTATAAGAAAGAACGCTCACGAAGTTTAAATGTAGAGGATTATTTTGAATATTTAAAGAAAGAAGAGGAACCAGAGGATTATGATCGGAAATTCTTCTATTATCCTTGGATAGGTGAACAATTTCGAATCTGGGAGCGAAATTGGCGGAAACATAATAGCTATTGGGAACACAAACGAACTCATAGACCAACGAAATTCATTCTCCAATTCCCACATCTTGTCCATGAAGATATTAAACTCTTACAAAAAACAGGAGTTACAATTAAATATAGTCCAGGAACAAAGGAGAAACTAGATTCACTTTCTGAGAGTGGCCATCAGGATTATTCAATCGTTGTCGAATCGGTTGATGATAAATTAAGGATAAAGTGGAATAAGGCATTTAATACATGGTTCCATACACTATTCGATATTTTTTCACGTTATATGGCAATACGATCAGAAGATGATCCTAATTCCGACTATCTCCATTGTATTACTCAGGTAGATGAGCGAGAGATAGAAGTAGCTTATTGGGCTGCTTTTCGAGCCAATCATTTCTGGCGTATGGTGGAAAAAAGTCTGGCGGAAACGCAAGCTAGAGCTTTATTTGATTTGAAATACACTCCATTTTCTCCTACACCAAGTAAGAAAATCTGGAAGACTGAAATGCTACACAATTATGAATTACGGTCTTACCAACAAACAGGTATTGAGAAATGGTTTGAAAATCAAGAATTTGGTACAATACAATTACCCACAGGGGCAGGAAAAACCATTATTGGGATAGATGCAATACGACAGATCCAACAACGGACTTTGATTCTTGTTCCTAATCTCGCTTTAGTTGATCAATGGATAGATCAAATTGGAAAGTTCATTGGGGTGAAACCCTCTGATATCGGAATTTTTACTGGACAGAAAAAAGCTTTCCGTCAGTATCAGATAGTTATTTCGACATTTCAATTACTTGCCCAATACTTACAGGATTTTCATGCGTTAGAAAAGAAAGAACTGGATAAAGTATCTCGGGACAAATTGCTAGTTAAAGATACGATTGGATTTTTCTCGGATAAATTCGGACTATTAATCGCAGATGAGTCACATCATATCCAAGCAGAGACGTTTCGTCATATTGCGGTAGATTTAGAGATCCCTCGTCGTATGGCGCTTAGTGCTACGATTGAAAAATCTTTACACTCAAGTTTAGTAGTAGCGTGTATGGGTCCAATCATTCACAAGATTAATTATGGTTTATTAGCTCGTGAGGGGTTCATTGCTCCAATATACTCTGAAAGAATACATATTCCCTTAACATCAGAGGAAAAAACCATAATTAACCAAAAGGGGAAGTCTTCTTATGGAAAAATTTCACGAGAAGCACGTTACAAGATGTTCGCTGTATACAAACTGCTTGAATCACCGTTGACATCACAAACTCTTGTTTTCACAAGTCGAATCAATCATGCAAAAGCTATCCACAAGTTTTTGAAAGATCGAAAGATAGAGAGTACTTTACTAACGGGTGAAACAGTCCTGAATGATAAAGAATTCAATATTCTCCTTGATAAATTTCGACAAAACGAAATTAACACCCTAATTCTTGTTAAGATGTTAAATGAAGGATTTGACGCTCCTGCTGATACAATCATCATTGTTTCTGGTACAAAAAATCGACGAGAGCAAATACAAAGAGTAGGAAGAGCAACTCGACCAGGGAAAGTAGCAAAGTTTTTCGAACTGATAATAGATCCAATGGAGTTAAAATATGAATATGAAGTCGCTGAAGCACGTAGTATCGATGATGTCATTGAACCCCATGTTCAAGATCTCTTACTCCCCAGAGAGGAAAAAAGGGCTCTAAATAAGCTTGTAGATGAGATTAAACTCTTCCTCTATGAATGATGAGAGGAGTATAGAAAAAAATAGAAGACTGACCTATTATCTAAGTCAGTTATTATAGATTTATTCTTCTGAGGATTCGGTAACGCGATGGGTATGATGATCGAATAACATATCGTTATGGAAAGCTGCTTGACGATCAACTAACTCACTAGTCGATGCTTCTTCCTCAATCTGTTCACTAACAAACCAGGTAAGTAATTGTCGAGGGCCATAATCTTTCAGTTCTTCTGCAAGAACGACTAACTCATTAATTTTGCCTGTGATATGTTGTTCATGAGCATATGCAGCCTTAACGATTTCTTCAACATTTTGCCAGTCATTTTTAGGGGCATTGAGTGGAAGTAATTTGACGGTGCCTCCAGTCTCAACAATATAGTCCATAAACTTGTAAGCATGGGTTAGTTCTTCATTATACTGAAAAAAGAACCATTCACCCAAATTATTGAAGTTATGTTCCTTCAACCAAGTTGTCATTGATAAGTAAATGTACGCGGAATCTAATTCTTCCTGAATTTGAGCGTTTAACGCATTATTAAATTTTTCACTAATTAAAGCCATTTTATTCAACCTCTAATAAATATTTATCTTTTTAACCGTTTTTTGGTATCCTTATACTAATTGTTTGCATAAGAAGATATCTAACAACACTTTTTTCTGCAGGCTTTAGTACTTCATGGTTCGGAATTCGAACCTATAGACACTTATTACTCGAATATGATATCGAACAATGAACCATTCTCATTCGGATCAGTTTCTTATGGCAAATAAAGTTGAACTCAAGGAGAGTAAAGGCCAAATCATTGTAGATGATTTGTTAAATTATTTATTACAAGATTCTAGTAAAAATTGGAAAGAATTAGCAAATCTGCTAAATGTATCAGATACTGCTGTACGCAAGCGTGTTAATAATCTTAAGAAAGAAGGAATTATTAAGAGATTTACGATTGAAATTGATCCTAGAAAACTCGGTTATGAACTTTCTTCATTTATTGGTTTTGATGTTGATGCTGAATCATATATTCAAACTATAGAAGAAGTGAAGGAATGGCCAGAAGTTAAAAGTATTTTTCAAACGAGTCTAGATCATGATTTTCTGATGGAATGCTGGTTCAAAGATAATGATCATTTAACAGTTTTTCTAAGGAATTTGGAGCAATTATCAGGGATTACGAAAGTCTGTCCTGCGACCGTCATTCAAAGATTAAAATAGAGAGATTCAGCTGGCATTCTTAGATAGATGAAAGCGTCTTCGTTAATTCCGCACTTTGATTATTTCTAATCACCCTTCTGAGAAGAAAAATCATAAAAAATATGAGAATCGATGTAAACACAAAAACAGCACTTAAATTAAAGAATTCCCAGATAGGCCCTAAGACGATGGTTGATGTTGACCTTCCAAGGGATACATAAACACCAAATACCCCCAAGGCCATACCGCGAGACTCTATAGGTGCTCGTCTAGCTGTTTCTCCATTTGCTGCGATGTAAGATACTAAAATTGAACTATTAGCCAAAATATAAGCTCCAACTAGTAAAATAAATTCGTTCACGAATACATAACCGAGTACTGAAGCACAGGTCACTATCATAGATACAGTTATAGCTGAAACAAACTCAAACTTGTCAGTCAATTTTCCTAGGTATGGTTTCATCCAAAAAACCAAGATAAGTGACCATAACCAAATAGCTGATACATCAGCATTTGTAAATCCCTTAGAAACTATAATTAATGGAACAAAATAGCTGGTAGTAAATTCTATAAAAGCTAAAATGAAATGAAAGAAGTAAACATGCCATAAGTGATTCGTAGTGCTCATCGATCTTAGTGATTGAATCATCGTTGACCAAGAGTTGAGGAGCGCCTTAGGAATATTATCCACAGCCTTCCTATTTTCTTTTGTTAATGATTCTGGGAGGAGAATAAATGTAATTATTCCAGAAATAACTGAAATTACAGCTATTGTACCAAAAAGTTCCTGCAACGAAAAATCTAAGGTGTCTAGAAGGTAGAATGCAAAAATTGATCCAACTATAGAGCCAATGTCGCTTTGTCGAAAAATCCGTCCTTGAGATTCACCCATACGCTCAATATCCACATCTCCGAGGTAGCCAAAAATAGCAGGCCAATAACATGACATCCCAAATCCAATAAAAGCAGTACTTAAAAACACTAAAGTCCAATCAGAGGCTATACTCATAAGAAGAAGTGCGATTGTATAAGAAATATGCCCCATTATTATTAACGGTTTTCGACCAATAATCTGGGATAATTCGCCGAGGGGAATTCGTAAAAAGATCTGGAGTATATTTCGTATTGTCCCGATTATTGTGACGATTAGAATGATTGTTAAGAGGTCTTCTCGTAAAAAAATGTTCACATATAATCCATATATCAAGAGGGGTACATTAGCAAATAATGTTGCTAATCCTGCAGTCCAAGTAGCACGATTATACGAAACAGAGTTACGAGCCGTTATAGAATCCATATAGTCACCCAAAAATTGGCGAGGAATTTAATTAGGATTATCTAACGCTGTTATTCTCACTCTTAATTTTTTACCTATTACGGGAATCAAAGTTACGAATTTCTAGAGGATCAGCTCTTGTCTGAAGTATTTCCATTTCCTCTTGAGTAGGAGCTTGTGTAATTGGAACATCTGAAGGAATCTCTAAATCGAAACCCGTGTTCTCTTGAACTTCCTCAACAGTCGAAAATTCGTGAATAGAACGAACGCACATCTTCTCATTCCTAGGATTGAATTCTAAAACAGCTAGATCAGTGACTATACTCCTAATTCCTTGATAATTGTGCAACCCAATGTTTTTCCTCCACTCTAAAGAGCTCCCTTTTCCAGTAATAAAGTCAACATTTGGTACAAAGGTTCGAGTATCTTGTCGTGGAATATAGGCAATCACACGACTGCATGTGTTGATAATGTCTCCAGCAGCTGCTCCACCTGGAAAACGGAATTTAGGATGTTTAGGATCACCTATTACACTATTATTAATATTACCAAATTGATCGATCTGAGCTGGACGGATAAAACCGAATGATAAAGTATGCTTCGGACCTTCCCAATACTGGTAAAGTTGACTTAAATAGGAAAAGCCTTGAGCTTTCGAAATTGATTCTATGAATGCTTCTGTGTCTGTCATGATTGTAAACAAATCAACATCAAAATCTGGATTAATCCAATATCCTCCATAAAAAAACTGAAGATTTGGTGCGTGAGTCATACGTGCAAGCTGAACTGCTACAACTGCGGAAGGAATTGCTATTCCAGTATAGCAGGATTCGTAATCATTAATTTCACGAGCCAGAGAAACAACGATTTGATCGACTGGTGTATAATCTTGATTTTTACTCATCGATTTTCCGCCTCCTGTGTTCCAAAAACATATTCCTGTAAATAAATCTCAAAAGTCTCTGGCATTTGAGACATTCCGGAATAGGTCATGATATGACCCATATCACTTGCATAAAATGGAGGAAACCCTGAGGGCCAGGCTCCTTTCGGTGTTTCAGCAATAAAATCAGTGTCAATTGATGAAAACATTGTCGCCTGTCCTTGTTGAATTAGTTTTCTGCCCTCTTCATTTGTTATTACTTTTTCAACAGTCACAAATAATTCTTTAGCGCAGTGGGCTGGAAGAGTTGAAAATTCATCTAGAGCGTGATGTTTGGGATAATACACATTTCCATTCTTATCAGCAGCATAAGCGTGAACGATCGCAAGATCTGGAACAATAGCGGGTACTTGAATATACTCCTTTCCTCCATATGTTACTTCTTCAAAATCTTCCCGAAGTTTAACAAGATCTGATCCAAGTAATGAACGTAACATTATTGCAGGAGTTCCCATTGCCCCAGCTTGAAATGCCCTAACCATACTTAGTTCAGTCCATTCTTTGAAAATAACACTCTGTTCTTTTTCAATAGCATTTCGAAAGTGTTTCGCCATTCCAACCATAGGTAAACCTACATAGCTAGAATGGAGTTCCTTAACTGCATTCACTCCCAGGAGAAGATCAATATCAAGGTCACCAATTAGCGTGTATATTTCTAACTCTTTAATTCCCTGACGGATAATTTCTCTAACAACTTCCATGGGTTTTAGGAAGAGTGCCGCTCCCCCAAACGAGATTTTTTTATTCGGAGTAATTACTCGCTTGACAAGATCTTCTACCGTACCAATAACAGCCATCTTTATTGCAACACCAAATTATCATTGAGAAAGTTGAATATTTCTTATCATCGAGTAATTTACAAATCTTTTCCCCCAGACATTCACAACAAAATACACCTTAATCGATTTGAAAGAATCCTTTTCAATATATTATTGGTGTTTTTGATGGTGTTAGAATTACTTTCATGGAATGTTAATGGTATTAGAGCGTGTATATCAAAGGGAAGTTTTCTACCATGGGTTACACAACGGAAACCAGACATTTTAGCTATTCAAGAGACAAAAGCGCAACCAGATCAACTGTCTTTAGCATTTGATCTTCCTGACTATGAATTATATTGGCATTCAGCTGAAAAGAAAGGGTACAGTGGCGTATTGACTTTAACTCGAAATAAACCCTTGAGTACTGTCACAAAAACAGGACACACAATCCTTGATACAGAAGGTCGATTTCTTCAATTGGAGTTTGATAATTTTTTTCTTATCAATTTATACTTTCCAAACGCTCAACGAGAACTCAAACGTATAGAATATAAACAAGAATTTAACCAGACACTCTTAAAATATACAGAAAAGTTGAAAAGAAAGAAACCTGTTGTTTTATGTGGCGATTTTAACGTTGCACATAAGGAAATTGATTTAAAAAACCCTAAAACTAATCAGAAGAATGCTGGGTTTTCTCCAACTGAAAGGGCATTCTTTACCGAGCTTTTAGATCATGGTTATATCGATACCTTTCGGATGTTCAACCAAGATCCAGATCATTATTCATGGTGGACATATCGATCAAATGCAAGGGAAAGGAATATTGGATGGCGTATTGATTATTTTGTGGTTACAG
>JAEOTQ010000073.1 GCA_016839785.1 Candidatus Hodarchaeota archaeon | reverse complement strand
TAACTGCTAATCACTTTTCTCCACATTTAAGTCTTTCCCCTTCGAGCTTTCATGCTTATTACCTTCTCCCATAGTTACGAAGTACTGGCTGGTTATACGACATAATGTTTTCAAGAACATCGCCAAATAGTCCATTGACGACGTTCAAACAAAACAATCTTTGGAACAAAAGCTTCCAGCGCTCTGCATTAAAGTGGATTCATTTATACAAACTCTGTTTCAATCCGTTTTATTCCCTTTTTATCTACAATGAATCTTACACGATTAATATCGGTTATTTTTCCTTTCAGACTCGAGCGTGTGAATTTCACGATGAGATTTAGATGATAAACTCTCGCGGCATTAATGAATTCTACTTGTTGGTTTTCAATATTGTACCACTGGTAAACGCTATAAGGATCTTCAATTTTGGAGAGAAAATTACTCACATCAAAACGAATTATATCACTCGTATTTAATACCCGAGTATGAATATTTGATATTGTTTTAGGAAATAATTTGATAGATTTAAAGTATTTAATGACATTTTCGGGTCTACCTTCACCTTCGATCTTCGTTAAATGAGAACTACTTCTATATTGCATGATATCCTGCGGAATTTTCCTGATGAACTGAAAACGCTCCTTAGAATATCCAATAATATTTCCTTCATTATCTTTAATTGTGGATTTATAATCGTAGGATTTTCTGAATCTCCCTTCTTGACCAAAAACAATCTTTAACCAATCTTTTAAACGATCTTTTATCATATAAGATACAATCAAAGCTGTTATAAAAGGTAAAGTATAATCTTCAAAAAATAATTGTATAAAGTATGTGAGAAGTATAGCAATTAGCATGGCTATACCTGCGGCTCCAGCATAAGTGATCTCTTTGAGCACTCTTGGCGTTGGTTCAGGCCGTGCAGTTAGATAGAGTACATTAGATGTAAATTTCTTGAGGATTGAATATCGATATGTAAATTCTTCATTTTCTTCGTTTTTGTTAAGAACCGAAGTGAATCCACAAGCAGATCGAAAATTTCTTTCTTTATTCAATATTGTTCTAATTTTCTTGATTAAATCGGTAAAATTACCAGTTAAGGGATTTTCTTGAGTAAGAAAGGTGAGAGTTTTTGTTAACTCATATTGAATGAAAATACTGATATATTCCAAAACAAAATCAAAGGTTTCTATTAATTCGATCGGAGTAAATGGAGTTAAGAACTCATTCCTCTTTTTCTGGAAAGCAAAATTGAAAGCTTGAATCTGATCTAAGAAGGATATTGCCTGTTTTTTGGTATCTATTAGGTTTTGGCTTGTTATATTATCAATCTGAAGCAAAGAACAAATCAATTCAGTGTGTTTTTCAATACTTGCTGTTACTATCATTGCAAGCATTTTTAATTCATGAATAATTTGAGCTACTATTTCAATAGCTGTATTTCCAGCAAAAATTTCTTTTAGTAAATTCATTGCTCGGTTTAAAGGAGAAATTTCATTCTTAGGATTAATAAGTTCCTGTAAAGTCATTAAAACAGGATTAAACCTAATATAAACCTGCATATCTTCATAGAAGCGCTCTTTTGAATAATTTTGAGGGGAAATCCTGAAACTTTGTGGAATAAAGAAATATGATTCTAGTTCAAATTTTGTTTCTTCATCTTGTGGATCAACGGAATAATCAAGTCGCAATTCAAACTGATTTTTACTGTGGAGAGTAATTTCCCCATAATCTTGTAATTTAAGGTTGGAAGCAGAGTCAATATGTCCTTTATCAACAGAATTCAATAATGGTTTCGTCCTCATTTCCTTAAATAAGCAAGTATGTCGAATTAAGACCACTATAAGTTAAATCGTTTTTAACATTAGCTATATGTGTTAACAACTTGATTTCATTCAAAGATTAGTACCTGTCTATCTTCTTTGTCCAGGTTCCCAATGTTGTAAGAATTCAGCCCATTCTGGCAAATTCATCACAAGTTTGTAGATTTTTTCGGCAAGTATTCGAATTTCCCATTGTGCGGCCTTTGCCATACGCATTTCCAAGAACCAAATCAAGCTACTCATATTAAAAGTCCACGTAACTATCGTTTTACATGCATTGGGTAAACAAAATCTGGCATCCTCTTTTGGGATCCCATTCTCACGATAATACCGATATTCGTTCGCTTCTTCTTCTCTAGAACTTCGATATTTCTCTAATAATTCCTTGTTCCGCTTGATTCTTGGTGGAATAACATACCAATCAGGATCAGTTAAAGGATCGAAATATCTTTGCGATTCTTGAGTATATGAATTTCCTACTCTATGTCGTACAAGTTGGTGTGTGCAAGCTCTACTAATATTTGAAATTTTTACTGTAATCGAACTATGTTCAAGTACAGACCAATGTCCCCAATTAAAGACCTTTTCAGAAACGTTATCGATTGTATTTCGACGTCTTGAAGTTTTCATTCCTTCAAGAATGCCTTCTGTACCAGTTACTTGAATTAGTTCAATATCCAAAATCTCACATCAAAAGTCATCATAATTCGGTTTAATCAAATAAATTTTCGAGTGGAACTTTTATATCTTGATAGCGATAGGTAAGGATATGTCTGGTTGTTTTAGGGGCATATACATTTCCAGACTTTGCAGTATTTATAACATCTTGCTTAGTTAACGTTTTACGGAGTAAAGCGAAGGAGGAGTAGCCATTATTTACTGAGTTTACTGCGTAATTCGTTGTTTTAACATATTCAAATCTTTCAGAATTATAATTCTTAAGAAAGATCTTAAAAATCTCCTTTTGGCTTCCTTTCAAGATCCACTGCCCATTTTTTGCATATAAGGCAAATCCATAATTAGGATCTGAGAAGAGGGTTGTACTTGTTCCTTCTACTTGCTTCCATTGAATATTAAGCTTTTTAAAACTCTTTGGAAATACATCTGACGATCCTGTATAGATAGGAAACCATGTTGCTAGGGTAATATCAGGATTGTTCAGATAAGGAATTTCTATACAAGGAATTCTTACTCCACCCAATTCTTTCAATGCTTGAACACGATGATGACCATCTAAAACGACATTATGTTTTTTTACAACCAATATCGGTCGAAAAAAGTACCCTAACTCTTGTAAATTTGCTTTTAAATAGTCTACCTGCGATTCAACTACTTGTTCATGTCCATGGAGCTGATCAATATCTATCAAAACTATTCTGCACTGCATTAATGGTTTTTCAGATGAAGGGTTGTCTTTACCATGTGATTGAATTGCTCTCACCTATTCATAGTAAGAAAGAGAAGAAGTTTATTATTTTATAATAGAAAAATCATTAATTTAAGTAATTTTTTTCTTGAATTATGTCAAAACATCAAGAGAAGCATGAGTAACAAAATTAGAACAAAGAGTTGTATTATGTCCAAAATTTGAAGAGGCATTTCTTTTAGAGGAGTTCTATCGACGTATAATCCAAATGCTCTTCCCTCCATACTTAGTGTGATATCTTTAATCCGATTTAGTGTAGAACTAATTATCGGAAATAATGTAAATTTTAGTAGATTATAAGTCCCTTTTATTGAATTTGGAGTTGAATTTAATCCACGAGTTTGTTGAGCGTTTCTAATTACTGTTATTTCATTATTTAAGACAGGAGTAAACCGTAGAGCAAGACTTAGGGAGTATGCAAGCCGATAAGGAACTTTTAAATTAGTTAATGACTGTGCAAAGTCAAAAGGGTTGGTTGAATCGATAAACACCCAGGAAATTGTTATTACACCCCAAAACCTACCTACAAATAATATTGCGTAGAATAATCCTTTTTGGTAAATAGGGAAAAATGGTCCCAAATTGAATATTTTTGGTATCAAAAAAAATACTAAATCGCCTTGTCTACTCGCAGCTAGTTGAACTATGACAATAAGAAGAGAAAAAATAATTAAAAACCGATATTTTGGTTTTGCTACCTGATATGGCAAAGCTTTGAAATTATAATAGATTAAAATAGCAAATATTAGTAAATACATTCTATACAGATCAGTAATCATGAAGTAGTAAACAGCTATGGCTATAATTGCAATAAATTTGATTACTGGATTTGTAGCATTACTTGAAGCTTCGAGCTTAACATCAATCAATTCTCTAGAAATTTTAACCGCTCCTGACATTAAATCTCCTCCATTATGGGATATAAGTGTTTACTCTTAATTATGGGTAAGACTTCTCTCGGATTCCCTTCCCCAATCAGATGTCCTTGGTCAAATATTATAAATCTATCGACTAAATTGAATAATTCTTTTCTGTGAGAAATTATTACGGAGGTTAACCCATTTTCTTTTCTCTTTTGTAGTATTTTAAGGATAAATTCGAAATTGTACCGATCTTGACCGATAAAAGGTTCATCCAATATTAAAATCGATGGTGAATATACATCTATAGATATAACTGTTAATCTTCTTTTCTCACCAAATGATAATCCGAATGGTGGAGAATTTTTGTATTGTTCTAGTGATGAATCCACTAGAAGTTGATGGATCTTTTCATCAGTAAGTTCACTATCTAAATTTAGATTTGATGGAGCAAAAAGGATTTCTTTTTTGACTGTTTGTTCGAATATCTGGTGATTCGGATTTTGAAAAATCAATCCACAGTCTTTTGCTATCTCATGTGTAGGTTTTTTTGCTGTATTTTTACCGAAAATTGACATTTTTCCTTTATTTGTGTGTAGATTCAACAAAGAATTAGCAAATGTGGTTTTTCCAGAACCATTTCGACCAATTATGCCATATATCAGTCCAGAATTAATTTTCAACGAAATATCAGATAAAATCTTTGTATTCTTAAGAAAAACAGAATATTCATCTGTTTGAAGAATATTATCAATTGAATTGTTTGGTGGAAGGATTCGGATTTTTTTTAGACTATTTACTGAGACTTGGTACGGAGTATAATCGATCTCTTCTGCATAGTAATCTCCTATAATTGAACCTTTTTCAAGAACTATTAATCTGGTCAATAAATCCTTATATATCTCTGGTTGATGATCAATTACGATAATTGTCATATTTTGACTTAAATTTAATTTCTGAAGGGTTTTCAATACTTGTGCTCTATTTACGATATCTAAGTACGATGTTGGTTCGTCTAAAATTAAAACTGATCCTCCCATTGCTAGTAAAGAAGCTAGTGCCACTCGTTGCTTTTCCCCTCCTGATAATTCATTAGTTCCCCTAGAAATCAGTTCATCCAAGTTTGTAGCTGATAAACATAAGCTTATTCTCTCTAATATCTCTTCTTTTGGGAGATTCAAGTTTTCTGGTCCAAATGCTACTTCCTCCAACACATTTGAGGTCACAATTTGATTTTCTGGGTCTTGATGCACTAAACCTACCAGTTGACTAATCTCACCTAAAGTCAATGAACGGGTTTCTATGCCTTGATATATGACCTCTCCCGTATAGGTTCCCCCTATCAAATGAGGGATGAATCCACTCAGTATTAGTGCTAGTGTGGATTTTCCACTCCCACTTCTTCCAGTGATTACGATGAATTCTCCTTTGTTAATCTTTAGATTTACATTTGATATTATTTTTGGTTGGGAATCAGAATATTGAAAGTTTATATCTTTCATTTGTATAATAATCTGATTAGAATCCACTGTTAATCAAAATTTTTCATACCAGCGTTTAATCAAATTTCTTTTCTTTCTTAGAGGCGATGAAAAAGAAGTCGTAATCAGAATGCAATCGTGGTTACTTCAATAGTACCTATATCGTATATCCAATATGTGCCGTGATACTCAGAAGCAATTAGTCTCAATACACCGTCAACCAAAGCAATAATGAACTTGTCATTATTGTCTACAACAGTTGAATTAAACATTACAGAATAGAGATCAGGTGCACGAGCTTTCAGGAGAATTCCATAAAATTGGAATTTCGGTTGGGCGTGTTCAAGTATAACATGGAGAGGGACCCCTGTGTAATTCCTTGGGGGTTGAGGAAAATATTCACTTGTTAATTCTGCTTCTATAGTTATATGAGGAAAATCGCTTACATAAAATGTGTAAGGATTGTAGACTTCACCTGTGATTTGGATTGAATTCTTATGCTGAAGCACTAAAAATGCAATAAGTGAGAATTCAGCAAGCAGTATAATCACAATAATACTGATACGAATAGTTTTTATGTTCCTAGCATATCTAGGAGATATGGATTTAGGTTTTCTCCATTGCAATAGTGAAGCTTGTTTAAATCCGAAGAATATAGAAATTGGAAAAATTCCTCCTAAGGTCATTCCCGAGATAAAACTGATAATACCTATCATAGCAAGGAAAGTGAATGGTATCTGAGAATTAAAGAAAAGAATTTGTTGTAATAGTACATTTGACAATCCAGCGAATCCAGCTGCAATAGCTACGATACTATTTCGTTTTGTGGAAAGAAATAAAATTAGTACCAGTTCTATAATTAGTCCTTGGCTAGAAGAGAGAAGTATGACCAGTAATCCATGTGCATTACCTGTAAAGAATTCCACAAATCCCTTCAAAACTCCAGCTGAGAATGTTACACCCACTTTCCTGTCTGTTAAGAGAAAAATAAAAACTAACCAAAAAATATGAAGTCCAGCTAAGATTTGACCTCCCCCAAACGGGATTCCAATTAGACTATTCAATAAATTAGCCAAATATCCAATAAATGTACTGAAAATACCCCCTAAACTACTAAACAGTGCAATTATCACAAGATCACTGGTTTGGAAGTACGGTTCCTTTTTCTTGTGTTTTACTAAATCAGGTCTTATCCAAGGAATGTGGGAAGGAGAGCCGCCAATACTATCTGAAATTTCTTTAGGTTTCCTTGATCCATCATTCATTGTTATTTTAACCTCCTCCATTGATTGAAAGTGAGTAAACATACTTCACCCATCTGAATCCTGCTGAGGGATAAACATTCCATCCTTCATTTGGAGAAGAAGTATTTTTGCAATCCTCATTACTGTAGCTACCGTCTGGGGGTAGGAATACAATTCTGTATCCATCTACATAATCAGGAACTACCAAGCCATCAAAGGAAAATGCTAAAACCATATCACCCTGAATTTGATACCAAGTACTATTAGGATAAACAACAGAATAGCTAAAGTTAGAAGTTAAACCATCCCACGAGTCTACGGTTAACCATTGATTAGTAGACATCCCTCCAACTGTTTCTAATAAATCACTAATTCTTATCCCAATATAGGAACCATTTGCACGCCAATTATCATACTGGTTCTGGAAACTACTATTTCCAGATGCAAATGTGAATTCACTCAGAATGTCTTCAAGTGAAAAAATTCGTGAAACAGCATCTTTCAAGACAATAATATCTGTCTCTTGCTCCAGTTTAGTTAATGGTATGGTACTAACAGTTAACTCCTGAGTATCAGTATTTATGGTAATTTCAGCAAAATGATGAAAACCTCCATCTTCAGGGGTCTCATATAAGTAAGCTCCTCCTCCACCCGAGGTTATGAAGTGAATTCCATTGAAAATAGTATGATTAAAAAAATGTATATGCCCTGATATTACTGCTTTTACATTAGTATTATTCAAAAGAGTAAGCATTCTTGTAGATTGTGTTAGATTAATGAGAGCATGATCTTCACCAGGCCTAGGGTCAAAAATCGGAATGTGGGTAAATATTACTTTGGGCTTTTTAGGAAATTCTGACAATAGCTCTGATAGAAATGAAAAACTGTTTTCTGAGTAATACCCCGTTGATGAATTAAGACTGATAAATAAGAATCCTTTGTATTCAAAGAAATATTCAGCATTTCCAAAGTACATCTCATAAAATTCTGTAGAATTCGATGATTTGAGATCATGATTTCCTGGAGTTGTGTATATTGGGATTTTTGAGCGCTCAGAGATATTTTGAAAATTTTGAAGACTTTCTTTATCACCTGATGCAGTAATATCTCCTAGATGCAGAATAAAACTACTTTCTACAGCCTCTTTACTTGATATCATTTCTTCATATAGATCTGAAAATCCTTGAGTATCACCCATTGTAAGGAATTTAATGGAAGATCCATCATCAGGAACATTTGAAATTTGTATTATTCGACCATTCCGATTTTTTCCCGTTAATTCCAACCTACTTTTTAACGGACCTTCTATTGTGAAGGTTTCTTTATCCTCTAGACCTGAAATCACTACCCCTGATGTAGGAAAATTCAATATTAGAACTGTAAACTGTGCATTTCTAAGGGTTACATCATACTTTTGCATTATTTCAATGTTAAAGCTCTGACCCCATACAATTCCAGAATTATTTTCAAGATTAGATCCAATTAAGGCACCTCCTGTAATTTGGAATGGAAAACCAGGAATATTTGGTCTTGTTACTGGAATGAAATATAATAAAATGAATCCTGTCAATAAAGCAAAACTAGATAGTATAGAAAGTAACATTATTGATTTTAGATTCATTGTTGTCTCTCTACATATTTTTCGTATATTAAGGAATATACGATAAGTAATAAGATCTATTATTCAAGAATTATCAAATGGTTAGTCAAGATCTTTGATTTTCCTCGAATGTAAATGGATCTCGAATATATTTCATTATTTTCTGTGAAACTTCCATAACACCCCTTATGAAATCCGATCGACGCATTTTTTGTGAGCCCATTCGAGTCTTCTTTGCTTCGTAAATGATATCAACACTGGTGGCTCCTAATTCGTCACCTAGAATTTTGTCAAATTCTTCTGGAACTTCAGAACGTACAAGATCTAATCTTCCTTTGAATGCTAGTGTGGAGTGTGCTATGTCAAGCATAAGATCAGCAAATTCGTAAGTCAGTGGTTGTTCCCCAATTACTACTCGTTGTAAGTAACCACTTTTAAGGGATTCATAAGCTTGATTGATAGCGATTTTTGTACAACGATTCAACTGTTTTTCTGAATAAGTGAAATTTTCCAACACATTGTTTCCGAGGATGACTTCTCCGTGACGGGCTGTAGATTCAGCATGAATTGGAGAGAAGGCCATTCCAAGTTTAGCAGGTAAATCATGGTATTCAAGAAGTCTTAAATCTAAGATTGGTGCGTACACAGGGTGAACGAAAAATACGGATAATGTCTCAGCAATTTTTGCAAAACGCCTTGCTGGCTTCTTAGGGTTAATATCGTCTACATCAATGATCAATACTAGGTCTAAGTCAGATGTTCCAGGGATAATCCATCCTGGGCCTTTGTCTTGCTCTTTTTGAAATGACCCATATAAAATCAAACCACGGACATACGCTAGTAATTCAGATTCAACTGCACTAGTGAATTCAGAAAGCAAATTGGAATATTCAGAGTCAGACATCTTAGATCACTGATTGGTTTATTGCCCTCATTTTACTTGAAAGTCTTTTGGAAAAAAGTTTTAACCAAACATTGAATCTTTACCATCTCTCTTTACGAGACGCTTAAATTCTTTGTCTAAACGTTTTTGTTCATCGTTTAATAATGGAAGGGGTTTCACAGGACGATGAAAAGAGTCACCTAGATTAAGGTAATCGATTCCTTGATTTTTGTGACCAAGGAGGGCATTAAAAAGGATTTTGTCAATATCCCTCTCATCTTTCATAGATTTTTGAAGTAATTTTAAGTTTAAATCTAGAATACCTAAATCTCCTGATTGTTTTCGTTTATCAATAAGCTTTAAAAAATCTTCATCAATAGATCGTGATATACGTGTACCCATTCCTTGCATTTGATAGGGATTCTTTTCATAGGCGCGTACCTGAAATATTGGTCCAGATATAGGATGAAACAATAGTAAATCCGAACCCATGTTGTCACGTGTCGGAGCAGATATACTCTTCCACTCACCGGGGTTCTTCCTTCCTTCTTTCATGATTTCTCTTAGAATAGTTTGAAGATCTTTCAAGTGTTGATAACTCACATTTGATTTATGCGAGTAACTTAAAGCTAATACTGTCTTTTTATTATTTACTGAGGTGAAAAATAAAAACAATAACCCTAGGAAAATGAACCTAGGATAAAGCTACTAGTGTCATAAAGATAACTGACACACCTGCAATAATTCCCAGTGTAACTATATGTGATTCATTTCCATTATCCTTACAGGTTGCTCTAGCAGATGGTAATAGTTCATCTAAAGATATAAATAGCATGATTCCTGCCACAAATGCCAACGCAATTTGAATAAATTCATCTGTGGTTAATCCAAACGTAAGAAGTACAACAGTTGCAATAACTGCACCAAGAGGTTCTGCTAATCCAGATAAAAATGATATTTTAAATGCTTGTCGTTTATCATTTGTAGAGGCATAGATCGGTACAGCAACAGATAGACCTTCTGGAATATTATGAAAAGAAATTGCGACTGCTAATAATATTCCCAATTCATTGGAATGTAAAGATCCAGATAGAGTAATAAATCCTTCTGGTAGATTATGAATTGCGATACCAATTGCTACAAGTCGTCCTGTTCGTTTTAGATCAATTTTTGTTCCATTTTGTAGGGAGGAAGCTTCATCATCGCAGGAATGCTCGTGCATGTAGTCATGTGGGACAAGTATATCCAAGATTGAGAATGTAATCAATCCGACAATAAACGCTAGACCAGCTTTGAATAAGCCTATTTCAATAAGGGAAGAGGGCAATAATTCGAGCATAGAGACGCCTATCATAACTCCAGCCGAGAAACCCATTGCAATACTAATGAATTTGCTTTCTTGTTTTATAAAATAAATCCCCAATGCACCAATTGTTGTTGATAAGCCTGCTATCGTTGCTAGGGCTAAACCAAATAAAACTGGGTTGAAATCCATTGACAGTCTCTCATTGTAAGATTTACACTTCCACGTTCAGTGATAAAACTTAATGAGGGTAAATTCTTCTGAATATGAGGAAAGAATCTGATCCAAGGAGGTTTCAAATTGAGGAAGTAGTAAGGGATTGAATCCTAATGGAGAAACAGAAAATTTTTCATCGTCTTTTACACCTTCGATTTGAGTAAGTACGGATACTAAGACATTCGCGAAGTATTCCTTTTCCGAAAATGAAAGATCGATTGACTCACTTTTTCCTTTTGCAGTGATGTACCAAAATTTTACTGAGGTGGGTTGTTCTTTGTCTGTTTCTTTTTGAGGAAGTCTTTGAATAAAGGATCTTAAAGAGCTAATAGAAAATACATCATCTCGTTCTCGACTTGATAGATCAGGAGTGGGGGTACCTATTGTTGTTGAGGCCTCAATATCGACTGGTACTGGAGCGAAATTTTCATCAAGAAACATTGTACATTTTCTAAGAAGAGTTGTCATTGTTTGAGATATTTCCTCTAAAGATTGCAACATCCCAGCGATTTGTGGACGGTCTTCGGCCATAAGCGAACTTAATTTGGCATACCACAATGTTTTAGCACTCTCATTTATACGAAGTTCGTTAATCATCTCACTATAATTCTTTTGGAGTTCCAAAGATTTCATTTTTTCGTCGAGACTCATACTAGATCATTTCCAGAAATACCTACTTCGAAAACAAAGGAATTTAGTATATATGTCTCAAAGTATGTTTTAAAAAGTATGTTTATTGCCAGAAAAGTACTAGTTACAATCCAACTCTTGTTTAGAAATTTTACAAGAGGAATGTAAAAATCGTGAATTCCCTAGACCCACCGTTTGATCAAGATTTTCTTGATAAATTACCTGCTGGTATAATTATATTGAAGGATAGAAGAATCTATCATACAAATACAAAAGCACGGATAGATTTAAACATTCCCACAGCACAGAGAAACCTTTCTGTTGAACAATTTGTGGAATTCCTTGTTCCTTCAGAACGAGAAAAATTTGCACGGACGGTTGCAAATCGAGATATACCCCTTCCCAAAGAATCCGAATGGCAGGCATTACTACCAGATGGTACATCTACATGGATTCAAGTAAGAGTCTCCTCTATTGATGAGCGATATGATATGGTCTTAATCAGACATATTGGTAAACTCATGCAAATTCGAGCTGATTTAGATGCTCAACAAAAACAACAGAAACAGTTTCAAGATTTATTTAGTAAATCACCCAATTTTCTATTTATTTTCAGGAATGGGTGTATAGATTATTATAATAGAGCATTTGTTGAAAAACTAGGGTACTCTGAATTGGAAATTGAAGAAAGAAAATGCCTTCCGACTTTCTTCGTTGCACCTGAACACAGAGCGAGAATTGCCTCTTACTTGCTCGAAACTAAAAGAGATTTATTCACAGGAAAAATAACTAATAATAACAACCTTGATACCCAAATTGTCTCTCCTGATGAGACTTCCGAACTAGAATTATTGTGTAAAGACGGAAGTCGGGTTCCAGTTATGGCTAGTGTCAAAAAGCTATACATTGGAAACACTGCCATTGTACAAGGAATTATGGTTGATTTATCCCCCATAAAGCAATTAACTGATTTAAAATTTGACTTCCTAACACTCTCCCAGCACACGCTCAGAACCCCAATCAGCAATCTTCGTGGACATCTAGATTTTTATACATCACGTTTAGTAGAAGGAATTACGTCTGAAGAAAAGGAAATTCTTGAAGCCAATATGTTAAGTGCCTTTGGTCGAAATCTTTCTCAACTAGAAGCCATAGTTAATGATCTGAATGACATTGCTGCAGTCCAAATGGGAAAATTCAAATGTACTCTTATACTAGAAGACCTTGTACCAATTTTACAACAAGCTATTGATGGCCTTGAATTTATTTTAAAACGGTATCGGGTTCATTTGGTGATTGAATATCCAATAACACCTTTTGTCATTAATGTGGATCGCATTCGAATGTTACAAGCGTTAAGAAACATTTTTGAAAATGCAATCCGATTTACAGGTCATGGTACTGTAGAGATTAGCCTAACTAGTATTGAAGACAACAAAATTGCCAGATTAATATGTAAGGATTCAGGTGTTGGAATCAATAGAGAAAATCTTCAACATATTGGAGAACCTTTTAGGACATTTCACACCTCTGCAAGCCAACTAGGATTAGGAGTATTTTTAGCTAAACAAGTGATTTCTGATCATGGTGGGTCGTTTATTATTGAATCGGAGGGATTCAATCAAGGATCTGTAGTTACTATCGATTTACCACTTTTGATTCCCCCGGAAGAATCAGAAGATATGGAAAGAAAATCAAGTCTAACTGACTTAATTAAACAAGCTAGCACTTCACAGAATTATATAACAAGATTAGATGCGGTTCAACAACTAGGGAATATTGACATGGAGACAGTAGAAGAACCTACAGATATTCTTAGTGTATTGGAACAAATTATCCTTCATGATCCAGATAGGACAATACGTAACCTTGCTAGTACTTTCTATTCCAAGATTAAGACTGATATTGAGAAAAAAGTTACCAGTCTCTAGAAGGAGGTACCAATTGTAAGATTCTCCCCTATCATACCTCTTTTACCTGCAATCCCTTTAAAAGCACAGATTAGTGTCATTGAGGAGCAGTTCATTGAAACGAATAGGAATTCAATCTCAGAAGAGCTTTTCAGATATCATTCCGCACTTAAAAATAACGACATGAACAAAATCAATAATCTTTTGGGAACCTCGCAGCAAAATATCAAATCTATCGGTGATTTCTGGATTAAATCTTGTTTAGGAATATGTTATGGAAATTTTTCTGTTAATGAATTATTTACTAGTAAGGATCCAAGATTTATTCAGTTTATTCGAAGAAAATTATGTAACACAAATCTTGAATGGATTATTAGTATTCTTGATAATGATACGTTAGTCTTTTCTTTGATACATAATTCCATTCTATGTTGGAACATAATTCCTAGGAATCTTTCACCTCTATTTTTAAGTTCAATTTTCGTCAATCCAGAAATATTAAAAGTTTTTAACGACAAATATCGTTTAAATGCTTATCAAACTAGTTTCAACATCTTCAGAAAGATTAATGATGTTCTTAGAAAACGAGAAATCAACATACAAGATGAACTTTCTTGTAATTCTACTCTAGAAGGATTTTTAGATCCAACCACCTTTTCTGAGTCTTTTTCACAGATATTGATTGATTTTGAAAAGATCCAAGAAGGATTTGTGCCACAGACCACAACTACTGAAACGAGACGATTTCTAACTCGCATAAAGACAAAAAAACTTTACGATCATGAGGTTGATTTCAGTCTTATCGATCTTCTTGATCTCACACCGATCCATTTACTTGAATATCCTCCACTTGTACTTAATATTGATAAAATGCGAGGACAATACTTTACTCCCTTAGAACTTGCTCTTACATTAGTTCTCCGTTCCTTTGGACACATCAAATCAGAAAAAATCAATACAATAAAAGAGATTAAAAAACTAAACATTTTAGATCCAGCATCTGGAACTGGGATGATAATTATTGTAGCATTAGAATGGTTAACGAATCAAGTACTCCAGCTTGAAAGTAAGCTACCATTTGATTCATTTTTACAGGCGAGAACAGAGATATTTTTTTCTTCTTTTACTGGGTTTGATATAGATGATTCTGTATTAGCTTTCTGTAAAAATTTTCTTAGATTATTCATGAATCTTACCGCTGATAGATCTAGAACTCTACCTAATTTTCAAAAAAAGAATTATGTTGAAGAATTGACGACTAATTTCCAGAAAACCATTTCTCAGACTAGATATGACATCATTCTTTCAAATCCTCCCTACATCCCCTTATCAGGTCGTTTTGCTCAACAAGTAATCTCATATAATACAAAGCAAATACTTCAACAGATGATTCCTAAATTCATAGGAAATCGTGATAATCTTTACATCATATTTCTTGGATTAGCTCTTCGGTATTCTTTGAATCTAAGTGGAGGTCTTGTGAGTTTTGTCATTGATCACTCTTTTCTCGATTTGTCTTCTTATAGTGAAATACGTAAAACATTATTGAACGAGAATACCTTGATTTATTTACTAGAAAATTATAAATATAAACGAGCTGTAGTAGATTTATCCATAATAATATTAAAAGGATATAAGGGTCAAGATAAAACTACTATGTCGTTTTTAGGACAAAAAACCCTAGATTTTGAAGCGAAGAAAGAACTAATCAGCCATTTCAATGATCATCCGAATTTCATCTACAAGATCTACCGAAAAGTCGCTAGTCGTGACATACTGGCTCAAATCGATGGTAAAACGATTGAACTAGGTCGAATTTCTAAAATTTCATGTGGCCTAGAATATGGAAGTCTTCTCAAGTCGCATTTTTTATCCCATAAGCCATCTAAAGAAGTATTTCGAGTGATTGACGGTTCTAATGGATTACCACAATCTTATGTAACATTTTGGGTTCCAGGGATGAAGAATTCCTTCGTACGTTTCTCTAAAGAATATGAGGAATACCTCCGAGGCAATAATTTAAATCGTTCAAAAAGTGGAAATAAAGAAGTACTTCTGATATCAGGGGAAAAAAATAGATTTACTGAACCAAAAATATTCCTCCGACAAACTGCTTCTGTTTTTATAGTAAATTATGATACAAAGGAATTTTTCGGACTGCGGAATCTACACACAATTCATAAAATTCAACCACCTTACTCTCCGTATTTGATAATGGGGATTCTTACATCTACTTTAGGGAATTGGCTGGGTGAAGAATTAAATATTATCCGTACAACAGGGTCTGAAGGAAATCGTTATCCTCAAATTCGAATCAAGGATATGAATCGCTTTCCAGTAATTGATTTAGAGAAATTTGTTGTTACTGCAGAGGTTCAAAGAATCAAACAATTAGAAGTGAAAGTGAAAGAAAATGTCCAAATAGGGGAGAAGATCACAACGGTCTATAATGAAATATGGGAATTAGTAAAAGCCCATACTCCTGAAATACCTTTTAGAAATCAAAGAAGGTTATTCCATTTCTGTAGAAATCCAGAGAAATTCTCATTTCTTCCTAAGACTGCCCAACTGGATCTTTCGTTCCTTCTAAAAAAACTCCAAAAGTTACAATCCTTGCTTAGTCAGAATCAGAGAATAATTGATGATACTGTTTTCAAAATTTATGGAATTGAAAAGAATCAGTGGAAAGAATTACTTTGATTTTTTCCTATTTTCTTTTACGTCTTTTCCGTGTTCTCTTTTTCTTGGGTTTCTTAGACTCTTGAACAGCTACTTCTTCAGCTTCAATATGAATAATTTCCGAGAGATCTTTCGCTACTTCATTTCTAATTTCGTCTGAAGTAATTTGATCAGAACTTACTTCATTGACCTCTGAAATCTCATTATTAGTGCCCATCTCTTGTCGAATGTCCATGGATGCTTGACGTAATACCGCTTTTATTTCAGAGACATCTGGTGATTCATCAAAATCCAAATCAACATCAGAAGCCTTTGGGTCATCCTCATCAAATTCTTTCCTAAATAATCCTAAATCCTGTATAGATTCTTGGGCACGAAGTAATTCCTGTCTTAAAGCTGCAGCATCTACCGTTGCTTCAAGTTGTCTATCCGTGAGCCGTAATTGTTGCTCACTCTTCACCTTTATTCTTTCTTTAGGGATATTTAAACCCGCCCCAGAGACTAATGCGTCTAAAACGGGAGTAAAGTCTTCAAAGATCGATGTATCTATTACTTCTTGAGTTATTTCATGAGTAAATACTTCTGAAAAACGAAGCGCCAAAAGATCAGTTAATTCATCAATAGGTTCAGTTTGCTCACTATCACAAATAACTGCTACCGTCATTTCTCCTATTCGACGAATATGAATTACAAGCTCGTCAGTTGTAATTTTATCGATCAACCTTCCAGTGACTTCAGCCATCAAATCGACTATACCAGTCACTAATCCAGCAAAAATAGTATCAGGAAATTTTAGTCCAGAATAAGAACGAGAAAGTAAACAGGTACCAGCAGATGATATAAACCAGACATAGTGAACTACAGGCGCTGTGCTCTCAACTTGATATCCTGCAACAGGAGAACCCATCCGAACCGCATAAGTAATATCATCTGTTGAAACAATTTGGCTATTCCTTTCTCTACTCCTAGTAACTGCTCCAGCTGCTATTTCCCTCGCTTTATAAGTCAACAATTTATTCAAAGCAATTGTAGCATCTTGTGACACACGCTTTATGCCTGTTTTTTTTATGATTCGCCTACATTCTGCGTTTGTGAATGCTAAGTGAACGGATTGTGGCTTTTTTTTAGGCATTATAGAGCGTATCTCCCGCGATAGTACAAATTATGTGTAGGCTCTGGTGAGGAGCTACCTAAAATGTCGAATGATGTATGTATCTAAGTGAACGTAATGTTCATGGATTTAAAAGCTTAATTTTATATGCTTTTATTCACAAAGGTCAAGTTTGATTTTACCACAGATGACTTGTAACTAACGAATACTGAACCTCAACAAACAATGGGTAGGAAATTTAGTGCAAGAACCTTCAGCTAAGTCGTTCGACTATAATTATAAAGAATTGGGTTTTTGTGCAGGTTTAGAAATACATGCACAATTACAGTCTGAACGAAAGTTATTTTGTCACTGTCTTCCCGAGCTAGTGCCTGCAACAGCTCATAGCGATTACCACTTTGAACGTTACTTCAGACCTGTACTTGGAGAGCTTGGAGATTTTGATGCTGGGATGCTCGTAGAGTTTGAAAAGCAGTATCGGGTAATCTACGAAACTTATGGCGATAATATCTGTACATATGAGATGGACGAAACTCCACCATTCCCTCCCTGTAATGAGACTATTACCAAAGGATTTTTACTAGCTAGATTCCTAAATTGTGAGTCTCCAGTTAACGAAGTACTTTTTAATCGAAAACAATACTTAGATGGTTCTATTACGACAGGTTTTCAACGTACAACTATCATTGCTAGGGATGGATTCATAAACCACCGTAATAAGAAAATCAGAATCAATAATGTTCTGATCGAGGAGGATGCAGCTCGAAGAGTAAATTTCCATGATAGGGCATCTCGAACCGTTTATTATAATCTTGATCGGTTAGGAATTCCTTTAACAGAAATTATAACGAACCATTTGGATTGTCATGATCCCTTTACATTACAAAATATAGGACTAGTTCTTGGGCTTGGACTTAGAGTTTTGGGAATTGCCCGAAGAGGAATAGGAACTGTTCGTCAAGATGTGAATATTTCAATCACAGGGGGTGCCCGTGTCGAATTGAAAGGAATTCAAGACATAGATAATATACCCCAATACTGTGATCATGAGATTACTCGTCAATTAGCTTTACTTGAACTTATGGAGAATTTAAAAAAGAGAGGAATAAAGAAATCTGATTTTCAAGCGAATAATATTGATGTTTCATCTGCAATTACCAATCTTGGAGATAGTGAAATAGCATTAGCAGTCAGATTGTCCAAATGTAAAGATATATTCCTAAAAGAAGTACAACCTGGAAAACAGTTTGCTGAAGAACTTTTTGATAGAATTGAATTGATTACAGGCATTTCGATGGGTAATATGAGTCAATCTGACTCACCCCAGAAATGGTTGGATAGTCATCGTGTTCGTGAAATACTGAATTTGCAAATTGATGATAGTTTCGTCGTAATACGGGGAACTCAAAAGAGCGTAATACATGCTCTATCTAGGACTATTGAACGAATGAATAAAGCTCTTGTAGGTGTTCCTGAAGAAACAAGAAGAATTAATCCTAAAACCTTTAATAGCGAATTTCTTCGAGTTATACATGGGAAAGATCGAATGTATTCCGATACTGATACTCCTCCTGTGTCAATTTCTTTAGATTATCCTAATCTAGTACCAAATGATATAATTCCACCTTGGGAGCTAGGAGAAAAGTATCCAATTTCAGTACGAGAACTTATCTTTATAGAAAAAGTCAATTTCTATCCTGAATTCTCTTATATCATCCAAAAGTTCCCTAAGTCCTGTAGGAAATTGTTGGGACTAATTGAGAGAGCATCTCACTATATGGAAAAACAAAATCTGAGGAAAGATAAGAACAGTCTTTCATATAGAAAATTATTAGTTGATTTGATCACAAAAAGAGTATCTAAAGATTTTCTAGAGGAAATTCTCTTGGAAATAAATAGTTCTGGTGAATATAATCGGGAGAAGAGACTACAAGAGCTTACAAATATGGATGATGACATGTATAGACGAATTAAAGTCGTCATAGCAGACTCAGAAAAACAATCAGATGAAATAACAATTGGTAAGCTTTTTGGAATTCTTAAAACACACTTTCCCATGTTAACCAGTGAACAAATTCATTCTACTCTTCTCAAAGAAGGAAAAATTGGAGAAAATTAGTATGGTTGAAGCTATAGATCCTTTACCCGGATATAAGGGGAAAACCCGCGATATCTTAACCCGAGAGAATATCCACGTCTGGTCCGAAATTATTGTGACTAAACACAATGGAGCCCATTTCCAAGGAATTTTGTTACCCAGATCTGCTTTCACGGCCCAGAATTTCGTAACTTTAAGAGTGCTAGACACGGGATACAATATTGGCATAGAAATTACGGAAAAAACATTATTTCAACTACTTGGTTATTCGAAAGGCAACTATAGACTACCCGCAATCAATGTAAAACGAAAGGAAACCCTTCCAGACGTAGTCTTACTAGGTACTGGTGGTACTGTAGCATCGCGTTTAGATTATCGTACCGGTGCAGTTCTCCCAGCATTTACTCCTGAAGAGTTATTTGCAGCAGTACCAGAAATTCAATCCCGTGTCAATCTGACACCACGTACATTATTCGAAATACTCTCAGAAAACTTCAAACCAGAATTCTGGGTGAAAACGGCTGAAGAAATCGCTAAAGAAGTTGCTAGTGGTGCCGATGGAATCATAATAGGGCATGGTACAGATACAATGGCCTACACAGGTTCAGCTTTATCATATTTTCTACAAAACTTACCCATTCCTGTAATAATTCTAGGGTCTCAAAGATCTTCGGATCGTCCATCGAGTGATGCTGCAATTAATTTATTGAATGCTGCAACTGTTGCAGGATACGCGGATATTGGAGAAGTTCTAATCTCTATGATGAGCTCAACCAGTCATAAAGCAGATTACCTACACCGACCGACACGTGTCAGAAAAATGCATAGTAGTAGAAGAGATACATTTCGTAGTTTATCGGTTCCTCCAGTGGGGAAGATTGATTGGCATACCCAAGAAATTTCTTACTTTTCCCCAGTAAGAAGTCGTGCAAATCCTGAAGATTTCCGTTTGGATACAAAAATTGACGAAAAAGTGGCTATCTTATACTTCTATCCAGGAATGAACCCTGATATGTTACATTCTGTCATCGATTTGGGTTATCATGGAATAGTGATGATAGGTACTGGTCTTGGACATGTAAGCTCTGAATTCTATTCAGTATTAGAACGGGCGCAAGAGGAACTAATACCAATAGTTATGGTTGTACAACCCCTCTTCGGTTTTGCTCATCTACGGGTTTATGAGACAGGTAGAGAAATGCTAGCTCGAGGTGTAATTGAAGGTGGAAACATGCTTCCTGAAGCAGCTTATCCTAAATTGGCATACGTTTTAGGACATACAGGTTTTCCTCCTTCAAATCTTGAGGAAGTCAAAACCTTGATGCAAACCAATTTCGTTGGAGAAATCACTAATCGAGAAAATCGCTTCGGTTTCAGTGTATTACAAGGGATCGAACCTGGAATTGAAGCCTTATATGAATCTATCTAAGAAAGGAAGAAAAATATGTGTGTGGATTAATATTCTTCACACGCACGATAGAAATACTTTCTGGGATGACTACAGGCTGGACAAATCTCTGGTGGTTCAGTTCCTTCATGCATATAGCCACATTCTGCACAATACCAGTAAATCTTCTTTTCTTTTTTATAAAGCGTATTCCCCTTTAATTCCTCTAATAGCTTTACATATCTCTCTTCATGATGAGCTTCAGCGACGGCAATTGCTCTGATACGTTTGGCTATTTCAGGTAGTCCTTCCTCTTCAGCAATGTCCGCAAATCCCGGATACATAGTGGTGGTCTCATAATGTTCACCTGCAGCCGCAGCTTTCAAATTTTCTGCGGTATCACCAAATACTGTAGGAACCACTACATCTTCGAGCTTTGATTCATCCAATTTACCGTTTAATTTCTTTTTCAAACTTTGGGCCATCTTGAAGAACCAGGATGCATGCTGCCTTTCCTGATCAGCGGTTTCAAGGAATATCCTCTGAATCTGGGGATGTCCCTCTTTTTTCGCAATTTTTGCAGCGAATGTATAGCGGTTTCGAGCTTGACTTTCTCCAACAAATCCTTGAAGGAGATTATAATACGTCTTTTTCATGAGTAATCACAAACTAGGATGGATTTTGTATAGGATTTTAAACATAGAGTAATTTCAGAGTTTCTAAGTTTCATATCTAAAAGCAATTAGACCATCCATCATAAAGCCCTCTGAAGTAAAAAAAAGCAATTTAGTGAAAAAAATTGATTTCACCCAGAATAAACAAACTTTTTAGTCTATTGGGAAGTCTCTCCTAATCATAATAGGAATTCTCTTACTTCAGTTAAAAACTCCTTTTGAAACATTTTCTACGATTGAAATTAGTAGAATTCTTTTCCTCCACATCGGATTTACTGGAATCGGTGAATTTCTCTACAGAATTGTACTCAAATTTTGGGAAGAATATTCTATCAGTCCCCCAACTGTCAAACCTCATCACTAGATTGATCCTGTAGATACTACTAGTGATTTAATTGACGAACCACAAACAATTTGTCCCGTTGGTGATGAAAAATATCCTGAATCAACAATTCACACAGTTTGTATTATGTGTGGATCTCCCTTAGACACGAATGGGTAGGAAATTAACTCTGCTCTCGAAAATCGGCGTAACTCTAATTTTTACCAGAGTGCTCCGAACTCAGTATTTTCTAACTTAGTAATACTTAAAAGCCGACTTAAAAAATAAATTGGAAATTATTACCTGTGTTTGACGCCACTGCGGTATTACCCTTAGTAGTACGAAGATAAAGGCTTTTAAAGACAGAATTTCTCTCTAACAGACGTAGGATTATTGATGAAGGGTTTGAGAAAAATATGGTTCAAGAGTTAGACGGGCTTGTTCAGGCGTTTTTGGGCTTTCGAAAATTTCAATTTCATGAGAATGTTAGTATCAGAGGGAAGAATGAAAAGAATGTGTCTTTTTCATATCTTGTTCATGGAAGCACAGACCCCCACGTAAATCTCGGTGGAAATATTGGTGTGGTTGTAAAAGATTGGTCGAGAAGTTGCGGTTATAATTGTATTTTAGAAGCAGAGCGTCTTCAAACCAACACTCCAGGTTTGAATCGGGTAATGGTTGTCGCTAACCAATTTTCATCTACTGCCCGGGAATTAGCGGAGAAATTGGGGATTTTAACCCTTACAAAAGGTGAACTAGTAAGTATCCAAAGTATGTATCGACAACAGTTTTCAAAAACTGTGTTTGATCCATAAGGAAATTTCTTCTTTTTAACTGATTGAAGTTGACAAGAGATTAAGACTACTCATTATTTGGGATAAAACTGGGAGTTATCCCGTACAGATAGTCTCTAGGGAAAATTATTTTAAAGCTTTGAAATAGAGTCATTTTTATAATTAATAAATAAAGGAGACTCATTATTGCGATTAAAACGTGACTTACCCTAGTTGGTTTTCTTATTAATTGCAATATTGCAGAGATTCTACTGCTAATAAATGTGAATACAACTATTCCTAAGGGAGAGTTATTTTTCATTTTTTATTAAAACTAATTACTGCTCCTTTTTCTTTAGAAGGGACAACTACAAAAAACGGTTTATAATTTCCTCCAAGAAAATCTACTCTTTCTTCAATTTCAGATAGTACAATCTCTGGAGTATTATTATTTTCTGAAATATGAGTGATTACCACAAGTTTTGGTTTTACTTCATTAACAAATTCTGCAGTATGCCAATTCGATAAATGTCCTTCAGAACTCAGTATCCTCTGTTTAAGTGCTGTAGGATATGAACTACTTAGTAATTGATCGAAAGAGTGATTTGCTTCGATTATCAAGACATCGAGATTTCGGAATCCATCGAATAAATAGGCTGAAGTTTTTCCACAATCTAATAAAATGCCTATTCGTAAATTATCCTTTGTAATCACATAAGCAACTGGATCTACTGCATCATGTGGAATTTCGTAAGGTAGAAATTCAACCATGCCAATTGAGAATGGTTCGGCTACTTCAATAAATTCTGTATCAATGGGCCCTGTTTTAGGACGCAATTTCAAATAGGTTTCATATGTTACCCAGCATTTCACTTGGTATTTCTTGATTAGAGTCTTTAAACCTTTGATGTGGTCTAAGTGTTCATGAGTTATCAATATTCCAGTCAATTCAGAAGGATCGGGTTCTTTAAGCTCTTTTAACGCTTTTTCTATCTTTCTATTAGAAATTCCAGCATCGATTAGGAACCGATCATCGTCTATCCGAAGGAAAATTGAATTACCCTTACTAGATCCAGCAAGCACGCATAATTTGAATCGCACTAGAGTCAATCTTCCTTAGTATGTACTTAATTAACTAGTAAAAAGCAGATTTGCATTTTCAAATAAGATCATTTGTTTTTCCTTTTCTGTGAGAATAGGACTTCTCTGAATTATTTTTTTAGAATGATCCATCGAAGTTCCATGTACCACTGGATGATCAGAACCGAACAAGATTCGTTCAAATCCTAGATCACGAAGTTTAGCTACAGTAACGGGATCCTCGAGAGCATAGGTTACAGCACTTGTATCCAAATAAACGTTAGAATTAGTTTTAGCAATCTCTAATGCAGAATTTATCCAAGATTCATCATCAGATACGCCATAACCTCCTAAATGAGCAAAAATAATTTTTGCTTTCGTTCTTTTAATTGCCTTTTTCCAAAACCGTGGATGTGAATATTGAACATGCCTAAGAGTATGGATTTCGAACGGGCCTGGATCTTTCCCTGTATGAATCAAAATAGGCCAATTCTGTTTCGTAGCGAACTTAAATATATTTTTAATATTTTTATTCTTTTGAGGATGGAAGAATTGTAAGGTAGGAATTAATTTAATACCCTGTAGACCTAGCGATAAGATTTCATTCAGTGTGGAGGATACATACTTTTTTGAACCCCTAGGATTAACCGATCCAAAACCTATAAAGCGATCAGGATACATTTTACAAATTTCGGCTGTATACTTATTTGTTGTCACTCCAGTTTGTAGAATTTTTGTCATCGAATCCAGAATTTGCTCAGGATTAATAAAATATGAATAGGCCCATAAATCATCAAGAATTTCTTCTCTAAGTTTTAGATCAGAATATAAAATCTTTGGATCTAGATCGAGGGATAAAAGAACTGCTTTTATAATTCCAGCTCTGTCCATTTCATCTACCAAAGATTTTGCTGAAATTACTGTTCGAATGGGGTGAACATGCACATCAAAAACTGAGGATAATGAGTCAGTAGTTGGTTTTCTTTTTTTTACTGTTTCGACCGATCTGCGATTCATAAACGTTTCAGATAGCTTGGAATTTAACCTCCATTATTAGTTCTTTTCATTCTATGGGAAAGAATTTATTTTTTTATTAGAACCTATTTTTGGATCTGTTTCTTTATGGTGCCCTCTTTATCTGATCGTCCTTCAGTCAAAATGCGGCGAATTCTCTTTCGTAAGGATTCTAGGGAAGATAAAGTGTCCTCAGAGGAGACAAAGCACAAATTTTACGTTTTAAAGATGACATGGGATCAAGCATGGTCAAAAGTCGATGAAATTCAAAAAATTATTGAAAATAGTGAAGAGCTTAAAAATGTAAGTATTAGAAACTTGGATCCAAAAAAAGATGCAGAAAAATTCTTACGTGTCTACAATCGAAGTTTTATCTCGGCGCCAGACCCATATCGAAGTCTGACAATAGATGATTTCGAACATTTTGATCCTGAATCGACATTTGTCGCCATTCTATATGGCCAAATAGTGGGATTTATTTTCCTTACAATAGAACCTCTAGTCAAAAACTCTTTAGAAGTAGGGAAACAGGGAGTGATAGCAGGTCTCGGAGTCGAACCCCGTTATCGCAGGCGTAAGATAGCTTTTCTTCTCGCTGCACGAGCAGCAGAATTTTTTTCAGAGCATTCAGTTGATGAACTCATTTGTGAAGTATATCATAAAAATTCTGTGTCGTATTCGTTTATCCAGAACTTCGGAATGACTCGTACTGGTACAATCTTTCTTTAGGGTAATGTTCCTGTTATCAGTCACTAAATTCTTTTTTTCCATATTTCTAATGAGATTTCATACACCAAGGTATAAAAAATAGTAAATGTAATATCTATTTGAATTTGATCTCAATTTCTTGGGAAGAATAAATCTTTTCTCATTCAAGTGAATAGAATGGTTCGACCGAATTCAAAAAAGACCAGTAATGAAAAAATTCCTCAAAAACCTCACATTCTTATAATTGATGACGAGGTGGATGCAGTTGAATTATTATCCCTCATTTTATCGAAAAATGGATTTACAACTGAAAAAATGTATAAAGCAGATGAGGCCAGAATTCTTCTTGATACAACTGATCGATTACCCGACTTAATCGTTCTAGATGTGAAGTTACCTGGGACTGATGGAATTGAATTCTGTAAAGAACTTCAAAAGAAACCCCGTTATCAGAACATTCCTGTCATCTTGGTGTCTGCTATGTGTTTTGAAAACGATATCGAACTCGGATTTGCAGCTGGCGCCAAAGACTATATTTTAAAACCTTGGAGTAATTTAGATCTGGTAGAACGAATAAGAAACCAAGTTTCTTTAAACACGTCCCACTAGCTCAATTTTATCAAAGAAATAATTTCTGAGATCACGTTAATTTTCTTCATCAATTTAGGTGAAACGTTAACTTCATCTGTATGGCAGAGTGACACATACTCTGTTAGCAGCGTAAGAAATAATTTAGAAAATGCTAAAGTCTCATCATTAAGGGAAGAAAACTTCATTACTCCTTTAGGTATGTACTTCGCATTCTCTTCACTGATGAATATCATTGATTGATTTAAATTAGAGTGTAAAGCATTAAATTCACTAGAACAAAGAACACCCATGTAATCAGTATCTACATAGTACAACGAACCAGATTGAGATCTTAAAAAGTGATTATGATTATAATCTAGTAATATGCGTGCTTTGGAGGCAAGAAAAAGCAATTCGATTAAATTGTATATATCTACCTCCTTTGAAAAATCACAAATCGGATGGAACAGAAATGGTTGAAGGACGATCAAATATTCAGATGATTCAAGAAAATATGTTTCCGGGTAGTGTTTGGATCCTAAAGCTTCAATTAATTGTTCAATACGTGTTTTATGATGTTCTGCTAAATTAAACGCCATATGAAGATCAGACAAAGGTTTTTGATAAATCCGAATTGTGAAATAATCAGATTTTTGGTGATTATTTTCGACGAAGAAGGGAGACACAGCTATCACTGAGTGGACCAAGCCGAAACAAGGTCGTGTAACTTCATGAAAACTATATTGAGATAATTCTCTTACTCTTTTTTCCTGCAAATGAGAAAAGTATGTCTCTAATAAGGAAAAAACCTTTTCTGGAGTGGCCTTATTATTCCACGGCCACTCAATTTTCCTTATTTTAACTGGAAAATCAAATAAGGAGTCCTTCATCGTTATGTTACTATTTATCTCCTAAATCTTAAGATTTTTTATTCAAATAATTTATGAAAAATATCTCCACAGCTCAGAGAGGAAAAACTATTCATAATTGAAAACAAACTCAATTTTAACAATGGTAATATCCCGAAGGGATCTAAAAATTCCAATAGATCTTAAAAAAGTGTTTGCTGATATTCGTAATCATCTAGCAGGCAATTTTAAGGGAATTACACAAGATAATACATTAGTAGAGCAAGTTTTGTTTTTATTATTTTGTAAAATTCAGGATGAACAAGAAACAGCACCTAATGAACCAGTTCGTTTCCAAATCGAACATCCTGATAATCAAGCTCTTGTAACACGAATTAATGATATATTTCTTGAACTTAAGGCCAAATTTAATACTATCTTAGATGCCTCTACCGACCAGTTAATTATTGATGAACGCAATCTTCGGGTGATTGTGTTGCAGTTGCAAACCTTCGCTATAAGTGAGGCTCCGAGAGATGCTATTGGAGATGCTATTGAACAAATACTATTGCCGTCATTGCGGGGATCACAGGGACAGTTTTTTACTCCAAAGAATATTTCATTAACAATGGCGCAAATATTAAATCCTCTAGAGTCTGAATTGGTAATTGATCCTGCTTGCGGAGCAGGAGGGTTCTTAACAAGCACCATGTCTCTTAATAAGGAAATTAATAACCACAATCTATATGGAATTGATAAAGACGAGTTTCTGGTTAAAATATCAAAATTACATCTCGCTCTCCTAAATTACTCTAATGCAAAAATCTTTTGTGAAAATTCATTAGAAACACCAGAAAACTGGTCTAACAGGACTCAAGCTCATATTAAGCTGAAAATGTTTGATGTTGTATTAACTAATCCTCCTTTCGGTGCAAAAATTTCTATCACGGAACAAGCTATCCTAGATAAATATGAATTAGGCCATAAGTGGAATAGTACTGATGATCTCTGGATTAAAAATTCTCAATTGCGAGAACGTCAACCTCCACAGATTTTGTTTATCGAAAGGAGTTTACAACTGTTAAAACCTGGAGGAAGAATGGCTATAGTCTTACCAGAAGGAATTTTTGGCAACACTAGTGATAGATATATTATCAGCTATTTACTCGAGAATTATACAATATTAGCAGTCATTAGTTGTAGTCCAGTAGCTTTCGCACCCCACACTCACATAAAGACTTCTCTTTTATTCATCGAAAAAACTAAACAGTACAACAATTACTCTATCTTTTTTGCTGTTGCAAAGGAAGTCGGACATGATAAAAACGGGAGGGAAATTTACAGATCAGACGAATTTGGGAATCACATCTTAGATCAAAACAGAGAAAAGATAATTGCTGATGACTTACCCATTATAGTAAGAAACTATCAAATCTTCAAAAAAGGGAACGGTCTTGACTATTCATCATTAGGTTTTATTCTTCATCGAGATGACCTTGTTAACAACATCCTCATTCCAGCATATTACGACCCTAGTGTGCATAAACGACTACAAACTTATAATAATAAATTAGGGTTTACATTAATCTCTTTAGGAGAGTTGGTTCAAAACAATATTCTTTCTATCACAAGGGGGCACGAAATTGGAGCAAAGGCTTATGGAACTGGTACGATACCATTTGTTAGAACAAGTGACATAATAAATCTAGAGATTGACGTTGATCCTCTAAAACAGGTAAGCACAGACATCTATAATAAGTATAAAGAGAAACAAGATATCAGAGTGGAAGATATTTTAATTGTTAACGATGGAACTTTTCTTATTGGTCGAACAGCAATGATTACTGATGAGCAAATCATAATACAAAGTCACTTAAATAAGCTCAGGATAACCACAGAAAATTCATTACTAGATCAATACCTATTACTTTGGAGTTTGAATACAGATATTGTGCAAGAACAAATCAAAGCAAAAACTTTCATCCAAGCAACGATATCTACTTTGGGGGACCGATTGAAAGAAGTAGTTCTCGTCTTACCTTCAGATCCTAATGAAAGAAAGAAGATTTCTACAGAATTTAGAACCATTATTGAACAGAAACAGAAATTAAAAAATCGGTTTAAACTGCTTATCAAAGATATATAGTAGGAAAACCGCTTTGGGAGGCTTGAATTAGACTGAAATTATTAAGGTCGGGTTTTGCAATATTTTATCTAATTGCCATCTTTTGTTTTCTAACACATCAAATTCTTTCAAGCTCAATGAAGGAAATATTTGGTTTGTATAAGTAATTTCACTATCGCGAATGGCTTTAAGACATAAGGCTCTGACCCATGTTTCCATACGTTTTATTCGAGTTACTCTTTCCATTACTGCAAATTGTTGTGCATACTGCAATGTTTGGTGTTTGATGTCAAAAATCTCTCTTTGTGAATAACTATCAAAATTCATTTCAGTATTCATAACTCTGATTGTGGTAGATAGAAGAGCTCTAGAAGGAGATTTTGCGCGTACACTTCTCCATTTCTTTCTTAAATCTGGATAAATTTTTAATAGGTTTAATCGCCATGTTCTCAATTTATGCTTTGTTAGTTTCATATCTAATGTATTATTTATCTCTTCTAGGGTAGAATCAAGTAATATAAGCCCACGAAACATTAATAATAGATCTATATAAGCTAGATAGGCGTATAATCGATCTTCATCTTGTCTTACTCCTAATTCGTTAGCCTTTGTATTTTTGAACGTATTCGTTATGTTATCTAGCCATTTTAATGGAAAGAATTCCACTAACCGTGATGCAATATTATCGTTAGCATGAAATCGGTTATCACAACCAGTTTCCTCGTGAGTAATACAATTATGAATATTTCTCATTCGGTAAAAATGCGATGGGACCCTGTTGTTAAATTGAATTAAAGAACCTAAAAACCAACTAGCCTCTCTTTCTTGAGTTGCTTCTCTTGATTTGTCAAACATTTCAAAATGCGAGTTATCGCCTTGATTATTGTGTTTATACCCCAATACCAACTCTCCAAGAAATTACGTACAAATTTTAGTCCATGTTATAATCTCCCAAGTAGTAGTTTATATGCTTTTCTTCTATATATAAACCCTTTATATAATTCTTGAATATTTATGAAATAACGTGAAAAATGACGAAATTTGGATATTAATTATCTTGAAAACATGAATACAGCAATTAGAAGCTTGTAAACTTGAAATATTCTTTAATTTCTAATTTTTGGAAGCTTAACGACTAAATTCATTCTTGAAACAAGAAAAACGGTTATTCTAAAGCGTTTAATTTTTTCCACCCCACATTACGAATCCAACTGGAGATTGTTTAAGACTATTAGAAGTAGAAGTAATAGTAAAATAAATTTGCAATCATCTTGAATTTCAAGGCAATTATCGTAATAGGGACGTTAAATATGAATACATTAGAAGATTATCCTGTAGTTGTAAAAATTCCAGTAGTCTGGGGTGATATGGACAGTTTTGGTCATATTAACAATACAAAATTCTTTCGTTACTTTGAGACAGCACGTATTAAATATTTTGAAAATATTGGTTTTATTGCTTCAATGAAAGATTTACAAATTGGGCCTATTTTAGCAAGCACGTCAGCCAAATTCATTAAACCATTATTTTATCCAGATAAGTTGTTAGTTGGGACACGTGTAACAAGTATTAACTCTACTAAATTTACAATGGATTACTTAATACACAGTGAGAAAGTTGGGCCTGCAGCTGTCGGAGAGGGTGTGATTGTTGTTCTCGACTACCAAACCTCAACAAAAGTTCCCCTCCCAGAAAATGTGAAGGAAAAAATTCTTGCATTAGAACCTGGACTCAAAATCTGATCATCGTTCTCGAAATGATCATGAAAAGTATGATAAAAGATCCTCAGATGGTTTATTTATCTCTTCTGACTCTTTTATAGCTTTTAAATCGAGAGAGGCCTCTGAAGAACTTAACTTATCTCCCCCCGATAGAGTAAGCAATGGGCCTGGGGAGTGGCGTGGACAAATAAAACAATTCCAAGGAAATTCCTCCATTTCTTCCCCCCACTTCAATAATTCACTTTGTACATGAATAGGTGAATTACACTCCCCACTAAGATGCCCAAATAGAAGTGCCTGATTTTCTGTGTTAATCTGATTTAAAACGTCAACTGTTTGGCTGTTATCCAAATGAGTAGATCTTATTCGATTTTTCAACCATTTACTCCTATTAGAACGGTATAAGGCAGGAATATCATGATTCATTTCTAGAAGAGTGATTTTAGACTTGTTAATTGCTTCAAAATGTTCAGGTAGAATACGTCCAGTATCCGTAATTACTGAAATTCCAATGTCGTTATATTCAATAAAGAATGCGTTTGCCCCTAATGCATCATGTACCGTAGGTACTGAATGTATTTGGAATCCTCCGAGTTCCAATGGAGAATTTGGATTTAAAATGAGAGATTTCTCACTAACCTGTTTCCAGCGTAAATCATAGAATTCATATCGTCGAAACCCTTCCTTGGTTCCTTTAGAACTTATTATGGGTAAATTTAATGTATCATTGATGATTGGTAATCCCCGACAATGATCTGTATGCGAATGACTTATCAAAATTCCTTGTAAATCATCTTGGGAAATTTTTGCTTTTTCCATCAGATCAAATAATTTTTTCCGTGAGATACCTGCTTCAACCAATAAAGCCCCTTCTGGAGTGGATAAGATTCCACTGTTACCGTTACTTCCAGATGCAAAGGCTTGAAATTTGAGTTCCATCGAATCACATAGTATATTTGTGCTTATCACTTTAATCTTACGAGAAGAAAGATAAGGATATAGGAGCGATTATCTTCATATTCTAATACAATTTTCAAAGGTTCTGGAAAATATTAAATATTTGAATATGAAAGAAGTACTAGATGAATTATCAGAAGCTCTTTAGTCTACATGGGGAGCTCGGGTATTTCGATCTCTTTGATGGTCAGATGCAACTAGCCCTCCTAATACTAGGGCCAAGAGGATTTGGTAAGTCAGAACTTTTCTCCCTATTTATCGAACAATTTAATGATAATTACATTAAATTTATTCCTATTGCCTCTGATGGAATAATTTTTCAGCAAGATTTTCGTGGAAAAACACTTGCATTCGAAACCAAAGGTCATCATATATCTATTCGGGGCAAGGATAATATCGATTGGGACAGAAAGATTCCAGTTGAAACGATTTTTCATAAAGATTATACAACTTCACTTTCCGAATTCAAATATGGGATAATGATCGTGGGTTCATTAGGGTTAGAGAGCCATTCACGATTAAAATACAAGGAATTAGTCCATGAACGTGGTCATCGGCTTAATTTTCGTTCAGGAGTAAATCTATTGCGCGTTGACAATCCTGATCAATATTTATTTGAACTAATTCGCGATATGATAGAACAACCGGCCCATTGGAAGCAACTCGAGGTATTTAGAACAGGAAAATTGAGCAGAATTGATTCTGAATTTAGGTTAATTCAGAAAATTACCGAATATTTGCCAAGTAGGATACTAGAGCTTACTTTACCTGAGGAAGAGAATAAATGGGGCCAACTGCGTGATGTCTTCAAAGCAGTTGTAAAAAAGATGGATCGGCTTATAATTTCAACCGTTGAGTATAAACTTTCTACAATGATCCGACGAGAGACGTTAAACCTTATTACCCAGATACAGCATGAATGGCGTTTTCCCAACGACCGACAGCTACCTGATTTATCAGGAATTCCAGAAATACTTCTAATTAATAAATGGTTGATAGAAAAAATTGAACGTCACGGCCCTGATCTAGATTTACCACTGAAAATCAAACAAAGTATTGAGTCTGGTCTCTTAACTGTCCAGACTGCATTTATTGAAGACCTTAGTTCAGCTTTAAAATTGGGAGAACATATCAGTACCGCTCAAGAACTACAAAAGAAGCTAACAATCCATAGTATTGCTATCGGTGATATGTTAACTAGTTTATCCCAGAAGACTACCGAAACAGCGGAGTTAATTGATAGTGCTACTCAATCTAAGGAAGATATTGAGGCATTAGATGGTTTTCTTGACGCTGTGATGCGTGGAGAGATTTAATAGTTCCAGACAAAAAATTTAACAATTGGTAAACAAATATCCTAATTGTCATATCTTGTGAAACTCTTCTACTAAATCAATATTCCCAGCGATATAAGTGATACTAACAGTATATTGAACCTCAAATGAAGATGAGAATCATGATTCCTCACTGTAGTTAAGTAAAATCCGATGTAAGCCGATGATACGTATGAAAACTAAAATGAATATCAGGGAAGATTTCCCTGCACTATTTGTATTGAAGGATGGGAGTCCAATAATTTATGCTGATTCTGCATGTATGTCATTGAAGCCGAAGCCAGTTATCCAAGCTTTGATGGATTATTACACGAAATTCACAGCATGTGCGGGTCGCTCACCTCATATGTTTTCCCGTGAGACGACCAAACGATATGAAGAAGCACGAGAAAAAACTGCGAAATTCATCAATGCAAAGAATTCTTCAGAAGTTGTCTGGACAAAAAATACAACAGAAGCACTTAATCTAGGTAGTATGATTCTGAAACTTGATGGATCTGAGACCATTATTGCTACCTCTGAATCACATAATTCGAATATCGTGAAATGGATGTTTCTCGAAAATGCTGGGAAAATAAAGCTAAAAGTACTTGAGGCTGGTGAAACAGGAATTTGCTCTTTGGAGAGTCTGACCGAAGCAGTGAACGAATGTTCCCCAGGCAAATTTCTGGTTAGTTTAGCGCAAGTAAGTAATGTAACTGCAGGGATTATCGATGTTCAAACCATTGCAAAAATTATTCATGAACGTGATGGAATTTTTCAATTGGACGCAGCTCAATCCTTCCCCCATTTGTCAATTGATGTCCAAAAGTTGGATATCGACCTTATGGGAGTTTCAATGCACAAAGCATGTGGACCCACTGGAATAGGATTCTTGTATGGGAAGTATCACATTTTAGAAAAACTACATCCATTAATCTTGGGAGGGGAAACCGTCTCTGATGTTAAAATTCCTAATACTATTAAGATGTTACCTCCACCTGCTAAATTTGAAGCAGGACTTCAGAATTACGGCGGTGTTATTGCTGCTGGGGCGGCTATTGATTATCTTGAATCTATCGGTATGGACAATATACATCAACATGAAATAAGTCTTAGTCGAGTTATGCTAGATGGACTTAAAGAATTTGGAGATGATCTTTCCTATCTAGGCCCAGCTAAAGCAGAAGATCGAGCAGCATTGGCAGCTATCAATTTAAAAGAGATTAATCCTCATGAAGTTGCGATATTGCTTGATGATATGTATAATATATTCCTTCGTTCAGGATATCATTGCACTCATGCTTTCCATCATCAACACGAGTTGGATCAAGGAACTTTACGTCCCTCTTGGTATTTATACAATACTGAGGAGGAAGTGAGAACTTTTATTGATGCTCTTAAGGAGATCATGGATACGTTAGGGTAAATTACTTCAATTACGGAAGTGAAATCATATGGCTAAAAGCATGGAGAAGACAAAACAATTAATACTCCTACTTCTAAATGATATGGGGCCATCTTCAACCGAGGAGTTAATTAGTGAAGCTGAAACTTTGGGAATTGCAGAGTGTCGAGATCGTGTGCCTGCGGCCATTGCAGATCTAAATAGTGCGGGAATGCTAACCAAAAAGTTGTCTAAAGAGAAAAAAGCTATCGTTTGGGGACTATCTGACAAAGTCGATAGATCTGAACTTGATCTTTGAGGTAAAAAAAAGAGATAAGGCGAGAATTTAACTCGCTTTTTGTTTTTCTTCATCCCGTAAGGTGCGTCTGAGGACTTTACCAACGTTTGTCATTGGAAGCTCATCGCGAAACTCAAGATAGTGAGGAACTTTGTATTTAACAAGATTTTCCTTGCAGTAGTCAATAATTTCGCCTTCGGTTGCTTCCTTTCCAGGTTTAAGAACCACAAACGCCTTGACGGTTTCACCAACTTTAGGATGAGGGACACCGATTACCGCTGCAATAGAAACAGCTGGATGAGCAATTAAGACTTCTTCAATTTCACGTGGATAGGCCTTAAAGCCGCTGACGTCAATCATATCTTTCTTTCTGTCAGTTATCCATAAATAACCGTCTTCATCAATTTTTCCAATATCTCCTGTAAGAAACATTCGTTTCCCATTTATTGTACGCATTACTTCTTTTGTTGCCTGCTCCTTTTTGAAATATCCTTTGAAAATCTGAGGACCGCCTAATGCAATTTCGCCTTCTTCATTAGTGGATAATGACGTAGTTCCAGTATCAAGGTCGACAATCATTGCTTCTGTGTCTGGAAATGGAACTCCAACCGAACCAGATTTTTTAAGTGGTTTTCCTCCTGTCTCCCAGGGAATCATTGGATTTGCACAGGCTATTGGAGAGGTTTCGGTCAATCCATATCCTTCAGCCAGATTAGCACCTGTTACTGATTCATACTCATTAAGAGTGACAACTGGCATAGGCGCAGCTCCAGATACAGATACCATTAGACTTGAAAGATTATACTTGGATAAGTCAGGATGGTTAAGCAACGCTGCATAAAGACTGGGAATTGAACAGAAAATTTCAATTTTATATTTTTGAATCAGGTACAATAATTGAGAGAACTTGTTTTCTCTCGGGTCCATCATACAGATCAAATTTCCACAGAAATGGACACTAACATTCATAGCTGTAGTAGCACCAAACGAGTGGTAAAATGGTAAACTCCCCATGACTGAGGTTTTACCAGTTTCTGGAGGAGGGTCTAACCATGTTGCCCCTTGTAATACATTAGCATATAAGTTCCTATGGGTAAGCATAGCCGCTTTAGGCGCTCCTGTTGTTCCTCCTGTAAACATTAATACCGCAATATCATCAGGTTTAGGTGGGTCTATCTTCGGTCGATCACTGGGCTTGAACTGTCCATAAATTTCATGCATGAAAATGTCACGCTTATCTTTTTTGGATTTCTTACCAATGACTCCAGCCAAGATACCTTTTATCTTTGATAGATATTGACCAATTGTTGCGACGACAATAAACTCTAGTGGAGTATTCCCTGCGTCTCTAACAGTTTTAACTACTTCATAGGGCCTTGCGGCAGGAGTAATCATGTCCGCACAGACAATACCTTTTGTTCCTGTTTCCTTCAATTGAAATTCTAATTCACGTGCAGGATACTGGAAATTCAAGCTAACTACAGTAGCACCAGCCTTCATAATACCATAATATGCGATTACAAACTCGATCATATTAGGTAAGAAGACAGCAATACGATCACCTGGAATTATTCCTTTACTTGCTAGGTAAGCAGCAAATTTATCCGTGGCGTCGCTAAATTCTCTGTAAGTCATAGTACCAATCTTATCAAAGCTTCCAGTTTCTATCGTTAACGCAGTAGCGTCAGGATATGATGCCACTGCTCGATCTAACAAATCATACAATGGTTTCTCTGGATACTCTAACGATTTTGGCAACAATGGATATTTGGGACTATTTTGAGGGTTAACCATTTAAAATCAATCACCTAAACTGTTTTACAAAAAAGTTGTTGATAAACATCAACATTGAGCTTATCAGAGGTATCGTAAGAAGTAACTATTTGAACTTTTTCTTCTCTAATCTAATCTGTCAATATATTCGGTTGATACCATTTGAGTAAATCAGCATCAAACATATCTCGAGTGCGTTTGGCTGAAGTATGAGTAGGTAATAATGAGTAGAGTGGCCACTCTAAATCTTCTCTAATTTGTTCCACCATTGTGGGTGTTAGATACGCAAAAATATAGTTCTTATTTGACGAATCAGCAATTCGAGCAGATGGAAGAAGGACTAAGAGCCTCTTTAATTGGTAAAAGGAAATTTTTGGCGCCTCCATCATATATAAATCCAAGGAGTATTCTGCACCTAATCGGTAAGGGAAAAAGTCAATAAAGAGAGAATGATTCTCTATTAAGGTTTTTAGAAGTTTCAACTCTTTCGAGGAGTAAATATCTGTCAAGAGATCAGCATACATAAAAATATTTTTTTTACATATCAAATTGATCGATTCAAGCGGATCATCAAGCTCTCGATAATTCCATTCTCGTTCCTTAAGTGGAGTCAGATATTCTAGTTCTATCTTCGTTCTTCTACGAGGAAGTGTTGTTAGCCTCATTAAGTGAACTCTGCTTTTCCAAGATGATCTATTGAGCTCCTGCCATCCTGATTCAGTTTGATATTGAGATAATGAGTAACACCATCGATTTTCAACAATAGGAGTTAATATAAAATCGAGTAAAACCCCCTTTAATTTTATATCCCCCAAATATTGAGTAATCTGTTTCTCTGTTCCTTCAGGTAAATATAATACTCCCAAATATTCATTATTTGCCCAACGAATGGTATAAACGCTTGATGTAGTAATTATTCCATTCGTTTTCAGTTGAAAATTAATTATATCATTAATTGTGTTCTTTGGGTTTATTTGGAAATAGAAGTAAAAGGATTGAATCCCAAATGCAGAGTATTGGGGCCATACTGTTGTTCGAATTCGCAACCAATCAAATAATTTGGGTAAGCTACTTGAAAGTCTTGGAATATCATGTTGATTCAAAATAATTGAACGAATTCGACGAGGTTTGAGTATCTGTAATGGCTCTGATCTTAATTGCCTGTAAACTGTCTTAATAATCTCTAATTCATAAGGTTTGAGAGGAATGTGTAATTTTGAACTTTTATATTGTAACACTTCCCACCTGAGGTCAGAAAGTGGTATAGCGTTTTTCAAAAGTTGAAATACTCCATCTTCCTCACCTGCAGTTCCCCTTAAGATTGGTAATAAATAATCATAGAATGTATCAGCATGAAAAGTGGATATTCTTAGAGAAACTTCAACATTTTCGAAGTAGCTCTCAACGAACCAAAAAAATGGATATTGTAGATAATTTTTATGACTAATGAAATAATTACGAGCATTACGAAAACGCTGAGCAAGTTCCTTTCTTTTATAATCTGCCTCTTCACAGTATTTTAACGGTTCAACAAACATTTCTAAAAATTTCTGATCTTCCTCTGAATATAGATTGAAGTACATCGGTAGCTGCTTTGAAATTAATTTGATGTATCGTTTAAGGTTATCTCGACGAGAAACCATTCTTCCTCATCCAAAGAGTTCAATATTCAGACATCAGAATAATAAGAGTCCATTTCGCTTATAAACTCTTCTTAAAGAAGTCAGAAAATCATATAGCTTTACTAAACCATATTCTTAACAAGATCTAGAAAGGCTTGTTCTACATTTTCTCCCGTTAAGGCACTTGTATTGTAATGAACCTGGATGTCCTCAAAATGTTCCATGATAAAAGCGTTAATCTCATCCTGAGTAATTGATTTTAGGCTTTTTAGGTCCGTTTTGTTCCCAATAAGTACAAAAGGGATACTATTAGTAATATTCTTAATATCAGATATCCAAGTATGGAGATTAGTCAGAGTAGCGGGTACTGTCAAATCAAAAACAAGTAATGCGCCTGAGGCATTTTGAAAAAACTTTGTACGAAGATTTCGAAAAAGGGTTTGCCCAGCAATATCCCATATCTGCAGATTAACTTCTTTATCGTTGTCCAGCGCAACTAATTTAGAAAAAATTTGCACTCCGATGGTTGCTTTGTAATCAGCTGAAAATCCACCCGTCACGAATCGATTTATAAGTGTAGTTTTTCCTACTGCCCCCTCACCGGCAAGAACTACCTTATATTTTCGAGAATCTTCTGCCATTGCAATCGATCCGTGTGTCGCAATAGAAGCTATTTCTATGCGAATCTAATGACAATATTAAGACTCCTAGGTTTTTATTTTTTAAAGGAATTCCAGATAAATTATCATCAAATTATGAAATCAGGAAGAGTTCTACTCTATTTTTCATATTCAGCCCTCTTTGCAGATTTAATCCCTATAGATTCCATGTGAAGGTTTGAAACCGAATTCACTTTGTCGAGAATCTAATGAGTACATTCTAAAGTTAATTTCCTTAAAATTAGTGGAAGCGAATTTCATAAGTATTAACACATGTAAACAGCTGTTTGGTAATTCTCTTCCTAGCGAAGGATTAGTAAGATAATAATAACTCCTAAAATAGTAATAATTCCAAACAGTAAGTCTTTAAGTATACTTCTGTTTTGCAACTGTTTTACTGAAAGTGAATGGCCACTTGAAATTCCATACCAACTAAATCCCTGTGGAATGGTATATTCTCGTCTTTTTTCAGGTTTGTCGGTCCCATTTTCCTTATTTTCTGACATATCAAGTCATTTTCAAATCTAAGCAATTTAAAAATCTACTTATGATGCAATTAAAATATTCGGGATTAATAATATATAAAAGTCGCAATTATTTATGAATCCTACATGAATTTTCTAAAATCAATTTCCCTTGAAAGAGGGGGCTATTCAAGTATCTTAGCCGTAGTGTTAGTACTAGAACTCTTCATAGTTTTATCGACGATAATTATAGTCCTTATTGGAATTTTACAGCCCCCATTCATCATTGTTGACCATTTCTTTACCGAGGAATATGTTTACATCAATATATTCTTTCTAAGAATAGAAGCTGACTGGATTCCACTGAATACTTGGAGTTCGTTTTGGGAAAGACCAATACAAATTCTAGCAAGAGTAATGATCTATTTTTCGGGATTAGCGGCAGGTACGTTCATTACGATAATTGGTTATCAAATCTTCACGAGGTTACGGGCAGGTCTATCTCTATATGGATCGACATATGGAGAACGAGTTGTAATGTACTCTAAAGGAGTCAATATGGATACAGATCAACAGAATCCTGTAAATACTTGGTTTCCTCATAAATTAAAACTATATTTGTTTTATTTCTTGTTTTTTCTAATACAAATGATTATTTTGGTCTTTATTGCTTCAATATAGTTTTATGGTTTAGCGAAGAGGACAAAAGGAAAACCCTAATTATATCCCTTTAGATAATCTCTCGCCTAAAAATTCAGGCAATCCCGCCTTTATGATCTGGCTATTTACCTTATCAATATCATATTCGACCCGTATAATCTCTGCTTTCATATTTTTAAGATCTATCACCGCATACGATGCTCGGGGATCTTTATCTCGCGGTTGACCAACGCTACCAGGATTAATCATCAATAATTCTTTATCCTCAGCTGTTGCCTTGTCAATAAACGGAATGTGAGTATGGCCAAGAAGTAAGACGTTAATTTCTATAAGCTGCATAAAGGGAAATAATGCCATTTGTGCAGGGGTTTTGGGAAGAATGTATTCATCCAGAGGAAAGCTAGGAGAACCATGAATTATCCCAATTTGAGCATTTGCTTCTGAGTGATGAAGACATGTCCGAGTATGAGGCAATTGATAAAGAAATGTTTTTAATTCTTCAGAAAGAAGAGATACTTGCCATCGAATGGCTATTTGAGCTAGGGGATTAAATTTAGCAATGTAAGTATCGATATTCTTAAGATCACGTCCTCCCCCACCTATAGCATGATCATGGTTTCCTTTAGTGATAGCTAGAACTTGTTGGTCATTAACTATGGCTTCAATGACTTCACGAGGTTTTGGCCCATATCCAACAAGGTCTCCAGGACATAAAATTTCAGAAATTTCAGGAAAATTAACTCTAAGATGATCCATTACCGCGTCGTATGCCACAAGGTTCGCGTGAATGTCTGAAATGACTGCTAATGTATACAAATGTGGACCTTCTATTGCAGATTGACTTATCTATCTGGGTATGTCTGAAATTCTTCGAATATTATATTGGCGTTTAAGTATACTTGTTTAAGAGGTTTTTTAAATGCTTAAGTCCAATTGTCAGATGCTTTTTAAAAAAACGGAGTTCCTTTTCGAGTAGGTGGGTACAATTCCTTTTACACCATTTCACTGGGGTCTAGCACTATTGATTCAAGCAATAGTGATTACATTGGATCCTCTCGGTCTATTTGTAGGGAGTGTCATTAACGATCTTGAAGGAATATATTCCCTCATATTCCCTAATTCTGGAGTTCCCCTTCATGGTTTCATGCATTCATTAGCCGGAGCTTTTCTTTTAGGGCTTCTAGTGGGAATTGGGTCATTCTTTACTCATAAACTGATTCAGCGCATTGATTTTAAGTTTGATAATCCAACTCCTTTTACTCTACCGCATTATTCACTCAAGATGTGTTTACTCAGCTCGTTTATTGGTACATTTTCCCATGTCCTTCTTGATGCCTTTCTCTATGAAGATCTGCAATTGTGTTATATTCTTCCAGTAGAAAATCCCCTATTGAATTTAATATCTTGGGAAATTGTCTATTTTCTCTGTGTTGTTTGTTTTATCATTGGTGCTGTAATTCTTGCTGGCCGTTATAGAGCATATCTCACCGATGATGAACTAGTCTAGATCGTCTCAGATAAAGGCACAGGAAATAACTTCTTCTCGTTTCTCCTCGCTAAACTATTCTAGAGATGAGTAATAATGCACCTGAAAAAACCGCTGAAGCAGGAGTGGTTATGATCCAACTCCAACCTATCTCTTTTAGAGAGTCCATATCTAATTGCTCTTGATTAACGAATCCAACACCAATAAAAGCTGCAACCAGAATATGACTCCCACTCAACGGCATAGCCATTACAGTCCCGACAAACATTATAATGGAGACAGAAACGCTAGCTGCTAATGCTGATGTAGGCGACAAGGCGACTATATCTTTCGCTAATTTTTTTACAACACGTCGACCTAGAATGATTACTCCGAAACACATTCCTACTCCACCCGCTAGTAGTGCAAAAAATGGATCTTCTGCTATTTCTGGTAAAGCCATAAGTGGACCAATTGCCTTTGCTACATCATTCCCAGACCGACTGAAAACCGTAAAAAGTAAGAAAATAGCTAGGGCATATGTAGCATACTTTTCCTGACGTTCATAATCAGAGTAACCTGTTCGTTTAAGAAACCTTGAGTTTTGAAATGATTGAATTAGTTTATAGAATCCATATCCTCCGAGAAGCCCTAAAATTGGACTCACTATCCAGCTAAGAACAACAACTACGACTGTGTCAATACGGATGGAATTAACTCCATATTCCAGAATAGCAATTCCTAAGACACTTCCTACTATTGATTGTGTTGTACTAATTGGGATACCTTTCATACTGACAATCAACAACCAAACTGACATGGATATCAAAATGATAAATACCATAGGAAGAGTTAATGGAAATTCAGGAAAAGTGAAATTATTTCCAACCGTTTTTGCTACACTCTCACCTAGAAAAAATACTCCAATTAAATTACACACCCCACCTATTATTACTGCAGCACTTAGACTAAGTAGTCCGGCTCCGACAGCAGGAGTCATTGTTTCATCATTTGCGCCGATTGTAAAAGCGACAAATAGCCCAATACCTATCGCTAAAGTAAGAACAGCTGGATCAGTCAGGGAAAACCACCTTGATTAACTGTGTCTAGCAATAAGGACTTTCAGATAGTCAATTCCTTCTTCAGCCCGAATACTAATACGAGTTGTATCATTTAGTAATCTTCTTGTACCACGAGGAAATTCGTCATTGAGTACTTTCTCTAAAGCTTTGTAGTATAGATCACGAACTTCATCCCGTTTTTTTTCTAATTTTCGTGCTTTTTTTGCCGCTTTTTCGTAATCGTCAAAGAAAGCTCTGTGTGCTTCAATATACAGCTCGATCACATCTTCCGTCTCCTCAAGAATCTCATCGAATTCTGGGGGAAAGTAACTTTCATCAATCTTCTTTAAACATAGAACTCTTACTCCCCTCTCAATACAGTCTAGGACGATATCAGCATTAAGCATGAGCTTATGTCGTTCTTCTGTTATCTGTGGAAGATATGCCTTCTTTCTGAAAATACTCTCGAAAAATACATCCTTCACGATATCGGCATCTCTTTCGAGTTGAATGATTTCATCTCTTAATTCAAATCCCTTTTCGTAATCTTTTTCTCTCCATGCAAAGATCGCTTTGACGTACGCTTTATATGCGATTTCTATTGAATCGACAAGTTTTAGAAAGAGTTCTGTACCTTTCTTGTGGATGTCCTTCTCCCCAAGAATTTTTGAAAAATAATCACCAGACATTTTTTTCACCTATATCTTTCAAATTATATTTCCTATTCTTTTTTTTAATCTTTGGGAAACAGACTCTCCCAGTCTGACCCCCGATTCAGCTCCTCTCTCTAGGATTGCGAGTAACAAATATATACCTCACATATGGAATCGCATTCTCTCAAGGAATGGACCAGAGAATAATTCATTTCTGGTATCTGGAAGTCTCTACTGAGATGGCTCAACTAGGATTTAGTGATGACATAATACAATTGGTCGAATATCAAAAAACATGGGATTATCGCTTTCAATTCGAAAGTGCGATGATTCTCCTCGCCCTTGGCGATTTAATTATGGGTATTGAGCATATCGGTAGCACTGCCATTCCAGGAATCATTGCTAAACCAATTATTGACATCTTGATAGGAATCAAAGACTTGAAAGATGTCTTTACCCATCTGAATGTTCTTGAAGTGTTAGAATATAGCTATACTGCTGAAGCGGGAGACGGCAAGCGCCGATTCTTTAAGAAAGGATCACCCCGACTTTTTCATCTACATTTCGTTCTATATGAATCAAAAGAATGGACAAATCATATCTTGTTTCGCGATATTCTCCTCCAAGATGAGGGAAAAAGGATTCGATATCAGGTTTTAAAGATGGAACTGGCGAAAAAATTTGCTACTAAGCGAGACAAATATACTGATGGTAAGACCGCATTCATCAACCAAATTCTTAAGCCAGTAGCACGGAATAAAAAATAATAACTTCATGTGTGAATTTTCAACTGAAATACGAAGTCTAATAAGTCTCGTAAGGTAGCTACATGAAACACTTGTGCACCCACATATGTAAAATACTTTACTACGGAATCTCCCGCATCCCAAAGGTTCTTACTCTCTGGATTTAAAATAAATACTCCTTTTGTATTATTAACCATTTTTTGAACATATTCACTACTAATAGGATGATCATGCCTCCACATACCTTCAAAATCACGACAATCACCCAAGATTAGAATTGAAGTTCTCTTATTTAGAGGACGATGTTTTAAAAGACTAAAGAAGTCTTCAAAACTATCTTGATAATCAGAGTGTATTCTTCGTCTCCTTAATGGTTTCTCCCAACAAATGCTCCTCTCTTTCATCGCCCGATCGATCGTTTTTCGATTTAATGCGGAAGACACCTCAACCATTGTATTATCGAATTCAAAGACTCTAATCTTCTTATAGACCTGTTGAGCAGTATAACAAATCACAAAGAACCAATCTGCCACCCAACGTGTGGAACCCGAAACATCATTGAGGATAATTATTTCAGGATCTTCAATCCTCTTATGCCTTTGGACGAGTTCTAACATGATGCCATTATTTTTGAGATTCTTTCTTATTGTTCTCCTAAAGTCTAATTTCCCATATTTCGCTTGTCTTCGTCTACGACGCTCTCGGGAGGCTAAAATCTTTCCAATTTCTAGAAGATGTTCTTTGATATTGCCCATGGTCGCAGAAACCGTCGTTAAGTCCTGAGTTAAAAACTGATCAAGCTGATAGAGATCTTCAGGTTTTTCAGAGAAAATTCTTTCTTGAACAGTATCATTCTGAGTTTCTGTTCTGGTGCTTTGTTCAATTTCGTTGAAAAGCTGATAGAGATTAAACCCGATTCTTACAATTTCTGGATTAAGTTCCATGCGTTGAGCGGGTGTCAATCCACGAATCGGTACTTCCAGGTTGAAAGCACGATAGAGTGCACGAGATAGTCGTTGTTGCAAGTCCCTAAGTTCTTGATTAGATGATTGCCCTCCAGTAGTACCCCCACCAGTAGGTGTTATCATCATTGCAGATTGAACCGCTTCATTCATCTGATCATTAACTAAGAACTCTGCCACCCCAGCATCATTACTATTTACTGATCGATTAACTGATTTTAGAAATAATTCAGATTCTGTTGAAAGCGGCTTATCCTTTTCCTTTAACTTTGAACTCTTAGTCTCAAAGAATTGGTCAAAACAGGTATCGAAAATATTAAAATCCTCATGTCGTTTCAGGATTGCTGTTTTCAAACCAATACGTAATGTTTTTTTGTTCACAGCGCCTAAATATTCATAAGCTTGTTGAGCTGTTATGGTTTCAGATGGGGATATGGGTAAACCAAAAAATCTGAGTGATTCTACGAAATTTAGGATAACAGACATCTGTAACTCACATATTACTTAATCTGATCAGCTCACTATGCTTATTTTTGATCAGAAGAAGATCTTCTTGATATTTTAACAATACAGGGAGAGTTGTCTTTAGAACTTGTTGGTCAATCTGGGTTTTGCTAAGATGAATAAGAGAATTAGCCCAATCAATAGTTTCAGCTATTGAAGGGGCTTTTCGTAAATCTAGGGATCTAAGATGCTGGACAATCTTGGTTACGCTTGTCAATAAAGGAGAATCTAAGGGCAGATCTGTGTGAATAGATAGAATTTCTTTTTCTCGTTCCAAAGAAGGAAAATCTACATAGAGATATAAACAACGTCGGCGGAGGGGTTCACTAAGATCCCGACTGGAATTACTAGTGAGAATCACAACCTGATCATGATTGTCTGCTTTGAAAGTTCCAAGTTCAGGAATTGAAATTTGTCGCTCACCTAGAGCTTCCAATAGAAAAGCTTCAAATTCTTCATCAGATTTATCTATTTCATCAATAAGTAGAACATTTGGCTGATTTGAAATAAATGAGAGGAATAAAGGACGTTCAATGAAAAAGTCCCTAGAAAATATATTCTCAAGATCCATTTCAGCATTCATTGGATTATGAGGTTTCTGTCTTTCCAATTCAATATGAAGTAGTTGTCTCCGATAATCAAACTCTCCGATAACGCTTTCAACCGTAATCCCTTCATAACACTGAATACGATATAAAGACCAATTTAGTGCTTCAGCAAGTGAAATAGCTATACTAGTTTTTCCTGTACCTGCAGGGCCTTCTATCAAAATTGGTCGATTAAGTTTTAAGGCTAGTTTAATTGTAATATCAATTTCAGGAGTAGAAATATAACTGTGCGAAGAAAGATCAATATCCATTGCGATGAACTCCAAATTTTCCTTAACTAGAAATTGGGAAATTTTGATTTAAGAATACTTTTAATTTTCTAGACGATATAACCGATTGTACAAGTATTTACATCTAGGTGTAGAATTTCTGATGCGTAAAAATGAGAGAAAGAAAATCTTCCAAATGTACTTAGAGGCACTGATTTACGAGGGGGGAGATAATAATATCGTCATCTTTAGTGAAATATCAACTAAAAAATTCATCCAAGCAGCAGGTACTAAAGGTGATCGTTTAGTCATCATTGACCTTCCCAAAATTTCCTTGGATAGCTTGGAACGAAAAAATCTTACTAGGATCTTTGTCCTCTTTGAAGAGATGGAACAGGCGTATCAAGGGCAGGCTACTCCTGAACAAGGAAGCCTTATTCTCGAAAAAATATTCCGAGAGGTCTATTTACTTCCTGATAATTATAGTCTCGAAACCAAGCTCAATCTCTCATAAGTCACGCAGAAAATGTTGAGTTTGCTAGTAGGTGTTAGAAGACTAAGAAAAAAGAGACAGACTTAACAATATTTTAGTAGGAAGAACATATAAAAAAGACAATTATGGGAATTATTAGCACATAGGATGGTCGAACAAATGACGGAAGCAACCGATTCAATACCAAAAGCATATGAGGAACTTGCTGCAACTCTTGAAAAAATCCCCAACGGGTACGCAAAAACCTCTGATGATACTTATTTACGTGTCTTACAATGGATCTTTTCCGAGGAGGAAGCTGATCTCACTAGTAAGATGAAATTACGAGGAGAAACAGTCGAAGAGCTAGCAGAAAGATTGGAAATTCCAATTGAAGGATTAAAAGAGAAACTTGAGATTATGCATGACAAAGGGCAAATCACGGTTTATAATACTAGCACAGGACGACGGTATGGATTGATGCCATTTGCGGTGGGAATATATGAGGAGCAATGGAAACGTATGGACGAGGACTTTGCCCTTCTAATCGAAGAATATTTTAAGAAATCTCTTCCAAATAATATGTTTGACACTGAACCTTCTATTTTCAGAGTGGTACCCATTAATCGTGTGATAAAACCAGAGTTGGAAATTTACCCATATGAGACCGCTGAAGATATGATTAAGAATGCTAAGAGTTGGGGTGTAAGAGAATGCATATGTAAAATGCAGAAAGATCTTGTTAATGACCCTTGCAAAGTTACCTCAAATAAAACTGTCTGTCTACCCTTTTCCCATAAAGAAAATGCATTTGATGATAGCAAATTCACAGATCCAATATCAAAGGAACAAGCCCTGGAGTACTTAAGAACAGCAGAAGAAGATGGACTGATTCATTGTTCCATGAATATCCAAACCGGTCATTATTATATCTGTAATTGCTGTTCTTGTTGTTGTGGAGTATTAAGAGGTTTAACAGAACGTGATCAACCCTTAGCTTTTCTGAATGCTAATTTCGTTATGTCTGTGGATGAAGAACTCTGCGTAGGTTGTGAAACCTGTGTAGATCGCTGTCAATTTCACGCTCTTGATGTACCCGACGATATGCTGGTTATAGATGTCCAAAAATGTGTCGGATGTGGAGTTTGCGCAATAGTCTGCCCTGAAGATGCTTTGACACTTGTAGAAAGGCCAGCGAATGAAAAAACTATTCCTCCCTCAGATTTCATGGATTGGATGACTCAAAAAGCCACGAATCGTCAAGTAGATCCTTCAGATTTAATGTAGTCCTCCTCCAATTCTAATTTCTGGGAGTAGGAAATTCTTTTTCCTTCTCAATCCTTTATTCTAATAGTTAAGAGTACCGAGTTCTCTTCAGCAAATTTTTTTAAATGAGAGATCCTTGAATAGTGAGAAGTATCAGCATTTGTAATAGAAACATGGACCACTCCAGCAAGTGGTGAAGTTGGGTTAATCTCTCTCATCTCTTGAATGGTCATCTGGAGATCTCTAATGGATTTATAGAGTGGTTTCTGGTCAAGATTCCATTTTAAATATCTCATTTCTGTCGCGGGTACAGGAATGAAATTTAAATCCATATTCACTGAAGTTCTCTTAGTTTTTTCCTCAATCCATATTTTTCCTATGACATATCCTTTATCCTCTTTTCGTTCCATCTGTGAAACACGTTCAGTTGATCCAGAATAGCATATAATTGGATTAGTGTAATAAAACACCCTTTCAGTTTTAGATGGGGTAAATGACCATTTTCCACTAGTGACGTCTTGTACGATTCTATGGCGTGAATGAGAGGAATTAATTCTAGGGTAATTTCCATATAGGATTTGATAGCGATGAACATGACCAGTAGCGACCAAATGGAACAATGGAGGAATATCGCTGCTCCTAATTACGTTATGTCCCCTATTGAATGTGTAGTGTTCGACTCGCGATCCTTGTATCAATTGGTGCATCAACAATATGTTATAATGAGAACGTTCATGAACGCTATCGATTTCATTCTTCCAAGCAGATCTAATCACAGATTTAATCTTTTTCCGACCATGATGCCTTATATATGGAAAACCAGTTAATTTAATTCTTATAGCATCTTTCTCATAAATAAAGGAACAGGGTTTAGAAAAAATATGAATATTCTCCTGATATTCCAATAAACCTAATGGTAACTTACTGCGTTCATGGTTGCCTGGAATGAGATAAATCGGGACATACTTTGATGCCCATAAGAGTAAAGAGGTAGATCTCTTAACAACATCTGGAGGAGGTTTTGAGCGATTGAAGAAATCTCCCCCATGTAAAATAAAATCCACTTTTCTTTCTCTTATTGTGTGACGGAAAATCTCATCTACTTTATTAAAAAATTGACTCCCATACTGATAACGAATTTTATTTCGGGGATTGACAGCATAATGGACCCCAAAGTGAGTGTCAGAAAGAAAGAGAAATTTTAACATTCTCCTTGGATCTTTATCCACCATTCATGCACTCAACTATATTATTTCTAATCTACTAAATGAAAATAAAATCTAATCCTAAGAATATTCCGAGGGCCAAAATTATACTAAATCCGGGTTTTTTGGTGATCCATATAATCGGAACTACAACAATTAATGCTAAAACTTCTATACGCCATGGAGAGAATACTCCAGCTATGAAAAAAGTGAATGGAACTACTAATGCAACTAGGAGAGAATTTGAAACACTTTGCAATCCTTGTTTAATTATTGAATTCTCCATAATCTCAGGAAGAATATACAAGAATAATGCTCTCAAAAAAAATGTTATTAATCCGATAATAGTGAAAACTGGGACAAAAACCGTGATTTGAGTAATATCCATATTACGTAACACCTTTACTTATTCTTTGATTCTCTCTATATTGTTCAACCATCGCTAAGAAGGCACCAATTAACAGAATTCCAATTAAAAGAGTACTACTTCGAAACCAAAAACTGAGGATAAAGCCCACAACAATTATTTCTAGAATAAACAATCTATCAGAGGGATAATCTTTCCACTGTATGACCAGATAACCAAGAAATGTTCCAGCAACAATAAATTCCGAAGAAAATGTAAATACTCCAACAAGTAAACCAGAAAAAAGATGTCCTAGAATTGTACAAACGTTCCAAACAGACCAAGCAAAAAATCCCGCTCCTATCAACATATCTTCAAATTTTACACTATTTTCATCCAGTTCATTCACCCGGATTTTCTTCTTTATTTCCGATGCTACAATGAATACTTCGTCAGTGAGAAGATAAGAAACTAAAATTTTCTTCAATCCTTTTGCTTTAATGTCATGATGTAGAGCTGCACCATACAACAGGTGTCGAATGTTAATAATAATAGCTGTAACAATTATTGTCACTAATGGATCATTTTGAATAATTGCTAATATCACGAAAAACTGAGCTGTACCAGCGAATATAATGAATGAGGTTGATGAGACTAAAAGTAATGGTAAGTCAGCATTTCCTCCAGTAAATCCAAATATTAATCCAAAAATTATCATAGAGGGAATAATAGGAGACATCAATCGTAGACCTAACTTTAGCGATGTTAAATCTAGTTCCATGCGTATTCCCATTAAAAAGCTCTTTTATTTCCTTATTCGGGCGATTTTAGTGTCAAATTTTTCGATTTCACTTGTCCATAATTTCAATAGAGATCTATCAGATCCCCCACCTGAATAAACTGCTTCCACTTCTAAGATTTTTTTATCCACAACTCTAATTGCAGGATAACCGATGAACGGTGTACCCCCTATAGGATAACCAGTTAGTTCTAGAGCTTCTTCTGCGGAGGCAATGTTTGGAGGTGCTTGATTTAGTAGTTTACCGACCCTTTTAGTACTAGCGCGTGATTTTCCAGGAACAAATGCAACTATTGTTTTACCATCTTGACCAACCATGACGATTGTCTTAGCAATTAGCTCAATACCTATTCCAGACACTCTAACAGCGTCAGCAACAGTATGGAGAGATTCTTTATACACTAAATGTTCTGCTTTGATATTTTGAGCTTCAACATATTCCTTAAGCCGAGTCTCGTACTCTGAACTAGTATTATCCAAATTCTTCCACTGTCCAACATGAACCTTCTTTCACAATTGAATTCTAAGAGAGTTACACCCTATTGGTATCTGCTTTATAACCCTCAGTTAGCTCTACACCAAACCAATTCATTTGATAACAGCTTGACTTCGATCATTTTTTGATACCTCAGATAACTCAGATAAGCTAGTATTGGAGTTTTTAATAGAAAGTACTGATTTACTCGTGTCAATGCCAGTTGAAAATGATCAGCCGTACTTTTTATCACTTGATCCGTAGTCATAGGTTGTGTAAGAATGCCAAAGATGAATTTTTCAATCCTCTTTATACTATTGATATTCGCTTTAACAACTTTTGAAATATTCGGACTTGGATCTGCATGTGCTGGAACATAAAACGAAAAATGAGTCGAAAGTAAGTAGTTAAGGGTCTCTAATGTTTTCTTAATATCAGTAAAGAAGGGCACTTTATGTTTTTCCAATACTTCTTCGGAAAAGATACTATCCGCACAAAAGCACACTGAATCGAATTCGATACCTATTTGATTTAATGCATGTCCAGGCAAAGGAAGAATATTTAACTCTGCATTCTCAAATTTCAAGCTTCGCTCATGATTTTCAATAACACGATCCACTTTCGAGGGCTTTGCCATTAAAAATTTGTTCTGTAAATCTTCTATTGGGGCGGCACCAGAAAATAAGTACAAGGGTTCTAGGTATGGATGACTAATAATGGCATCTTCAATCACAGGCGCATAAATTGTCACGTCTGTAGTATCCTGTAAGTATTTATTCCCGCCACAATGATCCGCGTGAGAATGAGTATTAATAATAGCCTTAAGAGATAATTTCTCCATGGATAAGAGATTAAGTATCTTTTTACCTATACCCCTATCGATACCTGTGTCTATCAAGATAACAGAATTATCCGTGTCCCTAATCACACCGATATTAACTACATTGGGGATAAACCAGATATTATCAGTAATGCTTCTGAGTTCCATCAATTGAACCAGCTTAATTGATTCCATGAGGTAAAGTTCAAAATATTAGTTATCAATTTTCAAGAGTTTAACTATAAAGGTGAAATTCAGTAATTTTGAATATAAAACTAGTATTCTTAAGTTGACATTCTTTGGAGTGGATGCTTTAGATCCTGCAGTAGATATCGATGTTGTTGCAACCGATGATTAATGAGTATTTAACTCATTAATTATCATACTCTTTTTTTAATTCAAATATCATTACACATTAACTGTTAGACTCGAATTCGCTGGTACTTGTTCATTTAGTTCCCAGTTGTACTTGAAATACTTAATTTTATACACAGATAATTGTTCAGGTATTGATATGTGATATTTCTGGATAAATTTAAGTACTCCACCACTTCGACTAAAATCTTTTTTGTACCATTTGAAGATCATACTCAAGTTGAGTACTTGTTCTTGGTCATTAAACATTACATTATTTGGATTATTGATGAAATCTACAGTTAATTGATTCAAATATTCCTCTAATGTCTCTGATTGAAATAAACGTCCAGGTAAAAAAGGACAACTGAAACTCGCACAATTTATAGCAAAATGGAGTCGAGGATCTTGGAACTGTTCTCGCAAGATTTTATTTTCTAAATCTCGTAAATTGATCTTCTTTCCTGCAATGACGAATTTACGTAAGAAGAAAAATTTAAACTTCGAATAAAATGATGTATTCCCCTTCCAATTAGGATTCTTCTCGAGTTCCAAGAGGACACCCTTCAAGGTAAATAAATTATACGCATTTAACCAAAAAGCGTATTTTTCCTGCTTGGAATAATTGGAAAGATCCGTTTTCTCCCATTCCTCAATTTTCTTATGTAACCAAGTATCATTTTTCAATTTCTGATAATCTACTAGTCCAGTCGTTCCATCAATATAGGATTTCAACATAACATTATCAGAAAGATTGCTTCCTGTTGCCATATTCAGTCAAATTAATTTCTTCCTTAGTTCTTAAAAAAACTGCTCTTCGAGTTGATTTCTTTTGCTTCCGATAAAAGGAGTGTGTTTTATTTCACCGATTACACCTGAATTATTCTGGCAAGCGAATAAATATTAATCGCAGATGCAAAAGAAAACCTACGGTTGATTAGATGTCTGACACAAGTTTTCAGTGGCAAGATCCCACAAATATTCGTCCCTCCCGATTGACTGGGTTAGGAGTTCTATTCGCCCTTCTCTGGATAATGATAAGTATTCTCCAGGAGGATCCAAATCTATTTGTGTTTCTCGGGGGATTGAATCTTCTTCTGATGTTTACCCTCAGAATTCAAGCTAGGAAAAAACGACAAATGGAAAATGAAGGTGGGATTTTTGGTTATCTTGTGATATGGACCCTTTCCTATTTTATCTACAACCAGAAAGATGCTTTGGTATCCTCTTTCCAACTGTCCTTAAATGAGGTAATGGTGGGTTTTCTAGTGCTCACCTTTATTTTCTGGTTTTCCATTACACCAAGAAAAGTTTCCCAAGAAATCGTATTTGGTCTACCTCCCCATATTAGTAATATTATCCTAAATCTATGGAAATTGTCTATACTCTTCCTTTTTTTAGTGAATCTAAGTGAATTAAATTTTCTAAAAGATATTGCAGTGATAACTTTCTTAGCTGTCGGGTTTTTTGAGCTAATTCTCTTCTATGGTCGTCAAGTTACGATAAATTATGTTGATTTAATCCTAAATCCATTAAAATTAATTAGCACTTTACTTTCTGGATTAAGAGAAGCTTTCAAATGGATCTTATTACCTCTCATATTTATAATCCTTGGACAAATGGAACTAGATTTATTTACCCTTTCCTTAATCTTCGCCGCAATCTTTGTAGGGCTTATCTCATTTGGAACGAGTGTAACCAAACTTACTCTCTCAAGTGGAGTTATTGAATCC
>JAEOTQ010000072.1 GCA_016839785.1 Candidatus Hodarchaeota archaeon | reverse complement strand
GTCGCATTACCAGGATTTGTCAAAGCTCATGGACATGATCATGAGTCACCTCTAATAGGAATTGCGAAGGATGTACCATTAACAACCTGGCTCGACGAAGCAGTCAATCACTTCACAGGTTTTCTTCACGAGGAAGAAGAGATACTAACAAAAAGATTTGGACGATCCCCCTATTATCTCACTTACCTAAAAGCACGTATTGATGATCTACAGCACGGGATTACAACTGCAGTAGTTCATCACTGTAATTTCAACAAGTATCATGTACCAGAATTGGTGGAGGCGAATCGAGATGCAAAAACCAAGATCACCATTGCAGTGGGATCACAAGATAGACATTATGATCCACGAATTCTTGATAAACCAGTAGAACTGGCAATCAAACGAATGAATGATCTCTATGAGAAATATAAGGATGAACCCAATGTACGAATTATCCCTGGTCCTGATCAACTTTTCTCTAATGGACCAGAGCTACTTAAACAATTAAAAAATTGGGCCGATGATCATCAATCAATGATACATATCCATTCCAGTGAGGAACATGCTACAACTCAATGGTTTACAAAAGAATATGGGATGACACCAATTGAATATGCCAATTCTATCGGATTTCTAGATAAACAGACATTTGTTGGTCATCAAGTTCATAATTCTGAAAAAGATTTGGAAATTCTTGAAAACACACATACCGCAGTAGTCCATAATCCTTTGGCAAATACGATCCTAGGTTCAGGAATGCCACCAATTCAAGAATTTAAAAGACGAAACATACCATTTGCTATATCTACTGATGGATCAGGGAGTGCAGACAACCAAAATATTATCAATGCCGCTCGTTTAGCCGCCCAATATCAGAAAGCTCTTCATAAAAATGCAACGTTAATGACTGCACAAGATGTGTTAGAAAGAATTACAATCATCCCTTCACAAATATTAGACTATAATACGGGTTCATTGACTCCTGGAAAAACTGCCGATATTGCCATAATAGATCTTTCTGTTCCCAATCTCACTCCCACTAGGAGTGATAATGTTATTGAGAATCTCATTTGGGCCGCAAACGGAAATGAACTTCGCTATGTTATCTCAAATGGAGAAATGGTTATAAATGATTATCAATTTGTAACTATAGACATAATTAAGTTACTCAGTCAGATACAAGAATTATCTGAGCTTTTTTATGCGTATAAACAGAAAAAAACTGCTAGAAAAGCCACAGGTATTAGAGAAAGCGAATAGTCCTTTCTATCTACCTTTTAGTAAAAGAAATGGGACTTCCATAGGAATGAGTGGTCAAGCGAGTGGAACTTCTATGCACAAAAGTGAAAGTGCATGTGAACATGTGAACTGCGTTCATATGGTAAGAAATGATAAAACTTGTGTTTAATACCTTGACTCGTGATTTTCTGTTAGTAGAATGATTTTTTCAGTGAAAAATACGAAAAAATGAAGCCCATACCTAGAGGAAAATCAGGATACGTGCTATTACGACATTTCAACACCTTTTTATAAAGTGAAATTCTATTTAAGGATATCAACTTTGCTTGAATCAGGGTTCTTCATCGGAGTTAACTGGATCTACGATCAATTTTCTTTTCTCAAGTCTAAATTGTATATACTCATGGAAATTAACAATTTTTCGGAATTTTTCTGGAATAGTTAAGGTTCCAAATTTGTCTACAAATGTCAGTTCTTCATTTTTGGAATAATTAATTTTACTCTTATTCTCATATAATCCAGCTAGCTTACCATTTTGGATTTTCAATGTTTTATTACTCATTGATGCAAATTCTGGGTCATGTGTTAGAACAATAATGGTTTTTCCTAGATCTCTCTATTGTTCTTTAAAATAATCAATGATCTGTGAAGTAGTTTCTGAATCGAGTTCACCACTTGATTCGTCTGTCAGTAAAATTTTGGGATCATTAACAAGAGCTACAGCTAAACCAACTCGTTATACCTCACCACTACTCAATTAATTTGGTTTGTAATTCTTTTGAAATAATATGACACCGAGAGTATATTTATGACTTTCGTCAATGAATTTGGCATGATTTTAACCTAAATCGTTGGTAGATTGTCGTTTGCTCATTTATGATCAAGACTTTTGATCGTTGAAGTAAAGATAGAAGAAATAAATTTCATAGTATGTTGTTAATTACGAAATTCCTACTCGTAAAGTATATAATTTCTCAAAAACCCCAACTACATCCGTCCTCAAAATCCGAAATAATCCGCGGATTTTACACAATTAAGAAATAAACTGTGATTAAAATGGCTGATTTAAAATTTATAGGAAGAATATTAGGTGTCATTGGCGGTATTCTTATGATCGTCCTTGGCATTGTAATGGTCGTTAATAATGTATTGGATGATGCAATTTTTGCTCTTGATCAATTTGGCGTTGATCTAGGTATGAACTTTGTCGGTGAAGCTATAGGTGGAGCAGATAGTCGATTAATTGCTGGCGCGATTATGATTGTTCTTGGTATTGTTGCCGTCTTCGGCTACAAACAACTTGCTGGAAAACCTAAAAACGAACTCTTATTATGGGGAATTATCTATATTGTTGTAGGTATTATCGGTGCAGGTCTTGGAGGCCTACTTGTATTACTTGGTGGAATTGTCCTCGTTATTGATTATTTTCTGTAATTTCACCCCTTTTTTCTTTTTTTTCCTAAAAACTAAAACCCTTCATACAGAACTCGTAATTTGGTCGATTTAACTGGTGGTAGTGCCTATATTCTCAAAAAAAGGATGAAAAAACTTCTTTTGAAGGTTTTTTGGATGTGCTATTGTACATTAAATGTTTTATTAAAAAAAGGAGACTGAGAAGTGACTCCTCACCCGTACTCATCAGATACCCCCGACGACGAGAATCAAGAAGCGTTTGACAACTGTTTGTAAGAGTATTAACCAATCCGTGAATGGGGTCGAAAAGAAGCCATCCCTAAGCTTACAGATGAACCCCTATCTGAGTAGGGACAGTCTTTACAACCACTCATCTATTCCCTAAGCCATCTTTAAGCTCCAAGGAGTGACTTTTCGGGCACAATTTAACGAAAATTTGGAGAAAAAAACGGACTGAGATCAAACAGATTTCATTCGTATTTCATGGAGTTATGAGGGGTTCCCCCCAAACCATCATAAGTTTCACTAAGGGAAAGATTCCAACGGATAAGAGAAGCCGGCTCAAAGGAATAATGAAGAATTATCTCAGGATAAGCTTCTCGGAACATATGCATATGAGAAACGAACTCTCTGCACCATAACGACGGGAGATCAATTCTGCCAAAGAAGATTGATGTTTGGGGAGTCTGAGTAGAAAATAAGTCTATCCGAGGTAAGGTCCTACACTGCTCTAAGAAAGGAATTTTGATCGACTGTTGAGGAATCGACATGTAAAGGTACACAGGCAAATCCAATCCGAGATTAAAATACTGAACCACTTGATGAAGCAGGTGAGACGATTGATAATCTGTCAAAAGCTTAACCACAGTATTACGGTGAAGCTCTAATTGCTTGGCTAAATCGTTGATTCGGAGGAATTTCCCAACGGTCGTTAAAAAAGATAAGAGTTTCAGATCCGCCTCGGTAAGAGGCCGAAAAGGCTCAAACTGAGGATCCAAGGATAGGTTCATGGTGAAAGGCGGCCCCTCGGGACTGACAGTTGGATCACCATGGAAAAAGGCATATGGAAGTTCCCAGTTGTTTTTTCCCATCTGAAGAGAGGATAAATTCCATGAATGGGTTCTCCAAGTCATAGGGAGATATTCTGGAGATGAACTCTCATCCCTAGCTAGAAAGTCAAGCAATACCTCCAGTAAATGAGTGTTAGTGTAAGGAAGCTGAATCAGACTATAATAAGAACCATTCAGATTCACAGAGAGTAAACAATAAGGTGAAAGCTGATTCACTAAGGAAACAGAATGAGAGATCAGAAAAGTCTCAAACCCTAACTTCCCCATATCAAGAAAATGAGCAGGAATCGCTATCTGAAAATAACGGAAGTATTCGAACTTATTACGAATCGTCTCTGCAGGCAAATTGGGGATTTTGTGGACAAAATTTCGCGCGGAGGGGCCAGAGTACCTATTTTGAGCATTATAGACAGATTGAAGGTTTTTTAAAAGAAGAACATCTGAAGTGGAAAGCGGTAAGGCGAGATGAAGTAATTTAGGAAATACAATCTTAAAGAAAGTCTCAACCGTGCCAGAAATCTTCTGCTGCTGCACTTGTTCCAGGTAAGTCTCCAGAAACTGATCTTGGAAATATGCGAGTTCATAAGTAACAAATCGTAAAGGGAACAGGATTCGTCCACCTCGCCATAATATTGAAATAGAGGCGAAATATTTTATCCAAGCGGGAGAATATTCAATCAAAGGACTATTCTGATATTTTTCATAAAAAGGAAGAGTTAATTTGTCCATAAGCCCTTGTGTAATCTCGACAGTTTTGGAAATTTTTCGAATCCGCCTTTGACCTACCTGATGACGAATTTGAGTCCAAAGGGTACAAATATCCCGTACAAACGGATCCAAGGGGAGAGAAACAGAGGATTCCTCTAGTTTCTGATGTGGGACTGAGTGATTCATATCTGATCATAAGCTCACCTGATGTTTTCCTTAAAATCTCAATAAAATGGCTCGACTAGTTAGAGGTCAGTTTCACTCTTTCGAATATATAAGTGAAAATGAGAATCCTTTCTGAGCGAATCCGCTTATAGAATTCTAAGTTGAAAGAAGTGAAAAGAAAATGGCATTGAAGAAATCAATATGGGATAACTGGAGGAAAGTCTTTTGGGTGACCCTTTGGGTGTTAGTGATGCTCCTTGTCATCAATCAAGGATCGGCTGATGTATTAGGAGGCCCCTTACCCCCTCTTTAACCCTCCATCTTCTTTTTTTTCAAATACCGCCTTCCTCAGCATATCTTTCACAAAAGCAGGAAGAAGACTATCCCAGATCGCATCTTTGATTTTTTCACCTTCAAACCATCTGAATACTTTCCTAAAACTTCAAAGAAACCTGATACTCTGACATAATGTACCCTGCTGAGTGACCCTTTTTTGTCCTAGAATCCACTACACTGATAATGATTGACGACCGCATTATGACTAATAATTTATACATTCATGCTGTCCATGACTTATATTTCATAAAAAATGATAAGAGGAGGGGGGAGGGAGGAGGTCTTTATGGAATTTTAGAAAAGGATTTCTTCACCCACAAAAACCTCGCTAAAATCTAGATAATATCGCTTATAAGATTTCCTACGAGTATGATTTCTAGGTCACTCCAAACACATCGGGAAACGCATGATTGGTAGACGGATAGCCCACTACTTCAATCTGAGAGGCTTCATCAGCCGTTAGCCATCCACCCTGCTCTAAATAACAGGTAAGTAAATTTCGAATGGAAGGATAACCTGTCTGGACAATAAAAGTTCCTTCGTATGTCGTAAATGTCTTGAAAGCTCTACCTGTAGAGGTCCGAATTTGATCGGCAATCGTTGACAATGAAATTCTAGGGTCAGGCAATGTATCATAAGCGAATAGTTGTGTTCTACCTTCACATGTCACTTCCACTTTCAAGACCCGATTCTTTAACTCGGTTTTAGACTTGAGTTCAACTAAGGTCAACTGTTCAACACTTAGTGCTTTTTTCGTAGGATGTTTGACAAATACTGCAGTTTCGATTAAATCTTGTCTGGTATCCGCGGTCTCCTGTGCCACCATACCGATAGCAAGTTTAATCTCGGTAATTCCTTCATGAGGAAGCGTAGTGGTTTGTAAATAGGTAGGATCTAAGAGAAAGGTCCGAATTTCAGCTCGGACTTCGTCTAAGCGCTGTTGAAGTAATGCTTCGGAATAAGGCAAATTCAAAGACTGAGAGAAAATTGTAAGAAGATCAAAATACCAGAGAAAATGCTTCATTGCTGCCTCTTTGTCCCCACAGGCCTTCGCGAGTTGCCCTTCCTCCCAGATTGCCTTGATATTCTCAGGGATATCATTTGTCATTATTTTCACCTCTTGAAATGTTGATTTCCTCTACCCCTCATCCTTACTTTCATTTATATATTCAAAATTTTGTCGAGAAATTCGAATTACTAGGTTGAATCATTTCACTATGGCAGCCTCAGTGCATCAGGGGATATCCATAGTCAGGAAGGTAATCCAGATCATGGACTAGGTCCTGAATGGAATGAGTGAATTTTAAAACGACAGGAACTTCTCGTAGGAGGGGAGGCAAGAAGGTGTTATCCCTCACAAGTCGTTCCTCACTACTAACAAATAAAAGATATTGAAACGGGGATTCCAGCAAAATGCTTTGCAAGACTGGAAGTAATTCAGGATAATGCTTCTCCTCATAATCGAGAAGGAGAAGATCAGGTTTCTTCGGAACCGTCAGATATTTCTGGAGGAGTTCCTGTGGAGAGGTCACACAGCTGACGACTCGCCAATTATGTTCCTCTAGAGCGTGAGTATATAGCGAATGAAGGAGGCGTTGCTTTTCTAGGATCAAAACTGTTCTGTGGGGTTTAACTGCTTTCCAGACGTTATTTTTGCTCTTCCTGAGACACATCCCACATCAAAAAGTACAAGTGGATCCTTCTTGTTAAGATCCTCTGGTTATGTTTTTGGGCATTTTCCGTCCAAAATTTTAGATCCAAAATATATTCCTGTGAGCAAATTCAGGATGTCTAGTCTAGCCTTACGGCTGTGAAGACACCGTCCGTTTACACCCCCACTTTCTATCTCTCAACTTCTTGGATGAGAAATCATTCAAATAAAAAACTAGGGGCTCATTTTGTCTATACTGGGGGACTTAGATGGTTCCGTTTTTATCCAAAGAACTCAAAATAGAATCCTTAGCATGGTGCGCAAGGGATGAGATTTCGTAATAAATCTTATATGAATCTGCACTACAACGACTGCTTACTATTCCCAGTCGGCCAAGCTCTTTCAATACACGATATACTGACGAAACATTTTTTTCTAGTTCTTGGGCAATTTCTCCACCATATTTCGGTCGTTGTAAAAGTGAAAGATAGATCTTAGTACGTAACTTGCCATCTAAGATTATGTCCCGTATTTGGCCTACACTCGAAAGAACTTTTGGAATTTCGGAACTTGCTAGTAACTCTGTATCAAGATTTGGTACCCCCTTGACATGATTTGGAAACAGACAACAATTAATAAGCTTATTCCACTGTGCATGAATATTCAACATAATTAATTGACAGTTTTGTGTTAAAACGAGGGGATAGCCAGTAGTCGATAATTTTTCCTTCTTAATATTGTGGAATCCTTTTGTACTCACGATAATTGCAATGATTGGACGGAGTTGACTAATGAGCTGAAATCGCTGTTCCAGAATTCTATCAATTTCCAGGTTGTCCAGAATTTCTTCTGTGTACAGTTCAATAACTATCAGATGACCAGGGATTTCAATAAAGATATCTAAAGGGTAACTTTGGGAATCTATCCCATGATATTTCTCACCAATTCCTGATGAAAGAATTGGAGTTTTGTCCTTTTCCAGCAGTGTTTTATAGTACTCCAGTATTTGTTGTTTAGTTTCTTCAACATGCTGGTTCGAGAGGTAGTTTTCTCATAGGAGAACTCCCTTCCTCCAGGTCAGATAGCCCTGAAAGATTAGACGTATCATTGTTCTTCTCTTTTCCTATACCTATTTTCTATTTATACACCCAAATTCACTGACAAGAGGTGCGGGGAAGAACTCCCTTAGAATTATTGTATCGGGTGCTAATCTTGTACTAGACTCAGTCTAGAATGATGTGATACTGTTGCTAGTATCTTGTCCTATTGTTGCTAGCATCTTGCTAGTCGGAATTTAAATATCTAGATATGATTGGGGATATAATTCAGATTCATGTTAAAAGAGATCTGAAATTCGTGAGTTATATAAAATTTAATACACAATAAATCTTTGGAGACGAGTTTGATGTTATTTTCATATGTACTACAAGAATTTAAACTAAATGGGAGTTTAGGCCTTTTTCCAACCTTTCTTCTCATAAGATCCTGTTTTTTTCCAATATCGAACATGTCAGATTTAAATTTGGAGAATCCATTCCAAGGGGATAAGAAAAAATGAACAAAAATAAATCCATAAATAAGAAAAATGATCAAAATGAATATCGAAAAAAGATATTGAGTTGTTTTGAAAGAATGATAGCAAACTCCCAAAAAATTCTCTCCTCTGGAATTGAATTATTCCAAAGTGAACGAAGGAAAGATTTCTGCATTGATGCATATATTGAGACAATAGGAATAGTGGTGGGGATTGAGACACGAACTGGCATCAAATTAACTAGTCATGATGTTTCATCAATACTTCAAGAAAGATTTGACCCTTTAAGCAATGAGGTGGCAATTATCGCGATTATCGATAGTGATATTGGATTTGACATAGACGCAAGTGAAAATTTACCAAATGATAATTACATAATCTTACTAACGCATCAAACAAAGCTTGTAGCGATCAATCAAAAAATTACACCCAATATAAGACTAGTAGAGGATATTTTCAAATACTTAAAAATACCGAATAGAGAGAATTTAATTGAAAAAGACTATTACAAATTACTTGCATTTGTTAATGATGGAGTAATACGAAAGATTGTGTATAAAGCATTATTATCAAGACCCAAGTATGCATACGAAATTGCAAGAGAAGCGAATGTATCTGCGGTCTCTGTGTGTCGTGCAATAACAGCCTTAAAAAAGAATGGCCTTATAAAATGCCTTAATCCAGACAGTAAAAGAAGAAAATACAATCAACTAACTTCGAAGGCGTTGTACCTGAAGGATGAAATCTTTTAACCTAGACTGAAAAGGCTATCAATGTAATTAAATAATATTGAATATTTTTCAATGTAACTGGAATTAGTCAGATGACCCCTGCTTATAATCTAATCCCTGAAATTTTTGAGCTTTGGATAAATAGCCCGTTCATTACTGGGGGAACTTTCATTATATTAATTTTATCTGATTACTTCCTCACTCGGAGAGGATTCTTACTCGCCCAAAAACGATATAGGAATCATTTCAAATCAGAGATTTATGAATTGAATCCTAGCGTTCAAAACACCATTCATGAAGAAAAACCTCTGGATAAAAAAATCTGGATAGGATGGACTATTACTATTGGAATCATTGTTGGTCTTTCAATGATTTATCAACAGAATCAAGATACATTTCTAGTTGAGTTTATATTCGAAATTATTCTAGGCTTTTTCTTTTGGACCTACTTTTTAGTGAATATGAGCCATATTAAAAGCATATTAATCTTTTGGTATGTAAATAATAAACCAGGTATACTTGAGGGAGCAATCACAACCTCCCCCTCATTCAACTATAAAACAAGTGCTCAACAGATTTTTATTCTCGGTTGGTTGGGAGCCATCACATTCTTTTTGACTGGACAGCCTTTCTTTCTTGGTCTATTTTTACAATCGATTGTAAATAGTAGATCAATGTACAAATGGGAGGAAGAGACTAGGGATGGTTCTTCGGTGAGGGAGGAAAAATCTGAGAACAAATGAGGAAATGAAGTAATATCTTGGACAGGTAGAAATGAAAAACATACTAGATTACTGGATAACAAGCCCTATATTAGTGATTACTGTAACTCTACTATTAGCCTTACTTGATTTGAGGTTGCTTCCAAAAAGTAACCGATTACGGAAGCAAGGACATAATATTCATTATATACAGCCTTTTTTTCATATAAATCCAGCTAAAGCTAAATTACTCAAAGAAGATGGAATTTTGTTCTCTAAAACCTGGATCTTTCAGGTTTTGAGCTTAATCCTACTCACTGGTCTTGGATCGTTCTTAATAACAAGCAAATGGAACGAACACAATTCTCTGATAAATGCAGGTAGTGAATTGATGATAGGGATAATAGTGGGGCATCAAATACGGACCATTCTCAGTCAATACAGAAATATCGGATTTTTTGATTACATAAAACATAATCCTAACGAAATTCAAGGGAAAATCATTGTAAAAAAAGAATTTCTGTATTTAATCTTCCGAGTTGATTTACTAGGTGAGTTTCTTCTCTGGTTCATCATTTTTCTTGTCGGAAGAAGGCTCTTTTTCTTAGGGGGAATGATATCTATTCTACTGATCTTTTGTGCTTCTTTCTTTTGGGAACAAAATCAGTTTCCAGCATCTATTGATACTTTATAACCAATGGTACAATAACAGCTGAAGGAGAAACAGTAAAGGCTAAAGTTAAAGTGCAGGCGTTTGACTATTCTAATTTTCATACCTGGGTGAATAAAGAATATTCTTTTTCGCTCGAGACTCTCGATCCTGGTGAAATCACAGAAAACTATAGCTATGCTGATTTACCTCAAATCTTCCAAGGTTATTGCGATCCAGCGTTCGATACCTGGGATGGTTGGTTTGCCATGAACATCGGAGATTACAATATTACCGATGTCTTTATTTCAACCGCTACCTGGAATACTACGTCTGGGGCTACGAATAATGGTTTTTGGGTTCAATTTTACGAGACCCATACTGTCTTTGTTGCTGCTATTCTTTGTGACAATATTACTCCCTCCTTCGCTGAGAACTTATTTTCTGATCTTGAGACCAATGACAACTTCATTGTCTTAAATGGAACCGAGATAAATGGTTACTGGTTCGGTACCTGGGAAAACACAACCTTTTCTGACCACTTCTCCATTGATTTCGTTGTGATGCCTTTTTCCTCCTCCTACAACACTTCTCTCATAAGCACAGAGTGGAATGATAATACCGAAGATTTCCTACAGAATGAAACAGCAACCCAATTAGGATTGCCCTACACTTGGACAATTTCTAGTGGGACATCGGGGCTTAACCAAGGATTTGACATGGTTCTTTGTTTGATTAATACGTCTGATTGTGATGAGAATCCATATGGAGGTGCAAATCATATCTTCATGAATTATGATGGAGGAGGAACTTGGGACTCACGAGCGTTACTTCATGAAGTTGGACATGTCTATATGCCCAATTCTAATGACGATCATCTTCAATATAACCCAATAGGTAGAGATCCGTGGGGGAACAATACATGGTACATAAATGATACCTATCGGTGTGGAAATTACTCAGGTAGCCCCTATGGAGGTAATGGAACTGGATATATCATGTCAATGCTTACGGAAGGTATTCCCACTTGGTTTTTGCATCCAGACAATGAAATTAGAATAGCTGCATACACGGACCTTTTTGATGGGCCTCCTGAATAAAACTTCCCCCCCTTCTTTTTTCAATAACCTTTTATAGAAAAAAAGATTCGATCTTTGGTGATTAAAATGATCTCCCGAGTAGATGTTCACAATTATGTCATTACTAGAAGTCAGGTTTTTCTATTTCTCCTCTCTGCAGGATTGATCCTGTTTCTCCCCTACACTTCATTTGCACCATTTAAAGGCTCTGCTATTTCGGAGATTACATTGAACACCTTTACGATAACCAATACTACTTCCTCTCAGAGATTATTCGAAGATGGGGACCATCCCTCCCATATAGGTATTACGTGGAATGTATCAATATCTACTAATTCAAACTCCACGACCAGTCTAAATTTTACGTTCAATGCTACTTATCCAACATGGGAAGGCCCAAAATCATTTGAACTTGCTCCTGGGACAAGCTTTAATGCAATTTATGTTCAACATTTAGTTACCGATGCTGTGGGACGGTGGTGGATAGACTATTCTCTGAATGATTCCACCAAGTCTGGTAGTGGCTCCTTTTCAGTTCAACTGACCAATCCTGGGTATGATGTAGATCGCGGAACAGGCGAGATATATATAGAGAATATCACTGCCTGGTTAGAGACACAAAGTCAGGCTAAGTCGACTACTAGTACTTCGATGTCAAGTTCAACGACAGAGTCAACCACCGATACCACAACCACAACTACCTCTACCACTACCCCAGTGAGATTAATGACTATTGTCTTAGGTATAACGATTATCTTTGTGCGGCGAAGAAAAGGAAGGATATAAGTTCACTTGTGATCTCAACTAAGGAGTAGATCACGCAAGATTAGTTCATTGAGTCTGATCTAAGAGAGTCAAAATATCTGGTGAGATTATCCTCCTTTGAGGGATAACCTACGATTTCGAGGGTAGCCGTATCCTCAGCAGTAACCCAGTCCCTTTGTACCAGATAATCTGTAAGCAAATTCGTCACCGAGGGATAATTCGTCTGTACATAAATACTCTTTTGGTTTTCACGCACTAGGTGAAACTCACGTCCCCTCGAGGCCCGAATTTGCGTAACTATACTCGAAAGCGGGATTTGATGGTTTTAGAGGACATCATACGGAAAGCGCTGGGTTTTGCCTCTACACCTAACTTCAATTTCTAAGATTCGTTGTCGGGGGCAGTTAAGCTCTTGAATTTCGACCAGGGTAAGTAGATCGACCTCTAGAGTTCTGTTCATTGGTCTTTTTACAAACACAGAGTTCGCAATGACTTCCCGCTGAATTTCAATTTTCATTTTACTTCATATTAAATAATGTTTCAAATCACTAACCTATTTCATTATTCATTTCTTTGTTCTTAGTCTATTATTGAGTATTGTTATTGTTTTATTGTTTTCAACAATATTGAATTCAATATTAATAATTACTCTTATCATTATATTGATGTTCGTTACTGTAGATAAGTCAAAACCGAAAAATACTTAAGGAGAAGGAGTAATATTGATTTTAAAGATGATTTGAGGAGAAAAAAGAATGGAAATTCCAAATACGGAAGATTTTGTACAAAAACATTATGAGATTCATAACAATGCACGAAAGCAAGGGAAACGTTCGTATGTGATGTCAAAGGACTATTTATTTAGCAATCTTTTGATCTACGTCTAGTTTTCATTACCAGCAAAGTAAGGATGATAACAAGACTGTTCGTCAGGGGAGTGGCTTGGGTGGTTGAAGTGGTGGTTTGGGATTGAGTCAGCAACCACGCGGTGATGTTTCCAACATAAAGATCCCCTGTCTGATTAGGACCAGTTATTGGGTAACTTGGATGAGTTTGTTCAATTTTAAATTCGCCTGTTTTTCTTTCACCTCTTTCACCATCAGCTTATGGATTTGTTGAGGGACCTTACGTTCGGACATTGGGGGGACCTATACCTAATAGACATTCAGAGTATGTCGTAATACTTTTTTCACGAGTTTGCCTCCTATCGATAAATCACGGGGAGTTTGGTCAGTTTGGGGAACGAATTTCCATTTAAATCGCGCTTTTCATCAATCATGTGCAGGAGATCCTCGAAGGGTAAGAACAACCAGCTTGTGGATGATTGAACGAGAAAAGATTTTTCCAACCACAAACGTGGGATCGGGGAGGTGGGCATTCCATCAACAATTAACTGATCTGATAACAACATATTGGTGCGAATCATCAATCGTTTAGTGGTACTCCAGCGCCATTGATCGGAAGATCCGCCAAAATAATAACTCGTCAGGAGGGAAACCCTCCCTTTAAACTCAAATAGAACCACGCGTAACAGACAAAAAAAGAGAATTGCATAAAAATTGGGTTGTTGTCGCCAAGATATCTCGGAATTAACATTCTTCCATCGATCATTCTGAGTAATCAGAGGTGGTTTCATAATATAGAAATTTGCTTGAGCATAAACATGGCCAGATTTTCGGATTTTTTGAAATTCTGATACAGGGTTAAGGAACATTAATTTGCGTCCGTTTCGCGAATGATAAACAAACTTATCTGTTTTTGGAGTGTATTCCATCCGTTCTGATTGGAAAAGGGGTAGAGAGTGCATTCGTTCGGTGAGAGCACCAGTATCACCTGTAAAAAAAATCCCATTGGTACCTAAGATAGTTTTTTCGTAAGCACTTAGATGCCTTTCATCAATTTGAGTAAGTACTTCATGGAGTTCTTGACCAGTGGGAATGATCTGAGTAGAGATTTTGCCTTTCTCTTCATAGATGGTCAGCAAAAAGCAGAGAATGGGAGATTCTGGACCTGATTTGACAAGAAAATAGTCATCCTTTGCTTTGCAGAAGGTCGGGGGAAACGTCTCTCTTCCCGAATCTATTGGGAAGGAGTTATCTAGAAGGATAACCACTACTCTCTCTGATATTTGTACAAAATGAGTGAACGGAATTTGGGAACGCTCTACTCTCCCTAAAGTATATTCCGCTTTTGCCACTAGATCCGTTACTTCAGGGACAAGGAGGTACTCTACGTTTGTCTCCTCCAGTTTTTGTGTCGTTTTCTCCAAAATCTCTTGGATAATTGTCCAGGTGGGATTAATTGGGATAACTATCAAGTCCAGCAATTGCACACCGTGAGCTTGACACCAATTACTAATCTTCTTTTTGCCTTCTTCCTCTGTCTGCCCCTCTCGAATCTGAAATAAGCCAACAACTTCTCCGATTTTTACGTTAAGCAGTGGATCCATAAGATCCACAAGTTCCTTGACTTCCTGGAGTTTTTTCTTATCCATTTATTTCCTCTCATTTCTTTCGAGGCAAATCTACTGATGTTCGCGATGGCACTGGTACTATATATGTTCTGGATATACAACAACCATTAGGAATATATTTGTTGGTGTATGGTTCATTGTTAACGGGTTATTACGAAGGACCTGTTTTAGACGCTTCGGATATTCATCTAGTACTTTTTTTTCAAGAAGTAACTCACCTTGTCTTCGTGGCAGTATTAGGTTGTCTTGTTTTTCTTTTCATTCAGTATCGTCATAGACACAAAATGTTGAAAAAACAAGATAAGAAAGAAGAAAATGAACAAAACATTAAATTTGTCTGACAGGTTGAGAATTCTGAACATTCCCAAAGCTAGTCAATTTAAGGGTGGATCCATTATAGTATAAACGCTGATAGATATGGATATTACAAATTTATTGAAAACTGGAATGTTATTTGGAATTCTATTAGGCCTTTTTTATGTGATTTCACTAGTCTTTAATATCTCACCAATGGTATTCTTGGTAATTTCAGGATTATTTGTTTTCTTTTCATATTGGTTTTCAGATTCATTAGTTCTAAAGATGACTAGAGCTACAATTGTTGATGAACACCAAGCTCCTGCGTTATACTCTCGTGTCGCAGATTTAGCCCAAAGAGCAGGTATTCCTCGACCTCGTATTGCCATTGTTAAGAATCCAACTCCAAACGCATTCGCTACAGGGCGTTCACCTGGTAAAGCGGTGATTGCAGTTCATTCCGGCCTTTTAGATATGATGTCCCCAGATGAATTGGATGGGGTTTTGGCTCATGAATTAAGTCATGTGAAACATTGGGATACACTTATTCAAACTATTGCAGCGTTGTTTGCCACAGCCATCATGTTTGTCTCTCGAATGGCATTTTGGTTTAGCTTCACTGATAGGGATGGTAATGCCAATGGAATTGCATTATTGATTACTTGGATTGTCGCTCCTATTGCAGCCTTGTTAGTTCAAATGGCTATTTCTCGAAGTCGTGAATTCGCTGCCGATCATGAAGCAGCTAAAATTACTGGGAATCCAATTGGTTTGGCAAACGCACTTAGAAAGCTTGATTCTTATTCAAGATACTCCCCTCGCAGTGGCCAACGAGGTCAACCAAGTCCGAGTC
>JAEOTQ010000071.1 GCA_016839785.1 Candidatus Hodarchaeota archaeon | reverse complement strand
TTACCATTTCACGATGTTTAGAAGCGAAATTGACACAGATTATTCCTCCCATGGATAAACCAACAAGGTTTACAGGAGCTTGGTTTAAGCTTAATTCAGAGAGAAGCTCATACAACTGTCTGTCGAATAATTCCACATTGTACGGTATTTTTGGACGATCTGAGGTGCCCCTACCATATAAATCATATCGAAGAACACGGAATCCATCTGTTATAAGGTCTTTAAACACTGGATCCCAGATGAACGACGGACTGGAGAACCCATGTACAAGAATTACTACCTCACCTTCCTCGGATCCACCTAACTCATAATGTGTGACGCCATCCGTGAGACGAATGAAGGTACTTGGAAGAGTCTTCCGTATGTCGTTAGTTAGTTCAATCATTTCATATTTCATGGGAGTAACTCATTTGTCTTTTAAAACAAGCTTGTCTAGAAAATTTAAATGACGAAATTACATTTAGAATTTTAAATATTCTTTTGAATTTATTACTTTAAGTATTTTCATCAAACTTACTGGCCCAAATCTGTCTTCTTCGGATTTTTTTTACATCTGTAGATTTAAATAGTGAGAATCGATTATTGCTGATTTAATTAATTCAACAAAAGGTTATATCAAATAATGGATAACCTTTTAGATCGTAAATATAGTACTAAGGAAGCCTACAGATGCTAATGACTATCCAACAAATGTTAATTACGGAGGGTACCATCGTTCTCTACTTACTTGTTTTAACCCTTGTTCAACTAACAGGCTTTTTCGTATTTTTTAATTATTTTGTTCAATTTCGGAAAACCGTTAAACGTGATCGCTTTCTCATCTATTCTATTGGGTGGATGACTGGTATTTTTGGTACAGCTACTTTTTTGCTCTATTTGAAACCTGAAATTCTGGATCTAGGATCGAATGCTTTTTTATTGGCATCTATTCTACTTGTATTAAGCCCACTGTTTATAGGCTTTGGAATAGTCTCCTATTTTACTTCGGTCACCAAAAATCAATTTTTTTTGACAACAATTCTATTCATCGTCTTTCCTGTCCTCTGTATGCTAATATTTGGTAGATCCGAAGCATCTCTAGCTGTTGATATAGAGACCATTCTCGTTTATGCATTTTTATTATTAATAGGTATTATCAATCGTGAAAAGGTGATGTCGTATTCTAAAATCAGTTATTTCTTATTTCTGATTGGAACAAGTATCTCTTTAATTATGGTAGTGGCTACAATGGTCTGGGGAAACGATCAATACTTTTCTCTTCTTTATTTCGGAATTACTAACTGGATCAATGTTATCTTGATCATTTTTCTTATCCATCTCGAGCATAGCATCTCTCTTTATGATACGTTCTTACTCAAAGACAAATATAGTCATGATCTAGCCAATCGGATGCAAAAGATTGTAGGCTTCCTTGATCTGGCAATGCTATCTAACGAGGTTGCGAATTGTCAGGAAGCCCTTCAAGAAGTTGTAGCAGCCAATGATTTATTATTAGAAATACGAAAATTGTAAACTATCAAAAATTTAATTTCTATTTTCTTGTAATGACTTGCTTTGCCATAAAGACGAAACATTCCTCGATTGCTTTACAATCATCTAGTTTTATTTCAAATAGATTAAGTTGGTAATACTCTGCATAATATTCAACTAACTGGTTGTTTGTCAAATGAGAGAGAGCAGTCGGAATCGATCTTTTCCTTAGTTTCCTTTTTGGAACCTTTTTTTCAGTAGAAACTTGAATTTTCTTTATCCTAAAAAAAGTTCTGAGTCTTTTAATTATTTGGTCACGAATAGAGAGTATTAATTGGTAATCTATTGAATAATTCCCGTTTGGATCACGAGTAGAAAGAATTTTTTGTGGTTTTCTTGGCTTACCTTTACGTTGGGAATATTTCCATTCTTTGATGACTACAATCCCTATAGGAATTTCTATTTGAGGCGGAAAATATTCCTTAAACTCTTTGAGCCAGTTGGGAATGGTTTCGATTGAATTTCGATCGTAAAAATTACAAAAAATTAATCCCGCCGATGCCCCACGATAGTAACTAGGTCTTAATTTTCCAAAGAATTCTTGACCCGCTGTATCAACTAATATCAGCTTTATTTGAGTATTATTGAAACAGATTTTCTTAGTGGTGATATCTACCCCCAAGGTCGGTAGATAATTAGTATCAAACTTATTTTCAGCGAATTTCCTAATAAAAAGAGTTTTTCCTGTGTTTCCAGATCCAATTGCGCAGATTTTGAGGAGATATTCATTATTATTGATCAGATTATACTCATTACAATTATACAACATTATTCACGGAAAAATCTTGACTTCTTCGGTTTTCTTCACGTTACTAGGATATTGTCGGCTTTTATGTTTACCTAGAGAATCCTTACCGATTATCTTGGACTATCTACTCACTCACCTATCTGAATGTACCTTTTAGCTTTTAGAAGCTTCAAACTCATTTTATCGTTACTTTTCAGGCGGGGAGAGATTTCAAGGTTCTCAATCTCTTTGAATGCAGCTCTGAAGTTGCTTTGAGAAAATAATAATTTTATTTGCTTCAAACGTTGGCCATTCATAGAAGGGATCCTCATTTCAAAATACTTTCGGAAAAATGAGAATGAGAAGTAAACAAGCTCTATTTCTTCCGATAGAATATGAACCCTCTGATTGGTGTCAGTGTAATTTTAGGAATTTCTTCAGAGCAATCAAAATATTTCTCTAGGTTTGACTGAAAATCTTATGAGCGGGAATGACCTAAATAGAAGGAGTTTTTTGAATAAATCCACTTTTTCTTTATTCTGGCCTGTGATACTTGCATATCCTGTATTCTTGTTTCATTTTGAAGGATTATTCCGTCGGAAAATCTTTATGGCTAAGAAATCAACTTTTCGTTTGAATATCTCGTTTATGTCTTTATTGGGTGTACAAACTTTTGTACAGGGTGTATAGAGATTTATACTCCTCCTACCGTGGAAAGGTTTAAGTAGGGGTAAAATCTCACTTATTTTGATGTTTTAATCATCGAAAGATGAAAATAATCAAATTTATGAGGTCTTAATTGCATGAAGACTAGATATTTCTTCCTCATGATATTTATCGGAAGTCTTTTCCTTTCTAGTATAGTTTTTACTTATTCTCTCAATGACGAAGAAAATACTCCTTCTTTGATAACGCAAAATTCGCTTATTTCTAAAGAAGAACAGGACAACCTCCGTATTCTTTCGTATTTTTTTCCACCTACGGGTGATTTACAGGTCTTCGATTGTCTCAATACGGATTTTACTGTCCAAAATTTATATGCCTTTGTTTTTGACAGTTTAGTCAGTCGTTCTTATGATTCAGGAGAGATTATTCCTTCTCTCGCGGAATCGTGGGTTGTGAGCTTAGATAGTAAACATTGGACATTTTTTTTAAGAAATGATGTTCTTTTTCATGATGGTACACCATTTAATGCTCATGCAGT
>JAEOTQ010000070.1 GCA_016839785.1 Candidatus Hodarchaeota archaeon | reverse complement strand
ATCGATGGTCGACACATTTAACAGAAAACCAGGTAAAACAGCTGAAAGTAGATTTTCAAATATCAAATAATGGAACATTCGAAGAGCTATACAAAGAACTTGATATTATAATAGCAGAAATTCAAAATATGTGATTATGAATTCAATCATAATCTTTGAGAAGATCCATTGAACCTTTCATTTTCTTTTCGACTTTTTGCTTTTTTCGTGAAGCAAGAGCGCCTTTCAATTCATCTACACTGAATTGATCAGATTGTGCGGATGGAGTGTCTTCAACAGTCCCTCCAGTGAGTATAGTTGCTTGTCCTCCGGGAGGAATGCCAGTATGAGGTCTTTTTGCTTGTCTTAAGTACACTTCGAAAGAGTCTATGAAATTTCGAGCCACTTTCATAACCAAATCATCAATTGCGCCAGGATTATTCAGACCGTATTCAAGGCCACGACGAATTTCTCCAATTTGAGTATTTACGGAATCAAGGTTATTTTGAAAAGCCTTATTCACAATAAGATCGATCAATTTCTTCATTTCCTGCCCCATCCATGAAGTGTAATCTTGACTAGACATGATTCCAACCTACATCTCAAATTAATTGTTACATCTTTTTATGCATTACTATTTCTTATCTTTTCGGCTTGTAAAGTCTAGCATTTCGTCTAGAAGCTGCTCTGAATACTGTTCATCTGCAGCAGATACTGTATTCTGCTCCCCAAGAAATTTAGTACTAATTAACTGATATTTTTCTGTGAACAAATCTAACCATTTTTTCTTCTTGCGGCGGCCCAAATCAGGTAAAAGTTCATTGAGAAGGTCAATGAAATTAATAGCGATCTCTTTTGGGACCGTTTGATTTGAAAGAGTAGCTATTACCTCATCCAATATTTCTAAGGCCTTTATGTATTCTCCAGAATTGAATTCATTTCTAAATTGAGCTTCAAGAAGCTTAAAAGTGGTTATGGTACTACTAATATCTTGAGATACTTTCAAGGCTTCTTTATGGGCAGTATTCTTAAGTAATTTCTTTTTCTTATAATAATTCCCGATATTAAATAAAATTATAGCGACAGTATCCTTTTGTTCATCATTCAACGATTTAGAAAAATTCCCAATCCATGGGATAATAGCAAGAATATCTTCATCTGGGAAATTTTTAGAGGTTATTACTGGATTGAGTCGTTTTATTAATTCCAATTTAAACTCTGGAAGGAGTGAATTAAAGACAGGTTGATGCCGATTCAATAGTTCTCTAATTTCATTGAATAGAGATAGTTCAAGGAATTTATTTATTGTATTCATTACTATGTGAATTGTCTGAGTACCGGCTTCTCGTATTTCTGAGATTGCATTTATAATCAAAGTTAACTGTGAATGAAATAAATCTTTTTCATTCCGGTTAAGAGTATCAAACACTAAATTGAGATATTTCTCTGCAGTTTCGCTGATTAAAGAAGAATTTGGGCTAGTCGATCCAATTAAAAGTCTGAAATAAAGTTTTAGAAGGTCTTTTGAATTCTCAGCAGCATGTTGGAAGAAGTGAGGTAGGAAGTCATGAATAAGAAGGGCTACTTCATTAATCTTGAAATCATCGAGGCCAAGGTTTACAACATCATATACCTTGGAAATAGCTCCTTCATAATTTCCACGTCCGATAAATGCTTCTACTTTTTTCCGTTCAATCTCTAGAATTTTGTCGGTTCGATTAAAGTGTTTATAGATTCGTTCAAGAAGTTCTATGAAACCTAATGCTTCATCAAATCGTTTTTGAGAGAAGAGCTCATTAATAAAGCCCAAAAGTACTTGAGTAATGGGTTGAATTGATAAGGTTACTTCTGTCATGAATACGCGTGACAGTGGTTCCCAAGCACGTTCTAAGAAGATCATGGTGTAGGCAATATTATCTACACTCCATAATTTACGTGCCTCTGCTAAAGCAATTGAAGACGCTTCTTGTAACATTTCTAAATCAGCGTAAATACTTAAAGCTTGATCTACTAGCGTGAAATAAGTATCGTAATCATTCTTTGAGAAACGATCTTGGGCATTTGTCAAATAGGTATCTGCAAGAGATAAAGAATCGATTGATGCTTTTTGCTTTGTATCTGCTAAAAATTCTATACCTTGATCGGTTTTTCCATGTTGTAACAAGGCTGATCCAAATGATTTATCAAATTCCGCAGTTTCTGTCGATGTGCCTATCTGAGACATTATAGATCTGGCAGCTCTAAATTGTTGAAAGGCTAACTTCTCAGTGATTGGTATAAGTTTAATTGCTTTCTCTAACATTAAATTTGCAGCATCAGCATCTTGCTTTAGCTGAATTAAACAAGAGATGAGAAATTCTAGATATCGGCCTGCCATGGGGTCACTTGAATCTTGCTCCAAGTTACGATTTTTGCTATTCTCCACATAATCAAGTATTAGACCAATTTTTTCCATGATTTGTTCTTGAAGGAAAATATTGAAAGCTTTACCAAGATATTCAAATCCTCGATCGGCTAATCCTTCATTAAAGAAATGGACACTGATTTCAAATGCTGAATCGCCTTGAGCTTCTTTTATTCCAATAAAATCATAGAGATTTGTTATTAACGTATATACCGGATCAATAAAGGTGAATTCTTCTTCATTGGAAAGAAAACGATTAATTAAAGCTTCTAATCTCTGTACAGCAGGAATTATATCCTCATGACTTGCATTCAATTGTATTAGGAAATTCACTTGGTTGTGAATTAGGGAAATCATATATGTATACTGCTTTTGTTCTCTTAACTTTTCTATCATTGCGTTTGATCGGCTCATCGCTCGTGAAACATTTTCCGTTCGTCTTAAATATTCAAAATTTTGGCTGAATAGCGATAATGCTTCATCAATCTGATCGTTCTCCAACAAGAAAAGTGCATGCTGTGAGTAAAGAGAGTCATACTTATCCCCATCCTCTGTTGCCAGGTATACATTCCCAAGTATACTAATAAAATCACTCTGAAAGATGGTTGTTTTTATGGGCTCAAATAATTCCTCCAATGTTTTCGCAAATGCTTGTAAGGAAGGAGATTCAACCTGTTGATAGAGGACACTAGTTTCCCGTAAATATTCCAATTCTTTCTCGTGGTTTCCCAAACGACTGTGGTACCGAGCAAACTTCACTTTTATTTGGCCAGCTGCCTCTTTTTCGTTGATGTCAAGATAAACTTTCACAAGAAACTTTTCTAGATTCTCAGCATCAATTACCTTGTTTATTTCAAGATACTCATCAATTTTATTCTCGAGTTCATCAGTAATTTTGTGGATTCCAGCAAATCTTGAATGGGAGATCAAGATATCCACAGCTTTAGTAATATAGACAAAATCATCAGAAATTAAACCTTGATCAATTAGCTGTTTTCCTACTTCACGGATATAAATAGCTACATTCTCAATTTTTTGGTCTCTAGCTGTATTTTTACAGATTTCACTAATTTTATTAAAATAACGCATGGGGGGAAGACTATCTGGGTCATTAAAATTCGTTTTAGAAGAATGATGGATGAGTTTAACCATCACGCGTGAACCTTCTGAGTAGAGATATTCAATAATATCATTTGGTACAATTTCATCTCCCACGATACTTGAACTCTGAATTGCATCATCAAATGTTTCAAAACCTGTATCTAATTGTCTGTTGTTGATATAAATTTTCCCCACTTCTATTAATATCTTAGAAAAATCTTGTAATGATTGAGCTTGGAGATGAGCTTCTTTTGAACGTGCAATTAAGGTCTCGGCTAATTCCCGTTTTTTTGGATCAGAGAAGTTCTCTCGCAGTAATTCAAGACCTAGATCAGCATACACTGATTTTTCAATATTCGTAACTCGGTTGTGATGCTCTTGATCGTCAAAAAGGGAGCGAGCTTCTTCGAAAAGATAAAACCCCTTTTCTAAGTTATTTTTTCTGATATGTATTTCTGCTTCTGCAAGTAAAGATTCGAATGTTTCCTCCTGATTTTTCATAAGAGAAAATATGATTCGAGATTTTTCAAATGCTTCTTCTGATTCACGTTCAGACTTTTTGGACGCTGCAAGGTTTTTTCCAACTTCTACAAATACTTTTCCAGCGAGAAGAAATTCTTTATTCCTCTGTGAAATTCCAGAAACTGTTTCTCGACATTCACCTAGAAAATATCTTGTCAAAGCCCCATTCTTGGTTATATATTCATTATTTTCTACTAAAACTTTGATATATTCTTCAATTATTGGAATGGCCGAAGCAGCATAACGAAAGAGCTCCTTTTGTGTTTTATTTTTTCCTCTACGAGCCACGTTGATGATTCTACGGTATAAAACAATGACAGCTTCAGCTCGTTTGTCTTTTTGGCGTGCGGAAATGGCGCGTTCTAGATAATTAAGAGCTTCTGGAAAATCTTTTTGTTCCTCAACGTAATAATCTGCTATTTCAACTGCTGTTTTAGCGGCGTCATCCCACTTTTTCTTCTTTTCATATTTCTGTAAGTCTTTCGTTTTCTTTTCGAGGCTCATAGTATCCGACCATATAACGCGAGACTATTGGACTATCTACATTATAGATAAAATT
>JAEOTQ010000069.1 GCA_016839785.1 Candidatus Hodarchaeota archaeon | reverse complement strand
ATCCCTTTTTTACCTTTCTAGTCACTTTTATCTAAAAATACCGAATAAACAATAGAGATTCCTATATCCACAAATACATTTGTTATCCCTTCAATGATTTCCTTAATTCTCTCTTCAGAGATTCCTTTCCATATATGTACATGTACGACAGGCATACTTCATCTCTTCATCTTGTTTCGATAATATCTGATCTCATCATGATAAAATGAAATTTCAAATTCAAATTATTTAACAGGTATACTTCTGTTATTAGTTTTCCTATCTAATCCAGCCTTTTACGATATAGGAGGAGAGGGAAGAATGGAGATATTAAGCTATATTTCTAAATTCATTTATCTGAAAAAACTTATAAATTCGGAAATATCTACTATTATCAGAAAGATGACAATTCCTGAAGAAACAACTGTTGGTAAAAAAGGGGAAATTTTACCAAAGAAGCGTTTTCGTAAGATCTCTACAATAAAACCTGGGGATAAGGTCTTGATTGAAGCGACTTATGGGGAATTAAACATAAAAAAGATCTTTTCTCTTGATGAGATATTCGAGATGCCTATAATAAGCAAACAATCAGCTCAAAGTGTTGAAAAGGAGTTAGAAGAAGAGGGTAAACTTCAGGAAGAGCTGGTTGAGTGATGAAGAATAACAAGGTTATATTAGACACCACTTACGTTCTCCCACTATTTGGAATACAAATAGATATATCATCAACGTTTTTAGACGAAGTGAAATCCATTTGGAAAACTGGTTTAATAGGTTATCAAATACATCTTCCCTCTCCTTGTTTGATAGAAGTGATATATAAATTAAACAGAGAATTTAGAAAAAATAAAAAGTCAGAAGCGCTTGATCGGTATTCATTGGTTCTTCCAACTGTTATCAAATCAAAGGTTGTGGAAATTAATCAATCATTTTTAAATCCGACAATCTTCAAAATAGCAATGAATATTAGAAAAGCAGGTCATAGGGATTTGATGGATTGCATGATTGGTGCAACTGCAACTAGTTTACAAGGCTTGTTGATAACAGAAGATGATGAACTAGGAAAAATTATGGATGAACTAGAGGAGACTAGGGGAACACCAAAATTTACTTGGAAAGAATTCCAAGAGAGTATAGTGAAAGGGAAATAGTAAAGGATCATCCTTATTTCATTTAAGGATTAAAGTCTTTCGTCACAGAGAGCGTTTATTTCAATATCCCGTAAATCCTTTAGTAATTATTTTTCTAATCTAAACCAGCCTTTTGCGAAGTTGCTACATTTTCTAATATGGAAAAAACATTCATCATTAATTTTATATACTAGATATGACTATGTATACTCGATTTAAATGGGAGTTCTTTCAGTTCGCTTAGACGAGGATTTAGAAAAACAGCTTGAATATCTCATGAAACAACGTAAGATAAGAGATAAATCTGCTTACATTCGTCAGCTTCTTGACAAGTCAATTAAAGATGATTTAATTTCCTTTCTTTGTGAAGAAGTTAAAGAAAAACGAGTAAGTGCCTGGAAAGCGGCAGAAATCGCTCAAATTTCTCTAAGGGCATTTCAAAGTGAGCTATCCAAGAGAGAAATTACTACTTATACCGAATCAGCTTTTGAAGAGGATTTGAATTTTATTTTGGGGTAGATATTTGCTAGGAATCACTAATGCTTCCCCATTGATCTACTTAGGAAAACTTGGGAAGCTTGACCTACTTCCAAAGATTTTCAAGAAGATATATACAACAGATCTTGTGAAAAATGAAGTATTAAGATTAGAAACCGCACCAGAAAGAGTAATATTAGAAGAAGCATTCAGCTCTTGGTTAATAACAAAAAAATCTCAAACAAATTCACTGATGGAAAAACTAGAACAATTAAACATCCATAAAGGGGAGGCTAGTGTTTTAGTTCTTGCTAAAGAATTAAGTTTTCAAGGAGATAAAACTATCGTCATTCTAGATGATCTGACGACAAGAGACATCGCTCGGGCAATGGGATTTGTTATTACTGGAACAGTGGGAATTCTACTTAGGAGTATAAAACAAGATTTGATCTCCAAGAATGAATGCAAAATTCTTCTTACCCAATTAACCACTGAAACAGACTTTAGAATGTCTATAAAATTGTATTCTAGGATAATAAAAAATTTAGAGAGGATCTGAGACAAATCTAAGATTTTTGATATTTACTCAATCCTACTAGGCCGAATAAAATAATTTTTAGAACAGCAAGCTGATATGGTAATTTTCTGGAAGTTCATTATTGGTTTTCTATTATGGCTGGTTTGACGACCTTCACTTTTCTGATTTGAAGATGATATTTCATTTGAGTTGATGATAATAGTGACCTTAAACCGCAATCAAGACTGTAAAGAAAAGGTTAAATTGACGGATCTTGGGTTTATATTCTTATTTTTGATTGAAAAGCAGCCAGAAATAGAACTGCTCCTGGAATGAGTAACCAAATACTTAGGATGCCATAGATAAGAGAATTCTGAGAGTTGAATAAGAAAGTAACCAATGATGTTACTCCAAAGAGGCTGAATAACCCTGCAAACATGGCATATATTTTTTCATTTCTGTTCATTGCTTATCTTGATTCTTCGAGATTATTAGCTTTTAAAGGTTTAACGCTAGGGATTTGTTAATTAATTATTCATATATCTTGGTGTACTTATGGATTGGAAACCAGCCTTTGACGGAGTTCAGATATTTATTAAGGTGGATCCTAATTGAATAATCAGTATGGATATTACTTGATTTAATATCCATATTGGCCGTGGGTGAAAACTGAATTCGATGGGTTTATATATGGATCTTACCCATATTTCTTTTGATACTGATGAGTATTATACTTGAATTAGATGAGCGGGGGAGAATTACTATACCTAAGGAATGGCGTGAGAACCTTCAACTTAAAAGAACTGTCGCTATTCGGTCAAAACAAGGCATTTTATTAATTCCTCTCTCAAATGATCCATTAAATGCTCTTAAAGGGTCTTTTCAGACTGATAAAAGCGTTAAAGAGCTTAAACGACAAGCTTCTAAGTTACTTGAACAGGAGAATTAGACTCCATTGCCTTTCATCGAGACTGATATGTTATTTGCTTTTTTGAATAGCAACGATAAACACCACAACATTGCTACAAGGATATTTACTGAAATTGAATCAGGTTATCAGATTCATATTCCCTCTTCAGTATTACTTGAAATGGAATTGATTTATAAGTCAGAGGGTAGAGAGGGGGATTTAACAGAACATATGGTTAACTTATTAGCAATTAAGGGATTAAATCCTGTTCCCTTAACTCCAGAAGTAATATTACTTGCTATTTCATTACGTCAAGACTATAATCTATCTTTCTTTGATTCTCATCACGTAAGTGCATCGTTACAAGATGATGGGGTTCTAATTAGTACAGATAAGGCGTTCAGGTCAATTAAAGGACTTAATCTATTAACTCCTCATGATTTCATAAGTAAACACTTGATTGATCGTACTAAACAAGATTAAGTAAGATATAATATTCTCTATATACCCTAGGATCTACTTTTGTAATCTAAACCAGCCTTTGATGGCAATTCTCTTTTAAGAAATATAACAATTAGAAAGTACAATCGACCAGTTTTTAGGTTTCCGACCTTTTTATTGGTAACTCTCTTCTCTGTGTTATCTTTTCTTAAATACGTTGATCTTTTTTCACTTTTTTACAAAAAGCTAAGGTTTTAGTATCGTTAAACCTTTAAAGGCTAATTACCATTAAAAACAAAGAGAAGACATGAATCGGAATGAAAAAATCTATTTCATTTTAGCATGCATATTCACGCTCTTAGGATTACTTGCTTTGGTTACATTCTTATCTGATCCTCAAACGTTTTTTATCTATGCCTTTCTTAGCATTTGGTTACTCCTACCAGGATGTATCCTATTTCTCGCTGCTTTTCAATCAAAAATAAAGATTTCGACCAAAGATCCCACGATTTAACTGTTTTTGTACCTCACTTTTCAACTAATAATACAATTTAAATGTCCGAATACCTGGCAAGAGAGAAAAAATCTTTCTCCCAGCCTTTTATGGAGTTCATTCAATTATTATGTTTTATGTATATACCATAGTAGTTTATTTTAAGTAGTTGGAGCTTCAAGCTAGTTATTGAACTTATATGTCAGATTTTTCACCATTGTATAGTGCCCTTTTGTTTGGTATTTGTTTCGCTTTTTTCTTTGGACTCATAGCTTACTTCCGTGGTCGTCTACTTTCTTTTTTAAGAAAGTTTAGTGATAATCAGAGCTTACAATAAAGATAATTTCAAGAATGAAAAGCAAAGATTACCTCCTCTTGGACTTGAGTGATATTTCCTTTCTTCTATACCAATTTTAGGACGAATAAGGTGAAGTATAAGATTAGTAGATAATTAGAGAACAGGATCTTCAGAATGTTTGATACTTCAGAATTCGGCATATACTGGAGTGTGTACTTTTGTAATTCAAACCAACCTTTGACGGAGTTCAGAAATCAAATATGTTGGTATACTGTAAACGGTGTCTATTTCAGTACGTGTTTGCTTTTCAATGGGTAAACACTTAATTCGATGGGTTTAAATATGGTTTCCACCCATGACAAATATGATCTAAATGAGTGTTATACTAGAACTAGATGAACGGGGGAGAATTACTATTCCTAAAGAATGGCGTGAGAATCTTCAATTAAAGAGAACTGTTGCTATTCGATCAAAACAAGGCATTCTATTAATTCCTCTTTCTAATGATCCATTAAAAACTCTTAAAGGATCATTTCAGACAAATAAAACGGTTAAAGAGCTTAAACAACAGGCATCCAAGTTACTTGAACAGGAGAACTAAATTCCGTTGCCTTTTATCGAAACTGATATACTCTTTGCCTTCTTAAACAGCGAAGATAAGTATCACAACATAGCAACAAGAATATTTACAGAAATCGAATCAGGAATTGAGATTCATCTCCCTTCCTCAGTTTTACTAGAAATGGAGTTAATCTATAAATCAGAGGGTCGTGAAAGGGATTTAACTGAGCACATGGTTAATTTATTAGCATTTACTGGATTGAATCCAGTCCCGTTAACTCCAGAGATAATAATACTCGCCATTTCATTACGTCAGGATTATAATCTATCTTTCTTTGATTCTCATCATGTAAGTGCATCGTTACAAGGCGATGGGATTCTAATTAGTACAGATAAAGCATTCAGATCTATAAAAGGTCTTGACTTAATGAATCCTCATGATTTCATATCTAAATGATTAAATTGTGAATATATTTGTATAACTATTTCTAAAACGGTATATATCGAAGTATAACAAATTTGGTCATGGACGGAGTTCAGACAACTATTATATTGTGAGTATATACCTGATTATATCTTTTTTAAAGTCTAAACCAGCTATGGACTATATCTTAAAATACTGGTTAGAAGCTAAGGTAATGATACTAACCGCTTAATATTAGGAATTTTGTCAAAATCAGTATCAAAGGAAGCGATTGTGGTGATTTTTAATACCTGCATGGCTTGATACATACACGCATCATCAAAATCCAGCTGTAGTGAGCTCATATGCTCTGTTGCTTTAATTTTGTCGAAAATAGATAGCTGATAGAAATCCAGACCTTCATAAGCAAGTAATGAGACAAGAAATCGTTTTATTTCAGCTGGTGATTTGTTATAATGTTCCATAATGATTGCAATTGAATCAATGGTAAAATCAGTGATATATGCCTGGATGATATTCTTAGAAACAGCTTCTAATATTTCCGATGCTTTTTGTACTTTTTCTTGATTGAGTTGAACTTCTAAGAATAGATTTGTATCAATTAACATTTTTTCTCCCTACAGACTATGGCTTTCCAACGCGATATTCCTTTGCTCTATGTTGGAGTTCTACAGATGTAAAAGTTATCCCTTCGAGCTGTCCTCTGATTTCATTGATTGGATCTTCTGGAATACTTATTGTTTCTAAGTTACTCGAATATTCTTGAATCCATTTCTTGAAAGCTTGTTCTGCTGCCTTACTTAAAGACCCTTTTCCATAACCAAATATTTTCATGGCGGTTTTTCGAAATTCTTCTTCAATCTTTGGATCAATATACACTTTTATGCCTTTCATGTTATTCAAGAATTATTGGGGTTTAGGGTATAAAAATCTTACCATCTTAAGATACAATTCTTTGTTCTTTTAGAAGAAGTATAGACTTGGTAAATACTTTCATATTCTAAACCAGCCTTTTACGGAGTTCAGACTTCTCTTCGTACCTAGAGTCACAAGAATGAAAGGGATGGATTTTTCATTTATCCCTAAATTGAAATAAATTTTTTATAGTATTTATTTGACCAAAATGATATGCATCGTGATAGATCATGGTTGAGATTATTCTTTTTATTGACCACAACTCACCCCAATGTGTAGGAACCATGTTATCCAATTGTTCATCTGTCAAATTTTGAAGGCTCTTAACTAAACTTCTCTGAGTTTTTTTCAAATAATCGATGCAGTTTGGCCATTCTGGACATTCGAGATATGTCCAGTTCAGGCTCCCCTCCCTAAATGCATATTCATTATACTTTTGCTTATTTTGTGCTAAATGTACTACTTTAAATTCGATTGTAGAGATGGGGTCAAGAAATTGTTCTGAAATCCATCCATTTCTTTTCCCATACCATTGGTTAAGTACTTCATATGTTTTAGAATTAATTGTGGGTTTCCATTTCGCCTCTTCCGTCGAAATTTCGGATAAATTTTGTACTAATTCTTGGAACCAACTTTCTAACTCCCATATCAGCATCTGAACCGTTGTTTGTTGCGCCATATAATTCACAGCTTCAGTTCATCTTTAACTTTGTATATCCTTTTGTAATCTAAACCAGCCTTTGACAGAGTTGGGAAAAAAGAAAGAGAGAGGGTTAATATTAATCGTTCTTTACAGGAGTATAGCAATTTAATCCTAATTTAATATCTTCTTTACCAATTCCCTTATTACCT
>JAEOTQ010000068.1 GCA_016839785.1 Candidatus Hodarchaeota archaeon | reverse complement strand
GTAAAAATTTCTTACAGCCTATATTGTCCAGAAAAATCAAGGAATTCCCCCTCTAATGAGGGTTTGGAACTCACATTGCTAGAAAGGAAAAGAGAAGGAGAGTTACTCCTTGTCATTTACGGTCAAGAAAATGGATTATTATTCAAGTAATTGTTTCATAAAATCAGTGGTACGCGCAATCATCGCATTAACATCCTTTAAATTACCTTCAGCCAATTCTTGACTTTCAAGTAATTGAAAACAACATTCTCTCAATAAAGAAGATTCTGGATCGTTTTCAAACAACTTTTTTAATCCAACGACAATGGGATGCGTTGTATTTAATTCCATTATCTTTGCTTGTGGAATATAATCTTCAGTCATATAGCGCATCATCCGTGAATATGCTGCGGCCCCTTGTCCAAGTAAGCGACATGGACTATCCGTGAGTGCATCAGTAAAACGAACATCAATGACACGATTACCCAATATCTCCTTGATACCTACAAGGAACGGATCTTTTTCCTTTTCCTCCTCTTTGTCTTCATCTTCGTCTTTTTCATCTTCGGATTCCGTCGGAGGTTCGGGTTCGGCCTGATCTATTGCCTTAAATGGTTTTTCATTGAATGTAGTTACATGCATCATTAAGAACGTATCAATAGGTTCGTCAAAGAGAATGATTTCTTGGTCAAGCTTCTTATAATGCTCCAGATGAGGACTTTGTTTAAGTGATCGTAGATTTTCTCCTAAAAGATAAAGTAATTCCTCTTGCTCGTCAGGCATCCCTTCAACATACTTTGTAAGTGTAATAGGTTTATCCTCAGATTTTGATGTCTTCACTCTAATAAGCTCAAGCAGCTTTTCCCTTCGTTTTTGATCATTAGCAATCCCTTCTTTAAGGAACACCGAGAATTGCTCATACCATTCCAGATATTTCTCTTCATCTTCCTTGGTAAATTTGCCGAGCTCTTCAATGATTTTCTTCGTAATTGATTTTGAAATCCGTTGAATATTGCGATCGACTTGAATCACTTCACGACTGACATTTAATGGAAGATCTTCGGAATCCACCACCCCAAAAACGAAACGTAGATATTCAGGAAGAAGGTCTTTAGCCTTTTCTTGGATGAGAATCTTTTTACTGTATAATTTCAAACCGTAATCTTGAAATTGGACAGAAGTCATAGAACGGTCTCGTCTACTGGGAATAAATAGTAATGCCTTAAATTGGATTGGTGCATCTACGTTCATTCGGATTCTATGAAAGGGTTCGGTAAAATCCATACTTACTTGTCGATAGAATTCGTTATATTCTTCATCTTTAACCTCATCCTCTGGCTGATGCCAAATAGGTGTTTGTCTGTTGACGGGTTTTTCCTCATCACCTATACGAATGGGAAACCCGACGAAATCACTGTATTTCTTAATAATCGTTTCCAATTTGTATTTATTGAGAAATTCTTTCGCATCATCCTTCATTGTTAAAATTATGTCGGTTCCACGAGTAGGTTTATCATAGTGAGTTACTGTAAATTTACCCGTTCCCTTAGATCGCCATTCAATTCCCTTAGATTCGGTGGTAAAAGATCTCGATCGTACAGTTACGTCAGTGGCCACAATAAATGCACTGTAGAAGCCCACTCCAAATTGACCTATTAGATTCGCAACATCTGAAGTATCGTCAAGTTCCTCCAGAAACTCAAGAGTCCCACTCTGTGCGATAGTTCCAAGATTCTGAACGGCTTCTTCGTAGGTCATACCCACTCCAGAATCCGTGATTGTAAGTGTATTCCCATCTTCATCAAAGGACACTTGGATAGCCAGCTCTTGGTCTGGATCTAGTATTCCCTCTTTTTGTTCAAGCTGTACGATCCGAAATCGATGTAACGCATCCGCAGCATTTGAAATTAATTCACGTAAAAAGATTTCTCGATTTTTGTAGAGACGATTGATCAAGATATCAAGAACTTTTTGAATTTCCGCTTGAAAATCGTATGTTTTGCTCTCTTCACTCATTTAGATACACAATCCTCTGAAAAATGAACCCTATAACGGATTTTAACTTTGTAGAACATTTATAAAATCAAAAATTAATGCTTTATGGATTCTTCTTGGAATAACATAATATAAAAGGGAGCAATTGGCTGGGGGCTTTGTTTTGTTTAAACTCACTAAATAGCAAGAAATACTAAGAGTTGAAGATTATGGCAAAATGGGAATGTATGATATGCGGTTATATTTATGACGAAGACGCAGAGGGGACAAAATTCGCAGATCTCCCTGATGATTGGGTATGTCCCGAATGTGGGGCTCCGAAAGAAGATTTTGAAGAAATCTAATCTTCACCCATTTCCTTTTTTTCTCTCCTCCGCTTAGTGAGGTGACCTTTATGGTTTGTATCGAGATTACACCCAATATATACTGGAATGGATTGAATGACCGCACTAGTGACCTTTTTGAAGGAATCTGGCCTATAACCAAAGAAGGGGTTTCCTATAATTCGTACATCATTGCTGATAACAAAGTCGCACTGATCGATTTAGTCAAAGGAATCAAGACTGATGATTTTTTAAGTCAGATAGAAGAAGTGGTAGATCCTGCAACTGTTGATTATGTAATTATTAATCATATGGAACCCGATCATACGGGTATGATCAAAACTATGCAAAAAATTGCTCCAAATGTTATCTTTGTGGGCTCAGAACGGACAAAACAAATGCTAGAAAAATTTTATCACCTTGATGCAAATTTCAAAGTTGTAAAAACAGGCGATACAATTGAACTAGGAACACATATCCTAGAATTTTATGACATTCCATTTGTTCACTGGCCGGAGACTATTGCCACCTATGAACGAACTAGTAAAATCCTGTTTCCATGTGATGCATTTGGTGGATATGGGGCCTTAGGAGGATCAATCTTTGCTGATGAATATGAGAATTTAGACTTCTATAAGGAGGAAGCTCTACGCTATTACTCTAATATTGTTGCAAAGTTCAGTCGTTTTACTCTAAAAGCAATTAACTTGTTAAAAGATTTAGATATCAAAATAATTGCGCCATCACATGGCCTCATCTGGAGAAATCCAAAAGAAATTATAGATCTGTATGAACAATGGGCACGCTATGGGACTGAGACTGCAGGGGAAGAAGGAGTTACATTTCTCTATGCGTCAATGTATGGAAATACCGAAAAACTAATGGGAGCTGTGGCTCAAGGACTCTCGCAAGAAGGAATCCCAATTAAAATTTTCGATGTCGCCCGAACACATGTCAGTTATATTCTCCCTTATCTCTGGAAGTATCGAGGAGTCGTCATTGGAACACCGACGTATGAAGCTAAATTATTTCCCCCAATGGCCTATGTATTAGATATCGCAACCTCTAAACGTGTAATAAATAAGGAAGTCATCCGTTTCGGAAGTTACGGCTGGTCCGGTGGAGCGCAACGTGATCTTGAACCACGGTTAGATAAACTGAAATGGAATCTCCTCGAATTTTTCGAATGGCAGGGAGGTCCAACGCTAGAAGATCTCCAAAAAGGGGAAGAGCTCGGAAAGCGTTTTGCTCAACATTTGAAAAGTATGCATCTGGAAAGAGAAAAGTAACTTCACCTGACTTTCGTTATATTCAGAAAAAGATTCTTACTGATAAGAGGTATAGTCTGATTTATCTAAAAAAAACCACTAAAAGAATCGTGAATATTTATGAAATATCGTCAAATGGGTCGTACTGGAATAAAGATAAGTGAAATTAGTTTAGGTGCCTGGTTAACCTACGGTGGAACCGTAGAAGAACAGGGTGCCCAAACTTGTATTGCAAAAGCCGTGGAATTGGGAGTAAACTTTATAGATATTGCTGATGTCTACGCTCGAGGAAAAGCGGAAGAAGTGGTTGGGAAAGTAATCGCCAACGAAAATTATGACAGAAAAGATCTAGTAATTAGTAGTAAAGTTTTCTGGCCAATGTCTGATGGAATCAATGATCGCGGACTCTCTCGCAAGCACATTATGGAAAGTATTGACAGGTCTTTAGAGCGAATTGGAACAGATTACTTGGATATTTACTTTGCACACAGATTTGATTATCATACTGATCTCGAAGAAACTCTTCGTGCAATGTCAGACTTGGTTGATCAAGGACTTGTTCACTACTGGGGAACATCTGTCTGGCCAGCTGTTCAACTAGAACGTGCTGTTTGGATGGCAAAAGAGCTTGGATTACATCCTCCTCGTGTAGAACAACCGCGCTACAACATGTTGGACCGATACATTGAACGAGATATAATGGAGACCTGTGATCGCAATGGTATTGGTGTTGTCTGCTGGTCACCCTTAGCTCAAGGAGTTTTAACTGGAAAATACAATGATGGAACACCCGAGGGAAGCCGTGCAACCACAAGTAATTTCATTCAACGAGATTTGACTGAAGATAATTTAGCGAAAGTTCGTCGTTTGCAAGAGATAGCTGCGAATAAAGATATTACTGTTGGTCAATTAGCCCTTGCTTGGATTCTACGTCGGAGCGAAATATCCTGTGCAATTACTGGAGCCACCTCAGAAGCTCATGTAGTTTCTAACGTTGCAGCCTCTGACATCACTCTGGATAGCCAAACCCTTGAACAAGTAGAAGAAGTTCTAAATAATAAACCGAGAACTCACCCTGTTTATCTCCCACCGTGGTAAAAATAAGAAGAAAAAGAAAATATACGTAGTCGCCAGGTTGAAGCAACGTAGGTGTACAATAAACACGATTTAATTCTTGGGGTGATGAATTACGGGAAAATTCTTCCTAGGACTACGTAAACTAATGGGTGAGATTAGGAACTGTTAAGCGGCAGACCGATCAACTTTCTCTGGAGATTTAACTGTGGGAATGAGATTTTGAGTATATAGAACGCCGTTGTAATTTAGGTATTCTAATGTAAGTCGAAGACGAGTTTCTTGGTGAATTAACGCTAGCCGCTCGTCAGAGTTTTCCACTGGTTGTGAAGTCATTTAGTTCCTCTAGTTGTATCACCTCAGACCTTCTTTTTATATTCCCATAACATTTCCAGAATATCACACACTAGGGATCCTTCTTAGAGCTTCTTAGGAGAAAAAAGGAAAAAGGAGAAAAGGATTAAGGGTATGGCATTGCCGTTGAGAGTCTTCTTGATCCGACTTAAATAATTAAAACGCAGACGAACCAATAATTTTGAGTGAGCTTTTCGTATCGTCTGTACTTAGTTCACTGCGAACGCTCGTGAACACGGGGCCAGTATAATTGAGATATTCGATAGTTGACTGTAGTCGTTCTTGTGATGGTTGTAGTAAAGGACGTGCCATATTAGAATATTTGATCTAGAGGGATATATTAATCTCTGTGATACCCTAGTAGTACCAACAGAAAATGCCACCTACTTCAAAAAAAGATATTCAGATCCATTTGCACATAACAAAGAAAGTCACAAAACCTCTATATTTACTATTGATCAAATCTTACACAAAATTAGATAGAGGAGAGGATGATATTTTGGGAGGAATTGGGGGACACTCTTCGATTCTACGTAAATATAGAGGACCCTGGTATTTCAGATAAGCGAGTATTTCATTTAGATTGCTTAGGTTTATTGATTCTGTATCAATCATTTTCATCATCCATGATTCCTGTTTCGACTTATATATTTAGAAACCCAAAAAGACACTAAGTACTGTGTTTCTAATTGAAAATAGAATTGTTGGTATAAAAACCCGTAGAGAGAGAATTTTCGATATTAAACTGTATTTATTTGTCCAAAGAAGAAAGTCTCTCTTAAATTATTTAGGAGTAACTCGACAAAAAATAAAGAGAGAGAGAAATACTCAGGTATTACTCAAGTATTCCCGAATAGCGATAGCAGCTGCAGCTCCTTCACCTGCAGCGGCCACAGCCTGTTTAACTGATCCTAAGCGACAATCACCCGCTGCAAAAATGCCTTTTACTGACGATTGTTGTTGAGAAGTTGTAATAAAACCTAGGGGATCTAAACTTACTCCTTTCAGAAATTTAGTATTGGGTGACAATCCAATAAAAACGAAAATTCCATCGGGATGATACTCTTTTACTTCTCCAGTATTGGTATGTTTAATTCTAACAGCCTCTAAACTATCCTCGCCTACAAGCTCCACTACTTCTGTATTCACCCAAACATCAATCCCCTCCTTATCTTTTACTTTTTCTTGCAAAACGGGAGATGCCTGTGGTTCTTCTCTACGAATGATAATCGTCACATGGTCTGCGAATTTTTCTTTTAAGAAGAGAGATTCTTCAAAGGCACTATTTCCTCCTCCTATTACAAAAATTTTCTTATTTTTGTAGAAAAATCCGTCACAAGTGGCACAATAATGGATATTTATACCAAGTAGTGCATCTGATCCAGGAACAGTTAGTTGACGATAATTCGATCCTGTCGCAACAAGAACAGTAGAACAGGTAAACTCTTGGGCTTCAGTTTTAACGACTTTATACTGACACTCATCAAATGTCCCACCAGGATGACAAGTTCCAATACTTTGTACTTTTTGAGGGGAAAGGATTTCGACTCCAAAGCGTTCGACTTGTCGTCTAACATTCTCTGCAAAGTCCGCACCCGTAATACCATCTGGAAATCCGGGAAAATTATCTAATCTATTTGTTATGAAGGCTTGCCCTCCAATCGTTGACTGTTCTATTACCAACACATCATAACCATCTCTTGCTAGATAAATCGCGGCAGTTAGCCCTGCTGGTCCTGCACCTATTATTACAGTATGATAAAAGGATTTTTTTGCTTGTGTTGCTAAACCTAGGAAATTTGCCAGCTCATAATTGGAGGGTTCCACAAATAATTTTCGTTCTCCATCCTTGATTACTTCAACTGCAGGGACTTTTCTTTTTTTTGTTCCAAAAATTGCTTCATTCGTGTCATACACAAACTGTAAAGCTTCTTCCCCTTCAGAATCCGATTTTTCAATGTCAAACCACCCATAGTGGATTCGTTGCTCTCCTAGATATTTTTTTGTGCGTTTACAGTCACTACACCAATTGGCTCCATATACATTAACTTCTATTTGTTTTGTCTCTGACAGTATTCTTCACTCTCACTTTAGCTGTGCACTTTTTCGAATACAGGGGCATATTTGGACAACATAAAGCGGCCTACAATCATCCGTTGTACCTGAGAAGTGCCTTCATAAATTTGGTACAGTTTCGCATCACGGAATAGCTTTTCGATCAAATAATTCGTGGTATATCCATATCCCCCAAATATCTGTAATGCATCAGAAGCGGTTTTCATCCCATAATCTGTGGCAAATGCCTTTGCACAGCTCGCTGTTATCGTATTATCCCATCCTTTATCTGCTTCCCATGCTGCTTTCCATGTAAGTAGGCGAGCTGCTTCGTAATGCATTTTCATTTCAGCGATCATAAACTGAATGGCCTGAAAGTTTGCTATTTCTGTTTCAAACGCCTTTCGTTTTTTGGCATACGCAATAGCGTATTCCATTGCTCCTCGTGCCATTCCACATGCAAAAGCTCCAATTGTAGGTCGAGTATGGGCAAAAGTCTGCATTGCAAGGGGAAATGCTTTTCCTGGTTCTCCTAGTACATTTTCTAGCGGTATTCTAACATCATCTAATCGCAACATGACAGTATTAGAAGCTTTATGACCCATTTTGGGGATAGGTTTCCCGATTGATACTCCATCCGTCTCTGTCGGTACCACCACAGCAGTGATTCCTTTATGACGAGTAGTTCCCTCCATACGACAAAATAGACTTATTATTTTACTCACTCCCCCATTGGTAATCCACATTTTCCGGCCATTAACTACAAGTTCATCCCCTTCTACCTGTGCTGTAGTAGCAATTCCTGCAACATCGCTTCCCATTCCTGGTTCACTTGTTGCAAAGGAGGCAAACTGCAATTTTTCGGTAAATGGTCTCAACCATTTTTCCTTCTGTTCCTTAGTTCCCCCTAAAATGATAGGTTCTTGTCCAAGACTGTTACAAAAAAGTGAAGTGGTTATACCAGGATCAGCTGCTGCTGTTTCCTCTACGAGTAAACAAGAATCAAGAATTCCTAATCCCTGTCCTCCATATTCTGTTGGTATAGTAATGTTGAGTAATCCAGCTTCAAATGCTTTTTGATACACATCATATGGAAATTCCCCTGATTGGTCATATTTTCGGGAGACGGGGATTATCTCATTTAGAGCAAAATCACGTGCTTTCTTTTGAAGAGTAATTTGCTCTTTGGATAAACTAAAATCGATCATCGCAAAGACACCATTATTGTTATTTTTATCAAAGAATATCTACCCTAATAATCTTCAAAAATATTCGCCCAATGATTGCGTAAGTTGGGTATACTTATTCGAAATTATGAGGCTTATACAGATAACCTAGATTTCGGTCGAAAGAAAACCTTTGAACAGCAGAAATTATTTAATTTGGGACTTTCTGGGAATCAACTGACCTGTTCACATAAACATTTATTTCTGAGGACGTTTTTTCATCTATGACTTCTCTTTCGTACGGGATTTTGATAGCTTTCGAGGGAATCGACGGTTCAGGAAAAACAACCCAAATTTACAAAGTTGCAGAATACCTACGAGGACTTAGTTATCCAGTAACTGTCACTCACGAGCCTAATCCTAATAGTCCATTTTCGCAGTTAATCCAACAGAGAGTGAAGAAGCAACGCGAAAATGTCACCCCCGAACAAGAATTAGATTGGTACACTGAAGACAGGCGCTGGGATTTAGAAAATAACATACTACCTGCTCTTGCGAGAAATGAACTGGTGTTGGTTGATCGATACTATATGTCTAGTGCAGCCTACCAAGGTGCATTAGAGGTTTTTACCTTAAACTATGTTTTAGAAAAGAATTCGTTCGCCAAACGACCAGATTTGTGGATTATCTTGGATGTTCCAGTCAAACTTGGTCAGGCCCGTTTGAAAATGCGTGACAAGCATAACGATGATCAATTAGAGAAGGCTGAATATCAGAAAAAAGTCTTAGTCAATTATCAGCAGTTGTCTAAGATGGATATCGGTGGGCAAGTGATATGGATCGATGCCAGTATTGAAGAAGCCCAATTGACGCAGGTTCTAGGTAAAACAATTATTGAGTTTTTAAAAGAGTTTGTGAAATCCTAATTATTTTTTCAATAGGGCTCGGGCAGATGTGAGATAGCCTTCTAAATTCCGTAACGTATCTTGTTGAAAATTATGTAATGTTTCGGCCGTTTTAGTATTATCATAGATAGCGCTAGCCTGTTGGAGAATTTTGATGTCATTGATGAGTTTTGTTATGTCCTTTGATAATTTCTCATCTTTCTCGAAGCTCATCCCTCTTATCCGTACTAATAGTGCTAAAGCATCAGTAAACTGCAGATCATACACTAAAATTAGAGCTCGTATGAATAAACTTTGTGATATGACCAATTGGGCATTGTAATCAGCATCTCGGTCTATACGATTCAAGAATTGGATTGCAGTCTGAACTTGGCCTTCCTCTATGTATGCTTTCGCCAACATAAAGTTCCTGAAATCACGAAGCTCCATAAAATTTTGGAGAGCGTTCTCTATACGCTGTAATGAAAGTCTGATTTCTCCATCAAGTAATGCCATATTTTAGGTCATTCCAACAATGATTTACGATTTGAATGTCTTATCATTTTCCTCTGAGAATGTGTCTGATTATAAGGATTTGGATAATTACTGTGTAAAATTTTGATAAAAATTGTTAAAACTTGTAGAGCAACTCCTTCTGTTTACTATTTACGAGATTACACAATTTATCTTGTTCGTTTTATGATATGATACCCAAATTTTGTTTTTACAGGGATTTGGGTCATTTGATTTTTTTGTAACGCAAATGCAGCTTTTTCAAACTCTTTTACCATGGCGCCTCTACCAAATTCTCCTAAATTCCCACCTTTTTTCTTTGATGGACAGGTACTGTGCTTACGAGCCATTTCCTCAAATTTTGCCCCAGCATTAATTTCTTCAATGATATTTTCGGCCAGTGTTTTTTTATCTACAAGAATGTGTCGTGCAGTTACTTTGTTAACCATTATGTTCACCTTTTATCGTTCGAGTAATTCAGGTAGTATGTGTGTTTCAGTATAGTCTTTATAGATAGCTCTTCTTGGGGAATTATTTGAGCAAGTCCCACCACATCTTCGTGAAATTTTGTTGAAGCAAACGCCATTTCGAGGTTTACACTATTTATTCCAAGTTGTTCCATAAGACGAATAATTTGGGCTTTTTCCTCAAGCGACGGGTGTCTAACGCTGGCTGATTGCAATCCATCTCGTAAAGTCTCATCCAAAAATTGTAAATCAGCGGGGCCCTTCGAATTTGATGAGTAATCAAAATTACATTCATAGATTAGCTGTGATAAATCTCGATACGTAGGCATCCCTTCAAATGGTTATTTTCCTGACAAGGTTTTCCAGTTATACCCTCTTTCTACAATCCAAGTTTTATTCACAAACAAGTGCATTTTATGCCAAGTAGTCAAGCCTACAATTTCATCTACACATATCAAATTTGGGTTCGTCCTAAACCATTTATAGGCTTCAGGATACATTTCCGCATACGGTGGCACTCCAGATCCTTCTTCAGGGTCCCACCAATGGCCAGTATGATTCACAATTACCCAAAATGAGACATTCGGATAATTATTTGTAAAGTATGAATGAACTGCTATTGAGGAATTTGTGGTAAATGGATACTTCATTGTATTCAACACTTCATGTTCAAGGTAATATCTGAGAGCAAACTGGGTACCTGTCTCGTGAATTGCCCATGTACTATAGTTATAATCCCCACCATGATTATTAATATAAATAGCCATCTCCTGATACCGAAGATCGAAGATTTGATTGTAATGAATTTGAGTGGAGACATTTATTAGCATTCCTGACAAAGAAAGGGCAAGAAGTATGGTAAGTTGAGGTTTTATCTTTGGTCTTAGCCAGTACAACCCTATTATGAGTAATACTAGTCCAACAAAAGTTGCTAAAGGAGCTCCAAACTCCATGACTTTTCCAACCCATGAGAAATCCAAATCTACAAGAAAATCAAAGAAATCGTGAAATATATAGTCGTATAATCGATACAACCCACTCCCACCCCTAAACCAGGCATCGATAAAGAATTTATACGCAAACCCCGCAGTAATGATTCCTGGGAACGTTTTTAGAACATAGAAAGACAGAAAAATAAATGGTATAAGATAGATGCCTGCCACAAAGAGACTCTTAAATAAAGTATCAATACTCCCAAGAAGATAAGAGAACGATTCACCCCCAAAAAGGAATGCAATGACATTATCTATAAAAATCCTGATGGGAAATACCACGAAAGAGTAGCCAATCTCTAGAAAAAAATATCCTCCTGCAAGTGCTTTTTCCACATTATCAATAGCCAATAATCGCATTTTTTCAGATGAGTAAATGTATTCGAATCCTTTCGCGGCTATAGCAAAATATGGAATCACAAGGGGAATGTAATAGTAATTTAGTTGAAACATAGCAGGGAAAAAGACGAGGGGGATAACAAGTAACCATGTAATTAGGGCGGAGCCTAATGCTGGATTCCTATGTTCTGAAAAGAAAAATGCCCATAATCCAATTATTACAAAGGGTAACATCACAATCAGCGCGTAATCACCTATGGCACCTCCTAAGCTATCAGCAAGGTTGTACTTTGTGCCATACGCGTATCGCCATCCAATATAGTATTCAAAAAATAAGAAAGTCATTGTGATAACATTAGGTCTATTTGGGTCTTTAACTAGCTCTCCTGGCGTCCGTATAACCGGAAATGTTCCATTTGGGGGGATGTTGGCATCGATATATTGGACCCAGGCAATAAAAGGATAAAAGCTGGAAATTATTACTATAAGGGTAAATCCTATAAACAGAATATGCCAGGAAAAAATTGAAAGCTCAGTTTGAGAGCGAATTCTTGCCTTTAAATTAAAGAATCTTATAATACCATTCTTTAGATGTGGATAATAGACTAAAAGGGGAATGAGTAACAAAGAGAATGCTATACCAAATAAGGTAATTTGTATAGCATCTCGCTCAAAAACAAGTCCAAGCAGAAGTAATCCTACGAACCAAAACAGTAACCATAAACCCATTATCATTAAAGGTATCCAGTCGACTAGTTCATAACAAAAACTGACAAATGCTCGATCGGTGGAAAAAAAATCCAAAAAGAGTCCTAAAATCACCAATGCAAGAAGAATTGTGATGATCGAACCGATTAATCCACTAATCACTTCCAATAAAGTTAATGTGATAATTTCATTACCTAGTGCTTCTTCTGAGGCAAAAGAAAGGATTCCTGAAAATATACCAGTAAAGACATCATTCGAGCCTATTGCTGTTGCAAATCCTCTGAAAGGTTCTTCTAACCTATTATAAAACATCGATACGGCAATACTACCAGCGAAAGACGCCATAACCGCTGAAAGGCCAACAGATATTGAAATACTAATCTTATTTTCAATTAACTCCATTTTCCAAAATCTTAAGAATACTGCATAGCATGTAAACGCGCTGAAAATCGCAATTATTATCCCAGAGACAAGTAGTTGATTGTAAAAAAAACAAACTACAAATGAGACCGTCAGAGAAAGTAAAAATATGAGATACGGAAAGGAACCAACTTCTTTATTCGAAGACGTCTTATTTTTTTCTTCTTTTGAAAGATTGAGAGAAAATAATTCACGGATCTCTTGCAATGCTGGTTTCAAGTGAGAGAAATTGACATGCCGTTCTGTATATCTAAAAACTAGGTAAAGGGCAATAGAGGGGGCAATTAGAATACCTTGCCAAGCTTTAGTCATAACATTGAGTATATTCAGGATACCTGTTATTACAATCAAAATAAACCCTTTCTTAAGGTCATTATCAACAAAGATTGCATCAATAGCACGGATCCCTGCTAATAATACCAAACTTCCCATGAAAATTACAAATGGGTCAATATATGCCGTTCGAGAGTAGAATGTGAGGAAGGAAGCGAGTGCAATCAACAGACCTGAAATCACATGCGCACTTTTATTCTCCTTCTGATGACTGAATAAAAGGTAAATTACAACTGCAAGACCAGCCCCACCGATTGCATTTAGACCACTTGCTCCAAAGGTGCTTTTACCAAAGATAGTCATAAGCAACGCACCAAAAATAAAAGCAAATGGAGGTTTATCAAAGAGTTGAAGGACTTGATCATCCCCCCTATAATATAAGGGCAGAAAAGGATCGGATAAACCGTCAGCAATTCTCGATGCAATAGATACAAACCATCCTTCATCCCACATATCAATTGACGGTGCGTAGGCTATTTTTACCCAAAAAGCAAGTGCTCCTACTAATACCAGAAGTCGATACTGTATAAAATACCCCCAAAGTTTTATTGCAATCTTTTCCAACGTTTCGTTTTCCAATAACGATGAAGTGGATTTTTGCTCCTTGTCTTGGTCACTCATACTTATCCACACATCTTTTCAGTGCATTCATTTAAGTCAGTTTTGCCCTTCAATCAAGTATAGAATCATGAGAAGAGTAGAAAAAAAATTGCAAAAGCGTGGAAAACTTAAGTGACAGAAATCTTTCTGAAGCTGGGTTTCAAATTGCCGTTTTGGGTCTATATGCTCCTTGTGGGAGAAAAATCACGTGGGTTTAACAGGAAAATTTACACAGGTTATACTCATCATCTTATAAATCGTCTTACCCAACATATAGGAGTAAATAGTACCAAAGGTGCACGAATCACTCGTAAACAACCAATTGAGCTAGTTTATTTAGAAAAATATTCTTCACGCAAGCTTGCTCTTAAGCGTGAATGGGATTTCAAACATACAAATCCTTTAAACCAAAAAGCACACAAAGTGAGCTTAATTAGGGAGTTTCAGAGAGCCAATGCTGATATTTTGAAGGAACTAAATGCGACATTTGAAGAACACAATCAATTCCTTGAATCAATGATAGCTTCGTTGAAAAAAATTGAAAAAGAAATGGACTCACGCCTTCTATCAAAATAATTTATATTAACTAAATTTCCATACCTATTTTAAGACAGGTTTTGATTGTACCCCATTGGAAGTGAGTTTGAACTATGGTTGATCCTTTATTGCTTGGAGTAGTCTTTATTCTACTGATCTGCTTAGTCATTATTATTCGTCGTACCGAGATCATCCCGTATCTCTATATCTATTTTACTGCACGGAAGGATCTTCCTGTGAATCTTCCGAGTGATTTTGGCCTAGAAGCCATCCCGATTTCCTTTCCTGTCAAAGATAAATTGCAAAAAGCCTGGTTCTTTCCCAGCAAGCAAGAAAATGATTCCACCATTCTCATGATCCCTGATTGGATTAATGAGCGTTCGTTTGAAAATAGTTTGAAAACATCTGGAGTACTGCAACTAATGGGGTTCAATGTTTTACTCCCCGTTATTCATATCATTGATGAGTCAACTCGACTTCTCCTAAAAAAGAACTATTCCCCAAGATATTACACTTTAACGATCATAAAAGCATACGAATATCTTATCTCCAGAGATAATCTTGACAAACGGAAAATTGCAATATATAGCGAATCACTTAGTACATTATTGGCGAGTGCTTTGGTAAAAGACCAACCAATAAAAGCAGTTATCCTTGAAAATGGACCTATCCCTTTAAGTACGTTAATTACATGTAATCTACCCTATTCTGGTTTTGGTGTCTCTTTCTTCAGATTTCTGACACGAGTATTACTCTGGCCATTTCTGTGGAGGACTAGATGGGATAGACATCATTCTCTATCTATGCTCCATTCCTGCCCTACATTTCTCATTTCAGTTTTTGATCACAAAGATCAACCCAATCAGAATATTATTCGAAACTTTACCTCTTTATACAAACCTAAGCAGCTTTGGGTTGAAAGCGCTCTTCTCCCAACAGGGGGGATTCGAGATACTTGGCCAGATGAATATTTTTCTCAGGTGAAGGAGTTTTATAACCGATGGTTGAATAAAGAACCAGCTCCAGAATGGCATTGTGAAATGAAGGTTTCCAAGAAAGGAAAAAAGAAATTTTCGGCATTAATTACTATTTCAGCTCTTCCACCTCAGATGGATCATATACCCGTTTTGATTACAGTTTCTGATAGGAAAAATCAATTACATCATAAACGAGTTTGGTTTTTAGGCGCAGAAGAAACCTATGAATTCCAATTACCTTTTCGATCTAGCTTTCACTCATTATTACCATTATTAAATGTTGAACGTGTTGAAAATAAGAGTTTACCATGGATTAAGCTTGATGCTGAGGAAGCATTGACCCACACAGTAAAGACAATTGTATCACTCAAGTTACCTGACTTGGTAAACTATGAAGACCGGTATTTTAAGATTAAACCTAGGCTTCTAGCTGATATCAACTTAGAGGAATCAGAAGAAATTACCCCAATTTAGCATATTGACAAGATTCACAAAATGGATTATCTTGAGTGAATAACGTACAATGAAATCTCACCTTATTGGTAATTATTCTTGAAAAATAAAAGCATTAGATGTTATATTTTTTACGTTCAGCCTCTTCTAATACTCCAATTTCCCCTTCAGTAAAGAATGTGCATTGATTGGGGCATTTACTTATCCACTCATGATACTTAGTGCAATAAGAAAGGGAGTTGCCCGAAGTTGCTAGCAAAGAGATACACAGTTTGAATGTTGATTTGTTGGTCTCATTTCCCAAGAATACCACCTTTCAATTCTAAATTGAGTTTACCGTATTATAAGTATCTCGATTTCTGTGTTGATTTTGAGTATATATGCTCTGTACATAATCAGTATTAGAAGAACAATTTTTCTTCGAGGCTTTATCAGGATGACAAATTTATTACAGGATCCCCATATAGTTATCTATGATAACTTATTTTTCGGATTATCTTTAGGAAAATTCGATATTATCATGATTACTGAGACATATTGGACCATAGAGGAATTTGTAATAGTTAGACAAGTTTACAAGGAGGGAGCTGCTCAATTAGAAGCGATATTACCTTATTATTCAGGAAAAGCATCTAATATGATCTCCAGAAGTGATCTTAGAAGTTTCATTGAAAATAGTGGCCTGTTCATCCAATTCATCAATTACTCAGATCTAGCAAATCGACAATTGATTGGATTAGGTGTGAGGATTATTTCGGAGACTAAAATTACTTTACAGGCTTTTGGCGCTTCATCTGAGGATCGTATTCAGAAAGTCATGTTTCTCCTTTCAAGAGGTTTATTGAAATCTCGATTTCACCGGATAGAGTTCGAGGATATTGAAATAATTATGTAAAAATGGGTGTACAATGGCTTACTTAACATCAGAAATACTGGAGCAGTATTTGTCTTGCCCACGATATTTTTATTTATATAAAATAAGAAATATACGTTTAACTGAGGAATCTAGCTGGAGTTTGGTTGAAAACGCATATAATGACATTAAACGAGTTTCATCCCAATATTTTTCAATCCTTGCTGCAATTTTAGATATTCAAACTGAGAATACCTTTAGTGACTTCAAAAAAATTAGAGAAACATTACCTTTAGACTATTCCTGTATTAAGCATACTCCAATCCAATTAACTTCTGGAGAGAATTTTACACCTAAAGTTTACATGTTCTTAAATTTTATATTGCAATCTATCAGCCAAGAAAGCGAAAAAAGGGGTAAAAAAAAGAGATATCCTATCTCTATTTCATTCCTCCCTCAAACCAAAGTCCTGAAAAACCTAATAAGGGAAAGTCCAACTGCTCTAATCCAATATTCTGACAATAAAATAGTTGCAATAATTCAAAATTACTCCCTCCCCCGAGATAATGAAGATAAATCTCAAACTAATATTTTTAGTCTATGTTTGGTTAACTTATATCCTAGTGACCTGACTAGAATTATTTCGATTGATTACCGATCAATGAAAATTTCGTTCAATAGCATAAGTAGTTATAATTCCAGAACATTTAAACCTAAGTTAGATGTTTTGATAAAAAAGTTCCAATCTCATGAATTTAGACCAAAAGAATCAAACTCGTGCAGTAAATGCGAATTTAAATTGGTATGCGAACATTCAGAGGGAGTAATTAACAATGGTTGAACTATTGGACCTTCTTGTAAAGAGTTTTAGTGATTTCATTAATTGGTATGCAGTGGAGGCTATTCAGGGTGAGAATTTCGTAGATTTTTTTGTAAAACAATTTTCATACTACATATTACTACAAATTACTCTCTATTTCCTCCCTTTTTTGCGAAGAATTCTAGTGATATTTTTCCTCCCCTTCCGATGGATTCATGTTTATTTACATGTATACACAGCAAAGCAGATATTAAAGGAAATTGAATCACGTAAAGAATCTGGGGAAAAGGAACCAATCATTGATACTGGTAATCTTCGTGCATCCCTAATTTCAGGTATAGATGTTCCAGATGAAAATCCCGGACTTCTTATGGGATTTAATCGTTTCGACTATGCTAGACGAGTAGCTTTTGCTCCTAATAAACTCGCTTTTGTGATGTTACTCGGGTATTTTATTGTGACTCCGTTGATATTTGCTGACACAGGTGTTCTATCGTCTCAAGTGGGAGGATTAGTTCATTTATATCTCTTCATTGGGATTTTCGGAGTGCTAATGCCTAGTATTAATGACTGGTATTTCATGATCCATGCTTTGATGATAAATCTTCAAATTAGACCCTTTTGGTTTTATAACGCGATATTGGTATACATCGTTTTCACGTTCGATACACTTTGGAGAACACAGAATTTTTTTCTTTCAATTTTTCTGGGAACAATATGGTTTGTTGTGTATATAATTGGTTTATTTATTGTGGGTTATATCGCACAAGGTGGAAAAGTGAAGAAACCCGTCTTATTCTGGTTACCTACTGAAAAACCTGCGAGAAAACTTACGAATAAGACAGGAATTGATTTCCTTTCTCTCGAAGACCTTGATTTATAGAATAGCAATGGCCTTCTTGGTCATCTAATCACTCTGAAAACAATTTAAAAGTTGTTGAGCCCAAGTATTGATTATAGACGTAAAACTTTAGGGAAGATACTTGACCAGATTTTTGTAATACAGATTTTGTTGTACAGAAAGGGTCTATTCGATCTTCTTCACCCTTTATTTTCTTTATGTTATTGGAAGATGCATGGTGAGAAATGAGAATGGGAATATTTTTAGTAATAGCAATTTTTCTGAGATCTAACATAAAAAGAAAAATATTTCGTTCCCATTTTTTCTTAGATCTGCCCAATAGCTCGTAAACTTGCATAGGGGATCCAAATACCGTGTCTAAGATTAACAGGGAAATATTTGGAAGTTGTCCATCAAGAATTTTCTTACAGAAAATAACATTCTCTAGAAGAGAAGAGGGTCGGTAGAAATGAACCTGTTCCATGAATTCAGTTTTTTTCAACGATTTCTTGAGATTTTTTAACCGAATATTGCCCGAAAAATCTGAATAAAGAACACTAGCATTCTGATCATATTCAAGGAGTGAGTTAACAACTCTTTGACATAACCAGGATTTTCCGACTCCAGATTCACCTATAATCGAATGAATATGTCCTGCAAAAAAGCCCCCTAGAAGATTATCAATAATATCCATACCTGTTGGAATTTTATGAGAAGTTTCGAGTTCGTCATTCATACATTGGAAACTTTTCAATTGAACTGTGGTTCTCATGGTGAATTAACTACAATTTGGGTGCATTCCTCTAATGGAAACAGATCTTTGGGAACTATAACAGTAACTACCAAAGAGCTTGCCAATTTTTTGAGGAATGCCCAGTTTTCATGGTTGTTAGTAAAAAAGTGAGGATAATTCACTATCAGTGATCCAAATCCATCTTTATGTAATGTTGAAAGCATATTTGAACCGAGAATTTTGTTATAATCCTCGAATGACAGCATCTCCAAGAAGTACAAACTACTATTCAAGTTAGGATGTTGATGGGAGATCTGATAGAAAAAAGATAATGGAATTACACGATACTCGATCCATAAGAGGTTGGGAACTACCCATTCGTCATATTTATTCTCAATAATGAAGTGTAGACAAGAGTCATAATCCCCTATCAAGACATTTGGACGAGGTGAAACTAAAGAAGGTTGAGAAGAGATTATCATGCTTTCACACTCTTCCTAATTCAGATTCTATAATTCTATCGTCTTTTTCAGTCAATTCTTCCTGATAAACATAATAATATGGAATTCCAAATAGGAGTAGGATCAAAACTGGTGTCATAATAATTCCTGGGATGGGATGATTGATCAGATCCAAGTTCTGATATCTGATTATTTTTTCTTTTAAAAACCCGTAAGCCTGAATAGAAAAAGTGATTAACGAATATTCTTCCTGAGAGTCAATAATTGGTATAATATAAAGATTTAAGTGCCAAATCTGATTTTTGAGGTTGTTTCTGTTTACTGTTGAATTGATTCTTACGAAATTTCCATTTATCGCATAATTAGTTCCTGTACTGACAGTTACATAATCAAATCGTCCACCACTCATTGTAATTTCAAGAATTGAGGAAAGGTACATATTATCTGGAATCTCCACGGGAATTAAACTTTTCAATAGTAGGCGTTTTCCAAAAGATGATATTCGTGACGGTTGGAGAGCGAACTGAAAGCTATTAGAGAAAATCATTAAAGATTGGTTATTTAGAGGTTCTACAAGATTAACAGAATAAAGGATTGCAGAAAATATGGCAAAATTGTATTCCACTTCACGCCATGATATCAAAGAATCCAAATGTAATGAAATCGAAATAGACAGAATTTCTTGATATGAATAATTTAGGGGGATAATTAAGAATTGAGGTTGGTCGAACTGGTAAACAATGCAATTTTTAAGTCCTTCTCGTTCAATACTAGAAAAAGCTTGCTCAGTAAGTACATTATTAATTTTAACTGATGTGAGTACTGTATCAATGGGTTCACCATAATTTTGAACCGATAAATTAAGAAATAACTTATTCCAGTTTCTAGATAATACAATTATACGATTAAAAGTCAGTTCTGGTGAGTTCATCACGTAAGAATAATTCAAATCATACGAGCTAGAATTTTTCTCCTGCTGAATGACAGAATCCGTTGAATTTCCCTCAATTATGACCGTTAATCCTTGGATAATGATGAACATGATAACTATAACATTTATTCGCCCCATACTTCTTTTATACAACCCTCGTTAGCTCCTAAAGAATGAAAGAAACGTTCTTGTACAATTTAATGAAAAAATGAATAACCCAAATTGTCCTAGATTCTTATTTGCTTTTGGATCATTGAATGGAATTCTTGCTAAACGTAATCGTCTTGTTTCTTGAGGTCTTGTAGAATGAAATCTGTAATGTTTGACAGGATGATTCCTAAAGACAGGTTGTATTCCTAAAGGTAATCCACCTGGATTCAAGGAATCCAGCACCAAATGTGAAATCCAACTTATTGCAAGTAATGATATTATCGATTCTAAAATTGGAATATGTGATTTTTGGACAAGATAAAGGAAAGGAAGAAAATAGAATATCGTCCAAGGAGAATGCGTTAATGGATGTCTATTCCTCGTTAATAACACACCTTCATTTTCATATTGTGCCCCCATGTATTGATCAAGTATATTAGGAACCCAACTAAAGAAACTGAGAATTGTTGATAGAATAATGATCAACCAGGAGAAAAGCCTTCCATCAATGACAAACATCCCGTATGTGTTTATTAAACCTAAAGAAAACAGATAATGAGTGCTGTTTTTCATTTTACTCAGACCTCTTTTTTCGAAATATTGAATTAGCGAGAGCGACAAGAGTAGCAAATAAACTTGTGCCTAAACCGACTTCAACTAGACCACTAACACCTGAAGGCGATTTTACTTCTTGTTGAGTATAGTTATGAGACGTTTGGGTAGACTGATTAGTCAAATCGATTAGTTCAGAAGTAGTGGTTAGATTAGTCGTACTCTGGATATGTAAATTAGTTAACCACTTAGCAGTTTCATGATTTACATCATCTACCACAGATAAATGGAGAACGTATAAACCTGGAGTTAGAAAGAAATCAAGAGTTATGTATGAATCATTTATCAAAGTGAATGAATATTCTACACCATTAATATAGAGAATCGCATCACTAATAGCATAATCATCAATGACTTGGACAGATATACGAAATAAAACCCCTGTTGATGTATTATCTAAAATTGTTAGAGATAAATCGCCGATCTCTGGTGGAGAATCTGTTGAATTGAAAACGCCAAAAAACTGGTTAGACTGTCCATAGATATCAGAAATAGATAGACTATAGTTCCACATATCAGGGGCTAGCCATGGGGATGTGAAATGCCATATTTGGTAACTTCCAATTGCTGATTCATAGACTAAGTTTCCGTTAACAGAGTAGTTTCGAGGTAGGCCCTCTAATATCATTACTGGGATATCGTTAGAAATTGATGCGTTTACCTTCTCAATACGTATTTCTAAATCGAACCCATTTCTTTCAAAATGTGAGTCTACAACAATAATTTGAGGTGCATACCACAGAATATCAAATTCTTTACTTATCGAGGGTTCGTTATCCCACGGATACCATATATTTAAGTTAAGAGTATAATTTTGTGGATTAATATACACTTGTACATACCATTGATCTCCGAAAAAATTGTTTAAACTATAATTCGTCTCATCTAGTGAGATTTGAACAAGATCAAGATCAAGAGACTGTGAATCAATCGTTGTTCTCAATTCGTAATAATTTGATTCCCATGAAACCGACAGAGAAGTGATAATTGGCTTCGGCGGAGACCAGATTTCAAGAAATTCTCTGAAATCATACCTCTCATCTATTGTTCTTGCATACAGGCTTATTTCCCAATTGCCTGGAGAGGGTAACTGAAGGGCAATTCGATAATCCTGATGAAAGGGATCCCAGGTTAATAATCCGAAATGACTCCCATTCAAGTAAAAACCAACTTGATCGAAATATGGGTTGGATAATATCTCTGTACTTAGAAGGTAATTTCCAGCAGGATTTACTACAGTGAGGTGGGAGTTAACTAAAAGGTCAATCTTTTCGACCATAGAAAAATCAATTTGCTCTGTTTTAACGTTTCCAGCTGAGTCAAAAGAATAAATATTGAGTGTATAACTTCCAATCGGTAAATACAGTTGTATAGAAGATTTAAAAGTTAGATTAGTACTGTGAACATCTGTAATATAGTAAAGGACTAGCTGACCATCTGAATCGAAGGTCAAAGGTACCTTCTCAATGTAGCTACGATTATAGGGAGAATACACTGTTAAAAATGGGGCAACTGTATCAACCTTGAAAATGGAGGACCTTAGTACGAAATTACCTACCGTATCCCTAACAAGGATAGTTAAGTTGTGATCTCCTTCTGATAATTCTGTCAAACTTGTACCTGAACTTTTGATGATTGTACTGCCGTCTAGAAATATTCTTACATCATCTGCATTAGTTAAATACGAAAGTAACACAGTATTCGTATTATAGGACTCGTTTCTTGGACTGGTAACAATTAATGAAGGCGCAGTAATATCTATTCGAAATGATGAGGAAGCATAAGATAAGATACCATAGGAATTCTCTCCATATACATGACAGGTGTAATCACCCTCAGGTAATTCACGATAAACCGTATCAACCCATGAAGTGTTCATAAGATCAAGAGGTTCAATAAAATACCAATAATTCTCAGCATCTCCATGAAAAGAAAGTTCTATTATTGCTCCATAACTAGAATTATTTGTGGGGGAGATGATTTCGATATTAGAGGGAAGAGAATGGATTATAATAGAAAATTGAGTACTAAATGAGGTATTATAGTAATCTTCAATTTGTAAAGGCACCTTTACCGATACTGTATAGATTCCGGGATGGTCGAATGAAATTAAAAAATCAAACATTCCCGCACCATTTGTAGAATCAATCTCTCTTTCCACCTCATTTATTTGGAGAATTGCATCTATCCCAGTTATTGGTCCTGATACTTCTCCGATCACAGTACCGTCAATATTAATTGACAAATTTACAAGAGCTTCTTGAGGAACACTGACAGAAACAATTAGATCCTCATATATAGTAACTTGATGCTGATAGACCTTGTAGAAGACATATGTATCATTACTGATAATACTAATCTCCCTTATTCCCCTACTACTGAAACTGTATAAGTATGAATGCTTTCCTGAGGGAATCCAGTCTTTCCATAAAAGACCATCTATCCAAATCTGATAAATTTCTGTACAATTAATCGTAAAATGATAATCACTATTGACATTCCCAATGCCATCCCCAATAACTTCAATATTAGCAATACTATACATGAACGTATGATCAAACTTAAAACTCGTATTATTCAAATTCGAAGCACGTAAAGATAACCCACCCTTATAGTAAGGTGTTGTCCAATTATAGTTTCCAATTCCAGAAGCATTCAAGGAAACAACAGCAATGAAATCCCAAACTGCTGAACCATCTCGTTGCCAATGTAGAGATATGTCTTCATTCAACCCACCTTTGAGTTCTAGAACAGAATAGTGATTGGCGAGTAGTACTTCCTCAACCATTAGTGACAGAGCAGGACGAACAATTATCGAAAAAATTCTTGGGTTGACTGTCGGTAAATAGAAAGCCCCGATATTTCCTTGATAATCACATTGCATGATGTGTACTCCTATTTGGGAGGTTTCAGAAACAAGATAATCGTAGAAAAACAGGCCTTCTGCATCAGAAAGCACAAACCCTAGATATTCCCCAATTGTAGTGTCTGTAAAGTGAATAACTTCATTAATTACGGCCTCTCCATCCTCGTCTAAGATATATCCCCAAAACCTTCCTGATTGTCCTTTACTCAGTTCTGTTGAGTTTTGATTAAGCGAATCAAAATGAGGAACCGAAAGCACAGTAATTTTGAATGTAGTAATCTCTTCATCATAATTATCTTAATCATGAAAGGCGATAAGGAGATATGTATCACCTAAGGGATGATCATGACTTATGTAATAATTAAAGACCAATCCTGCAATGCAACTTTGAGTGTCAATAATAGTATAATTGTTGTACATAAATGAGACTAGTCCTTCGTTAATTACTATTCCCCCGGATAATACTGTCACTTCTATCTGAGTATTCGTGTTTCGAAGGATTCCCCCACTTTCGTATGTCAAATCAAATTCGATTAATCCTTTTATTGGAACAAGAATACTCGTAGAAACCTTGAGAATATTTGGTTCAAGATCGAATATCGCTATGACGAATTCATGGTTTCCAACGGTATTATCTTCTGTTAAAGAATAAGTAAATGAGACAAATCCATTTGAGTTAGTAGATTTATTCATTAATGAAATATTTCCTTCTGTTAAATCTCTCAATTCAACCTGACATATCACGGGAACAGTATGGATATCTTCTAGTGTAATGTAGGCTTCAAGAAGAATTGTTTCATTTTGCCTATAATATGTGGAATTTAAATAAGACTGAATCCTTGCACGATCCTGTATGGTGGTAGATGATGAAGTATTAGCATACAAATCGTCAGAAATTTCATTTCTTAGCTCAGTAAAGATTATGAGGTCTCCTAAAGGTAGTGAACTGTTAGGAAAAAACAAAGTACGAATATTTCGATCGACTACCACTTTTTTTGCAATTATTATCTGTTTTATGTCAATTTTATAAAAAATGGAAAGCGTTAATCCACTAGGATTGTCTCCAAGAATTGTTGTATTGATTAACACTGATTCTTCTGTACGTTGAACTTTTGTTGCGTTGATGTCTTGAGTTAGCCAGTAACCCGAACTTAAAACAGTTACATTAACGAGATTTGAGCTACAGGGAGTTGTTTGACTCTGAGAACTACCAGTATAACTTGCATAAAATTGGGAAGCCCCAATTTCCGAAAAGACAGGAATTTCATAATCAAACTCAAGTGTCAAGATTGCAGGATCCGTTCCTGGATAATAGTTTTCTAACGGTCCATAGGTATAGATTACTGGAGATCCAGTCAGATTGACATTAGTTACGGTGAGGAATCCCCCCTGGAACCACCACCTATAATGAATAAATAGTGTAAGTGTAAAATGAATTGAGGCATTCTTATACACGGTTGTAGAGTTAACGCCCAATAGCAAAGAGGTGGAACGAGTACTTCCTGGACTAATCTCTTCAAAGATTACAACACAAGATCCATTTGAAGGGAGATAGCCTGAAAAACCCAGATACTCTGCAAGAAAAATATGCTCACCAGATTGAATGGGAGAAGGGACAAGCCAATCGACTGTTGCGGTGCCATTCGTAATTGTAGTAGTGATATATGCACCTGTAAAGGTGTCTGTTAATCGGATTTGACCAAATGCTACAGAATCAAATCCCATGTATGTCCACATTAAAAAGTGAATTATCTCACCTGAACCCACATTGCCTTTATCAGCTAATACTGCTGTCGAAGTCTCTAGATCCGCAGCCATGACTTGAGTAAAACCTAGATTTACTAAAACGAATATTCCAAGTATAATAAATAATAAAGAATTTCTTAATCCAGTTTCAATTTTTTTCCACAATCGAAAGACCCTCAGTAATGAGGGGAATCTACATCTTATATATTCGAAACTGATCTTTATAAGTAGTTTATAAATAAACAATTTTTCTTGATTTCAGATATTTAAGTTTCAGACATATTCCATTTTGAATACAACGAAATCCGGTGTATATTAATGGCAAAAGCTGAAGCAAAAAAAGAAAAAACTGTTGTTGAGGACCCGATTCCCGAAAAAGGAAATAAAATCCGAGGAAAGGATACAAAAGAGCCGAACTTTCTCGATACAATTTCAGGAATAGGTCCAACAACACGAAAAAGACTAGAAGGAGCTGGTTTTGGCTCTAAAGAGACCATAGCCTTAGCTACTCGATCACAGCTCTCCGAAATATCAGGAATTGCTGAAAAAACGGCAACTTTACTGATACAAGAAGCTCGTTCCCAATTTGATCTTGGATTAAAACCTGGATCTCATTATGCGAAACTAGGTGAGACACGTGAGTACTTAACAACCTCTTCTGAAGCATTCGATGAGCTACTTGGAGGAGGATTCGAAACTGGATCAATTACTGAGATAGCTGGTGAAAATGGTTGTGGTAAAACACAGATTTCGCACCAACTAGCGGTAAACTGTGTAAAAAATGGAAAAGCTGCAGTTTGGATTGATACTGAAGGAACTTTCCGATTTACAAGAATTTCTCAAATGGCCAAAGCACTTAATCTTGATCCTGATACTATATTGTCACAGATAACGGTGGGAAGAGCATTCAACAGTGAACATCAAATGGCTTTAACAGAAGAGGCTTTAACGATGGTTCCCAATGTAGGTTTAATCATTGTTGATTCCCTGATGGCACATTTCCGTTCAGAGTTCGCTGGAAGAGCAACCTTGGCTGAACGTCAACAGCTTATTGGAAAATATTTGGCATTCATGGCAAAGCAATCAGAGATTATGAATTGTGTTGCGGTGGTAACAAACCAAGTTTCGGCAAAACCTGATGCTATGTTCTTTGGAGATCCAAATAAACCAATTGGTGGTAATGTTGTAGGTCACACGGTCACTACACGTCTCATGATTCGTAAAGGAAAAGATGTAAAGCGTACTGCAACTCTTACCAAGAATCCAGAGTTACCTGATGGAAAAGTCGAATTTTCTATCGATACGGATGGAATCCGGGACTATTCGGGGAAATAGCTCCCTCTTTTTTTTCTGGAGCTGAGTTGGAACGCTTTCCACACAATTAGCAACAAAAATTCTGGAGGATAATACCACTCTTCTTCAGATTGACCACTCGCCCAGTGAAACAGAACAACTGTATGCTTCCATAGGAATTCTTGTTTCCTACTATGCAATTCAACCAGTCCACGATTTAGACAACGCTTCTAAGAACTTATTCAGAGTAACGAGTCAACCTGGAGTTCAAGTTCTCCGACAAGCTTTTACTGCCCTTCCCCGAGACTCAAAATCGTATTCAAGGCGGGAAACTTCCTATACGGGGCTTTCCCTTATAGTACGTGTATACTATCGTTTTTACATTCGCTCAGAGTCAATTTTGCCTACTATAGTGCGCCAAGTGAGAAATGAGTTTCTTAAACGACGTACGCTTACATATACTATTCTCAAGGCAGCTGGATTCGAAGTAACGATTGTTAAAGGAAAACAGATTTTTGATCTCCATTTTCATGGAAAGAAGACGAAAAAAGGAATCACAATATTTCCCTCTCAAACGGGATCCACATCAAAGTTGATTGACAGATTCTTTAGCCTAGAACGAGTACCTTCACGTTTTATTCAGGATTTCCCTGTTCCTGATTTACCTGTAACACATAGGATTGGTCATCGCATTGATAATGTCTCAATACCTGTTGGCTTTCCTATTTTATCTAATGGATCCGTTCTCGTGTGTGGATCTGATAAAAACGAATTAATCACTCTTTTTCAGAACTTGATTCTCTCCTTTAGCAATTCGAAAAATAAGGGTACTTTCGTCATCGATACTCACAATGAATTTAATGGATTAATTCACCATTTTCAATCACTTTCATCTATTAAAACGGGAATAAATCTTCAGTTGTTTCGATTGGGCACAAACATGTTTATTAATCTATGTGATGTCATTATACCTTCCTCTCCGAGTGGGAAAATACAAGAATCTAAAGCTATAAATACTTGGAAGGCTCATCTAGTTAGTAATATTCTTTTAAGCTCATTATCAACTTCTGATTATCTCACTTCACGATTTGCAATACCTCTTGAAGCCCAAATTAGAAATGCAGCGGGTTCAACATCATTTACTCTTAATGATGTTGTCACGACATTGGGTGAGGTTTCTGATGATGTAGAACAGCCCTCTATTGGGGCAACGGATGGAGTTTTTGCTGATTTGATGGCAATTGAACATTTAAATGGGATCTTAAATCAGTTTAAATCATTTGATGAGGTAAATTATCCAGCTTTTACAGGACATCTTAGTAATATGCTTTTTCGAGATGATTCAATTACTATTTTTCAATTTGGAGCTCAACCTCCTATGATTAAACGAGCTGTAGTTGCATTTCTACTTCAATTCTTATCTAATGTAGCTTATAACGGGTATATTATATTTCCTCATGCAGATGAAATTTTAAGCAGAAAAACATCATATGGGAGAGGACAAACTGGAATTCCTACAGTTTTAATTGACTCGTGTAATTCTCTTGCACGAAAAAATGTACTTGTTCTTGGTAGTCAAAGTGTCCAGGCATTAGCTACGAAAGTGAATTCTTTCGAAGAAATAAAGAATCAGATCTACCTACGACTAGTGAATACGGCGGATCGGGAAATCGTTATTACCCAACACCAATTAAAAGTTAGGGAGTATACGCAATCCTCATTCATCGAACGCCAAATTATGGGAATTAGGGAGGGTGAAGGTTTATTATTCAGAGGTGATACTTCTCAAAGTACTGCCTATCATTTTAAAATGGATTCTGGAAAAGTTCCAATTGATCTTGCTCCGATTAAGGTCAAAGAAACTCAATTAAGAGGATCGAAAACTTTAGGATTAAGTCCCACAAAATTTAAAATGTTAATGAAGACCCTAAAAATTCTAAGGAATCAAACGTTATATAGAGACGCACTTCACGAAGAATTGGATATTGATAGTACCCAAGAAAAGCTTCTAGATGGGTTAAAATCCTATGGATTGTTCAAAGAAGTAGAAATTGGATCAGCACGGCAATGGGATATTACTGTAAAAGGATCCGACTTCTACGATCTACATTTGACAATGTTGGAAAATCTACCAGTGGCTAAAAATGCCAATACAATTGAACAAACTCGATGGGAGATTAGAAATACAGAGAGATTTTTTGAAAGAACTGCTTCTGTACAGAAATGTCGTGAGGATAATGTTAAAATCAAAAATATGGTTGGGGGAGTTCTCCATCATCTCTACCAAAGAAACAATTCGATACCGTGGGAGCGATATGCCCAATATACCGATTTGCTCGCGATTGATGGAATTGAGGGAAAAGACTTTCGTCAGCTGTTCTCTTTGGCTGATGAGCTTTGTTCTGAATTAATGGTGGATATTCGAAACATAAAGAATGCGCCTAAAAATGCAAAATTAGACTCACCTCCAATTTTACCTAGTGTTTCGGATGTGACTGCTAGTAATCTTGATGATTTTTTGCCTAACGAAAGATATGTGGCACTACAATCCATCACTAAGGCATTAGAGTTGAAAACTTACCCTGACATCGGAGTTCTTGATATCCACCTTAGTCTGCTTAAACAAGGAAAAAGGCTTCAAGAAGAACTTGAATCACACTGAGGATTGCTACCTTTGGAAATAAACCTCCCTCCCGAAATAGAACTTTTTCCACATGAAGAACTACGTGCATATCAAGCAAGATTTCTCAGATTTGTCGAACGACACCCACGGGCAATTATCCATGCTCCAGTTGGGTTTGGAAAAACGGTAATGGCACTAATAAGTACTTTACCACTAGTAAAAACACGACAGTACCAGCTTTATATTTTCGTACGGACTAAAGCTCAAATTTTCCATGTGTTTCTCAATGAAATCCGTAAAATAGCGAATACTAATAGATATGGATATTTAACTGCTCTTCCGTTAATTCTGAAGTCAGATTTGTGTATCCGAAATGATATCCCTTTTTTCTATCAGGGTATATGTGGGAAGCTGCGATGTCCGCACTTAGAAAAAGCCCGTTCTATCCCTGAAGAAGATTTTCCAGCTATTGTAGAACAGGTTCCCATAACAACTCATGAAGGGGAAAATAAGATTGAAAATTTCAAGGATACACTCCAGGAATTTGGGTGTCCATATTATATCATTAAACGCTGCATTCCTTACGCAAATATCATTGTTACTACACATACATATCTAAGAAGCAAGAATCTGCAGAGTATGCTTTCTACCCTCCTTCAAAAAAGTACCTATCCACACAAAATCTGCATTATTGATGAGGGCCATAATTTTTCAGCAGAAATCGAGTCAGAAATATCTTTAAATGATATCCATAAAGCAAAAAACGTTATTCCGTTAAAAGTATTTGACAATCTACAAGAATTAATTCAAAATCGACATGGGAGAGTGGACCGTCCCCAAAATTTAACATCAGACGCGATAGATGCATTTCTTGATCATCAAACCAAATTATCCTTGTGGGAGCAAAATAATCTCCTTACAATTAAAGATTTTTTAAACAGCAGAGGAGAAATCTGGATTTCAGAACCAGAAAAATTGATACAACTTAATCCGTTCCCTCAAACTACTTTTAAATATGTGGATAACAATTTTCAGAACATCCTTCTGATGTCGGGAACCTTCCAACCTGTATCCTCCTATAAGACTTTGTATGGGTTAAATTTTCCTGGATTGCATATTCCCTCGGATTTTCAATTTAGTCTCAATGGTATTCTATATCACAGACGATTCACAACGAAATTTAGAGAAAGAACTTCTCAAACCTTTCAAGCTATGGCAACGGTCATTCAACGAATGCATAAGAGTAACCCCTTTCATACCATAGTTTTCACACCTTCACATGAACTCAAACAACAAATTCTTGTACATATGACCATTCCTAACGTTTATGTTGAACAGTCAGGTGAGAGACCAATTTTTATTGATGATCTGCACAGAAAAACCCATGAAGTGATTTTTGGTGTCCTAGGTGGAAAGTTATCTGAAGGTATCGAAATCCTTCATCCACAAACAAAACGTAGTCTGTTAACTCTCATTATTATCGCTGGTGTACCCTACACACGACCGGACGCAACAAATCAACTTATTAAATACCTTTATGCAAGAAAGTGGGGGAGAAAGATGGCAGATCATCTCACCCTTTTGCCAGTAACACGAGTCATAACACAAGCGATAGGGAGAGGAATTCGATCAGAAACAGATTTTGCTGCAAGTTTAATCTTGGATTATCGTGCAGCCACTCTTCGAACAATGTTACCCAGACAAAATATTTTTCGTGATCTCAATCAATGTTATACCACATATGATACTTTCTATGCTAAGATGAAGAGAAAATTCCTATCTGATTCCCCTCCCTAAATTCTTTAAATGGAAAAATCGTGCTTCCTCATTTGTTTGTTTAGTAATTAAAAATACCTTAGGAATAGGGACTGTAATACTATTCAATTTCTCAACAACATCTGCATTGACGTCGTATGCAATAATGATGCTAGCTAAATTGGCTATGAGGTCATTTGCTGTGTTTGTAATACAAACATGCACTTTGCTCCCAAAAGCAAATAACTTCTTTTGAAGCTGGATTCGTTTAAGCGATGAGACTGGTTGTGCAATACATATTGTAGATATCCCGTTTTTCTTCAGGTTTTCTTCAATGAAAGTTGCATTGTAGCGATTATTAGTAACTATGGAAACTGCAGACTCATAATCATTTACAAGTTTCAGGACCTGTTTCATTTTTGGGTGTTCTAGGTCAGAAAATAAGAGAATATATTCGTAGAGCTTCTTGATGATAGGATTTCCTAAGAACTGAACCAATGCTTTTCTCCCAACAAACGGCTGATCCTCGCTAAGGCGAAGAAGTAAATCATCAAGAAATGAGATTAGCGCAGGAAAACCTTGAGAAACTACTATCCGTTGCATTGCCATGATTCGTTGCAAATTTGCTGTTTTCACTAAAATTTTCCCATTGTTTTCATTCAATAAACTCGTATGAATTGCCGCAATCTCTTGAGGAGTGCTTTTCATAGACACTCCAAATCCTAAACTTTCAAGTTGGACTAATCTATTCTTTTTCAGTTGATTAAGAATATCTAGTACAAAAAAATATTCTTTAGGTAGAGGAAGTGAATAATGTTGAATATTGGATCTTTCTTTCCCTATTTTTCCGTCTATTTTGATGATTTCCAATAGCTCCAAGTTTATACAAGCTTGTTCCAATTTTATCACATTTTTCTCTCTCGTCAACCCGACTACTTGATTGGGCTCTAAATTATTGATTATATATCTCAATGAAGATGAGGACACCCCCATCTCCGCATAATCAATTATTATCAATGAAAAGTGATCCTTTACGAAAAATTCCTGCTTATAGTCATTTTTCACCGTTTTTGGAGTTGAAATTACAATACTAAAACGATTATAATCCATTTTCCGCGCTTGGGGTAGTATTTGGCCATTATGAATGGTTACAATTTGATTTAAGTTATCTTGTACTCCTGTTTTAATGATATCCTGGTTTTGTCGTTTTGTAAGGATAAGGACTCTCGGTATTGTTTTCTGTGATTTTTCTGCGGATATATACAGACTGATTAGTAATGACAGGATCCGATACAACCTTTCCTCGATACGATATTGAATTAGACATTTTTGTTTCTGAATTTTAGCGAGTAATATCTGTTCATCCAGAGCGGGGGTGAATTTCAGCTTATGAGACTGATTTTTACTGATTTTTGCTACACTCACATCTAATTCTATCCAAATTACCAACAAAGAAGATTCTTTTTCGATTAATCCTGTCCTTCTAAATTTTCAACCCAATTCCGATGAGCACTACAGGAGATCACTTGTGAACTTTTTACAACTAATACTGAAGGTATACGTCTATTCAACAACAATGAACAGACTCCTCCCATTCCCCAGTTTGCAAACTCACATATTTGGCATAACGGACTATTTACAAAAATTTCATCGAGAAAGGGCAAGCTTTTTAGTTGGATTAATGGTTGACTTGTCACTCATGATTCACCTATTCTGATTGTATTCATCTAGTATAGGTAAATGAGACTTAAATATCCAAAATTTGTACAGTCTAGTATTTCAAGTATAAAAAGGGAAAATTCAATCATAATTGAGGTTTATGTTATCAGAAAATCAGCTTGTTACTCGGTTAGAGTTTTATTTGAGAGATGAAGTTCAGTTCCAAACATATACAGAACTTCAAATTGGAAATAGTGAACATATTAGAATCTCTGAAATGGTAAATCAGAACTTAATTCGAATTGATTTAGCGAGTATCTGTCAGTTGGATAGTTCTATTCACTTCTTCGAAGCAGAAACACAGATACATGTCAATCATCCAACAATCTACAGTCAATTTTGTGATTATTGTTATTTATTATGTCCTGACGAGCAATTTGAGATATTAAATGGAGATACTTTGGAGGAACAGCTCTCTTGGGCAAAAGAAGTAGGAGTTGGAGTTATTTCGATCTCAAGGGAGGGGAAGATAAGAAATCGGATACCAGCAATTCAACAACCTTTAGACCCTGAAATTAGAGAAGTAATAGTAAATGCCATGAACAAACGATACAAAATTCCTTTTTCAACCGTCCCATTATGGTATCGTCCTCGAGTATTAAAAAGTTGAACTGGAGGGAGATTCTATCCCAAGTCGGAAAAAAATTTTAGTTTGTACTCCAAACGAGAAAAAAAAGGTCGAAATCTTAAATGGGATTGAAGGCCTGCTCAAGGAAAAACGATTTGATCAGGCAATAAGTGACTTGAACTATTTACTACGTACTGCTCCAACGCGAGATCAAGAAATTCGACACAAACTAGCACGTATTTATTTATCAAGAAATGACCCCACTCAAGCATTGATCAGTTTAAGTCCCCTCCTCCCTTCATCGAATAAGGATATAACTGAACTAGCAATACAATCATTAATTTCTCAAGATCAATTACAAAATTCTTTTCTCATTTTGCTAAATTCACCATTAAGTAATTGTGAAAAGCAGAAATTGTTTCGATTATATTTTCTAGACACAAACGAAAATCAGAATACACCACCAATTGTTGCACAGATTAACATTCATTGTTCCTATTGTGGAGAATATTTATTCTTTTATCAAAGACGGTCTTACTGTTTAAAATGTCGTCCATCAATGTTAGCTAAGTTTCTTGCTTAGATGATTCTTTTAGTTTAATATTTTCATTAAATTCAGATTCTATATTACTTTTACGTTCACTGTTTACGAAATCTATCTGTTCAACTATTTTCGCTAATAATGGTTTGTCATTTTCATGGATTGCTGCCTCTTCCAGAGCATCTAAGCTCTTCTCACTCTTAATATTATTTTTAATCTCGCTCGATGAACTACGATTCTCAAGATCTAATTTTGTGGGTTGATATTCGTTTTCAGATTCCATTTGGGGAAGAATATCCACTTCTTCTTCCTCTTGGAGGGGGAATATTGCTTTACTCTGTTCTTTGATTTTATTCGCAGTTAATAAATTTGGATGTTTCTTAATATCAGAGTCAGTAATTTCACTCATTGTCTGATTTACCGATTCTGAAATTATTTGAGCGGTTGAACGAGAACTAAATAGATCAGATATTATATCATTTTCAGTTTCAGTCTTTATTTCTGAAGTTTCTGGTTCTTCAATCCTCTCGGTAGAGTTAGAAGACAGTTCATCCTCTTTCTCTAGTATGGAATATAATTTTCTACTTCCATTGGGAGAATCAGGGGGAATACTTGAGTGAGGGAAATTGTCGGTGTCAGAAACACGTCGATTTTGATCCCCAAAAATATCTGGCCTTTCGATGGTGCTCAGAACTAATCCTGGTATTATTTTTTGCACAGCTCCCTGGAAATCAATACTTTGTTCTCTTATATCGTAGAGAAATTTTTCTAACTCTGTTTCAGAATTAGTAATTGTTGAATAGTTAAATTCTGGAAATTCAATATTTAGGGAGAAGATTGTCTTGGAAGAATCTTCTATAACTCGAAAATCAAATTCTTGAAGATTTTTTAGAACTGATAATCGATAATCTTCAGGTTTTGCATCAATTTTATAATCAAGTAAGACTGTGGTTATATTATCGAACATAGAATATATAATCACAGCTTCTGGCAGAATATCCGAGTAAAAAACTTCATGGCTAGAAGCGATATTGGAAAAATGAAACTTGTCAATTTGGAGTCTCCTATCTGCATTATCAAGAATTAGGCCAATGAAATATCCTGTTCCTCCAAAAAGAAATATTAATATTGTACTAATGTCAATAACAGAATACAACAAGTAACCAAATAGAAATCCAATAATTGTAGTTAAAATATTCTTACTTATCATTTTACTCTCATTTTTAATTTATATTGAAAATTCTCCGAAATTCTAGACTTATCATTATTGTATCCTTAACTCAACTTAAATATCTAAAATCTGTAAAAAGAGAATTCATTGGTTAAGAAATAAATATTCTACATTCGTTATAATCCGTACCCAGGGGAATTTTCGCCCCCTGTATGATATAATCAAGAATTTTTTGTGCTCCCTCTTTCTCTAATGATGCATTATTTTTACTACAACGGTGTAAGTAGCAACATTTGGGACACCCATCTTGACAGTCACAATCAAGAATTTTCCGTGCTCGTGTAAAGAGTTCGGATAAATGCCTCAACAACATTTCACATATTCCATATCCAGTGGCCTGATCAAATAAAAGTATATATCCTTGAGGAAGGAGTGTTAATCCTCCAATTTCATGAATTTGGCCACCAATAAAAGGTAAACTTGCATGAAGGAGTACATGTACAAGAGTATGTAAGGAATTATTAAACCTGTTCTGATCTAATTGCATATCTAGAGATGATAATGGAATTTGAAACAATAATCCTCTAGATTGGGAGGAATAATATTGGGGAGTTCGTAGTTTCTTAATTTCTGTTCCAGACGGGGTTTGAAGTCTATATCCTACAACTGATTGAAGAATTTTTGCCGTTACTAATCCAACCTCAACGCCATAAGCATCAATTAAGGGTTCTTGAACCTCTAGAATTTGAGGCTTCATCCTTGCTACTGGAAACGTTTGCCCCCAGACATTTTTTGGCTTTACTAACTCAGCAGTTCCCCGATATCCATTAAATCTATAGCTAAACACTCGATACCTTGTCCCACCTGCTAGATAATAAGCGCCTGGGTACAATTCATACATCGCAAGCGGCATTGCTCGTTTACCAATATACCTCCCACCATGAATTTTAATTTGGATTTCATGGTTCGTCCCCCTGATTGAATATTTTCGAGCTTTTTCTATACCTTGTTCTGTTGGGACAAAAATTCCTTTCTCAAATCGTTGAAAATAGTTATTCTCCTCTAATTCTTGTATAGTAGGGATATTTTCAGGAAATTCATCAATCCCTAATGGATGATCAAGAGCTGCGGCTAGAAGTTGATGTTCAACCACATTAGGATTGGTTGGGTCGAAAAAAATATCTTCTACCTCTTGAAAATAACGTTCAGGATTACTGTAGTAATAATGACTAATCGGATCATCAGAATTAAGGTGGATGATTGCTACAGCATCTTGACCTTTTCTTCCTGCACGACCTATTCTCTGGATAGCACGATTTACAGATATTGGAGGTGTAACAACAATTTCTAGCTCACCAATATCAATTCCCAATTCTAAGGTCGGAGTGGCTATAAGCAAATCGACTTCTCCTTCTCTGAATTGCGCTTCTACTTCCTCACGAATTTTCTTCGATAATCCAGCCCTATGAATTCCTATGCTTTCAGAAGATCCTCTTAATCTCTGAAATAAATATTCTGCACTTCTATGTGAATCCTGAAAAGCTAGAATTTTCCCAAATTGTTTAATTGAATTCAATAAACTTGAAATTCCATCAAAAGTAGACATACCGTCGAATGGGGCGATCATTAAGAAATGTAATCGACCTCTTCGTCCATATTGACATTCAATTACTGTGATTGGCCGATTCAATAAGCGACTAGTAAAGAGTTGAGGATTAGCTACAGTTGCAGACGCTGCAATATATTGAATCCTCTGATCCAAAATTCGTTCTAGACGTCGAAGAATGAAGTGCATATTGCTCCCAAAAGTACCCGAAAACGTATGTACTTCATCTAGCACGACTATTTTTAAATTACTGATCAAATTCTGAAAAAATCCAGAATTCTTTCCAATTCCAAGATGATAATGAAGAATATCAGGATTTGTGATCAATATTTCTGGGGGATCAGCAAAGATTTTCCTGCGTCTATATTGGGAGGTGTCACCATCAAATACTTCTGCTGAAAGCTTGAGTATATTGGCAATCTCTGTAATTTTTCTAAGCTGATCTTTAGCTAGGGCCTTTTGAGGATAAATTATTAGAAGCTGCACCCCATAACCTGCAAATTTTTTTATCTTCAATAGAGCGGGGAGAAGGAAGGCCTCTGTCTTACCGTTGCCAGTGGGAGCACAAATCACTACGTCTTGATTCGATAAAATTCTCTCAAAAGCTTCCTCTTGAAACTTGTATAGCCGTGTAATATTTCTTTCCTTCAAATATTGAATTATTTCTTCATTATGAAGTAACTGCAATCCCTCTTTTCCATATTCTCCGCTCTGTTTATTAAAGAATCTATAATCAACTATTTGATGTTCCGCAAATTGAATAATCCGCTTGATTACAGGTGGAAGAGATTCGTTCTTTATCTTAAAATGTTTGTAAAATTCATCTAAGGATAATACACTTTTGGGGGCATGATTTTGAATTTGTTTTGCTTTTTGAAGACCGAGTTGTTGATCACTTGGTAATGATTTGAGTTTCCCTGCGCTCGCTAATCTGTTTCTCACAGAGGGATTTATAGACACACTACCTCCCTTAAGTGAATAATACTTCTGTAAACAAAACTCAGCTTTGCTGTTATCTTTTAATTTAAAGTAGAGGGAGGAAAGGGCCTTCCAAGTCTCCCTATGGTGACCTTCTTCTTGCAAGATCATACCAAAGATCAGTTTGGCATCATTATAGCGTTTGATTTTCGCAAAACGATTTGCGATACTAGATAATAATGCAATAGGAGGTTTGGGAGAGGATGATTCAACAATATCTTTGAAAACTGCAACCATATCGTCAAGGTCTCGGGTTAAAGTATAGTCTTCTAAGGCAGACTCATACCTTTTCCAAAGGACCTTTTCGTTTTTCGGAGCTATCGTCATCAGTGCTCAAGAGTGAATCCCAACTTCACCTTATGAATGTGAAATTGTTAAAAAAAGCATTTCCTTAAAAGGAGTTTATAATATATGTGTTGATTACGCCTTTGTTGGACAGATTTTGAATATTTAAGGCATTCTCGGGATGTGTATCAGAGGTTAGTGAAAATGGTAATATCAACAAGTAAACTTACGGGGGAAAGACAAACGAAAATGTTTGAAAATCCACAATCTCTGGTCCATGCTACCAATGATGAATTGTTTAGCCTTGAAACAGAATTTGTGAATCAAATCCAATTAGCTGGTGCTCAAAAGCGATTTAATTGGTTCTACCCCCGAATTCGTGCACTTAAAAAGCTTGCAGATGAACAAAAAATATCTGAAATCAGTACTTTGAACGATTTAGCTCCAATTTTATTCCAACATACGGTCTACAAGAGCTATCCACTTACTTTCATCGAGAAAAAGAAATTTGATAAACTGACAGCTTGGTTAGATAAATTAACCACACATGATTTATCATCAATACAAACAGCTAACTGTAACTCAATTGATTCTTGGTTAGAGGCAATTGAAACCCAATCAGAGATTCATATTGTCCATTCCACAGGAACAACTGGAAAGCTGAGTTTTCTCCCTCGCAGTGAAAGTGAAATGGAGAATTTCAAGAATGCCTTTTATCTGTTCATAGAGGTTCTTACTGGCGCGGATCCTCATAAGACGAAAATGCCTGTATTTTTTCCTAGTTTTGCTGATGGTAGGCAACTAGCTCAAAGAGTTTTGAGTCGTTTCGGTCCAATATTAGCTGGTTCAGAGGAAGAATACCATACAGCCATCCCAGGTTTCTTATCTGCAGATTTCATGTCTCTAGCTGGCAGATTGCAATCAGCAAAAGCAAAAGGAGAACTAGGAAAACTCCAAATGTTAAAAGCACTAAGTTATAACAAAGGAGAACTCATTCGATTAAAGCGAAATCGTCCAAAATATATGGCGGCTTTCTTTGATAATATGGTTACAAATTATAGAGGTCGTCAGGTGTTTATCATGGGTACACTGACATCAATGATTGATGCCGCTCTAGAAGGAGAAAAGCAGGGTTTGAGCAATGTTTTTGCTTCCAATTCTGCCATTGTCACTGGTGGAGGATTAAAAGGACAAACTGTTCCTGATGATTGGTATGAAAGGATCTGTAAGTTCTATGGAGTTCAAAACATACGTGATGGCTACGGGATGACAGAAACAACTGGCTATTGTCCCTCATGTGATAAAAGTCATTATCATATCTATCCCCACTTCATTCCATTCATTTTTGATAATAATGGACAAGTATTACCACGAAATGGTACACAAACAGGACGCTTTGGTTTCTACGATTTGTTAACAGAAAGCTACTGGGGTGGATTTCTCACAGGTGATGAAGTTACTCTCCATTGGGACGATGATCAATGTGCCTGTGGTCGAACTGGTCCTTGGTTAGAGAAGAAAATCCAGCGAATTAGTGAGAAGAGCGATGGGGGCGATAAAATTAGTTGTGCAGGCAGTCAAGAAGCATATGACACTTTTATCGACTATTTACTAGATTTAGAGGAAGAATAATTTCTTCCCCTTTTTTTGGAGGATACTCTAATGCAATCGACCCTTACTAAAACTCTAGATTCCGAATTATTTGAGATTCCCATTCTTCTTAGGGGAAAGCAAATAAATGACTACACCGACACTTTTGGTGGAAGAAACGGAGCTAAATTTATTACACCAAGCGCTAAGAAGTACGTGAACCAAATTTCCCTGTCTGACCTGTCAAAGATGAGAGATCTTTATGATTTGTCTATAGAAGAGATAATTTCTTTTCTCCACGATTTAGGACAACATTTAGTCTTAAAAGAAAATGAATATCTACAAGCAGCATATGCCCTTGCATGTGAGGCTTCAGGTTTAACACCTGAAGTACTTCATACTACTTATCGCTCATTACCTATATTATTTCACCCATCAAACATTCGTGAGATGCTAGAAAAAAGAATAGGTCTAAAATATCTTGAAAACTGGGTACCTACGACAATGGAAGATGGGAGAACCATATCTATAAGGGCATTCGGGTCTCGTACAGTTCATATCATTGCGGGAAATGTTCCGACTGTTGCCGCCGCGTCTCTTATTAGAAGTTGCGGTACACGGAGTGACGCCATTTTCAAGCTACCTTCCAATGACCCTCTTACTGCTACAGCTCTAATTCAAACAATGATGGACATGGATCCCCAACATCCTATAACTAAACATTGTAGTGTCCTTTATTGGCGAGGAGGGGATAGACAATTTGAAGAAAAATTCTATCGTCCTGAAAATATTGAGAAAATTATTGCTTGGGGTGGTTTCAATTCAATCAAACATATTAGTCAATATCTTCAACCAGGTTTAGACTTGATAACTTTTGATCCTAAGATCAGTATCTCGATCATTGGTCATGAAGCGTTTCAGGACGAATATACTCTACATGCCGTTGCTCAAAGAGCTGCAATTGATGTGGGAGCATTTAACCAAGAGGCTTGCTTGAATTCGCGCATTATGTATGTCCAATCGGGGACTAATGATGATGGAATAAATAATCTAAACCATTTCGGAAAGTTACTTTACTCTGCTCTAGTCAATCTTCCCTCGCATGTTTCTACTCCCCCGAAGATCTTTAATGAATCACTTAAAGATGATATCGAGGGTATTCGCCTTGAGGATGACTTTTATCAGGTCTATGGGGGTAAAGTCAACGAAGGAGCTGTAATAGTTTCTCAATTTGATGAACCTGTTGATTTTTCTCATCGATTATGCAGTCGAGTTGTAAATCTTGTTCCAATTGATACCATCGATTCAGCAATTCGCTCAGTGAATTCTTATACCCAAACAGTCGGTGTATATCCAGAGGGTCTCAAACTGCAAATTCGAAACATCTTACCTCTTTATGGGGTACAGAGAGTTGTTTCTCTGGGTTTTGCTGCTAGTGCTAGTATGGCGACACCCCAAGATGCAATAGAACCCCTCCGTAGAATGTGTAAATGGATCACTGATGAAAAATCTGTTGTTTAACAAGAATGGAGGGATTTATTATAGGAACCTGCCAACATCAAGTCATAGATCAAACTGCAAGTGAAAATTTATTCCTTTGTATAGTTTATAAAGATTATTTTCGGTTCTGTCCCTCCAAGTGTCATTATCGCAGCGCTGGATCTCCTCTTTCCTTTGATCGTCTTTATCGTAATAATTATGATTTCGAGTGTACCTACTTCCACAGCTTGGTACAATGTACAACGAATGACAACCAATCATTTATTTGTGAATTAACAGGACATGTTCCTGATTGTCCTAATTGCCCATTAAAAGTCACTTCGAACCCAAGTACAAATTCGAGTCAAAGTACCTAAATGAATGAGGATTATGAAATTGTCACGATGGATTGATTTTTAGAAGCTAATAGTACCAAGGATTTTATTTGTATTCTTTACAATAATCAGCTTGGTTAATGAGAATGTCACAGAAAGAGGAGCTTTCAAGACTTTTAAAAAAAATGGAAGCATCTAGTTCATATGTGCGAGCCGAAGCGATTAGAAAAATAGGTAGGCTTGAAATCCCAATAGCAGATATTTCGATGGAACTCCATTCAAAACTAGTTTCAGCTCTTTCTGATCCTACATCTGAAGTTCGAGCAGAGGTAGTGATGACATTAGCTTTTCTTGAAGGAGACATAATTAATCCCCTCTTAGAACCATTACTGTCAGATCCCATCGATATTGTCCGTAGTAATACCATATCCGCCTTAAGCTACTCAAAAGCCCCCCTATCAGATAATTTATCGAAAAAACTCAGGGAATGTATGAATGAAAAAAACATCCAAATTAGAGATCGATGTGCTAGAGCTTTAGGAAGATTAAAGGTACAAGGAGCCGAAGAAATCTTACTGCATGCTCTTATTTATGATTCATCTGCGGTTGTTCGCGCTGGTGCAGTTGTGGGATTAGGATTGCTTGATTTTCTAGATTCAGAATTGTTAGATCAACTAGATGGTCATCTTAACAAAGAAACATCAGAAATGGTTAAACAAACAATATTAGAAGTAATCTCAATCCATTCCAAGAAGAAAGATGACCCAGTAGTAGGATATTAATTCTTAGGTGTTTATTAACTTATGAGTGATTGCTTTGCTGGAACACTCTTCCAGGCTTTTGAGGAATTTATTCCCCAAAGGCCAACTCTCCCCCTCTTAATTTTTCTTGCAATATAAAGCTACGAGTATTATTCTCTCGTAGAATCAGTGACCCATTTTTCTGGGGAGAACCACCCGTGGCTACGCTTTTCTTCTATGAGTTCATCCCGAATATCAGTGAAATAATACGTAGTTCCACCCATAATCTTAATTATACTCTTAACTCCTGGTAATTCAGTCAAAAGAGCTTGTATTTTTCCTACTTCGGTATAAGATGAACAGTAAAAACTTAAAAACAAAATAGGTTTATCAGATGAGCGCCATGAACTAATTGGCCAAAAATGTGGTAGTGTATTTATTTCTCGCATAATTTCCTGTTGTATTAAATGGTTTAAGATTGTAAATTCGCATTGAAACATGGTCAGGGTTTCTCTTGGAGATTTTACTGGATTAATTTGGATTGTTTCGTGAATGAGATTATGATGACGGAGATAATCCAATCGTTCATTTATCACTTCCACATCAATTTCAATACGTTTGGAGAGTTCTTGAAGCGATAGTCGACCTTGT
>JAEOTQ010000067.1 GCA_016839785.1 Candidatus Hodarchaeota archaeon | reverse complement strand
CATTAAGATAAATTGAAACATTCCAAGTAGTACCAATACAGCAAAAAGAGTCTTCGTTCTCGCATAACCTTTGAGAAGCAGTTGTGTTAGCGATCGTGAAAGTAAAAGAGGCACTACTAGAAGTAACTGAAGTACAGTCAGAGACCGTTATACTGAGAGGAAATAAAAAGATCACGCCAAAAATGAACAAAAACATACCCACAGCTATATTCCGATTAGTTCGTCCATATTTCAAAACGAGGTTCACATCAAATAATCTTAAGTTATCTTAGAGGCTATAAAGTTATTGAAAACTATGGAAATTAGATTCCCCTGCAGATATAATCACAGAATGGATCTACATTTTCTTGTTTTAATCCAATCTCCTTATTGACACATGAAAAGACATACGAGGTCATACTTGGAAGATTATTAGGTTTTTGTATAGCATCTGGAGAGGAAAAGGATTCTACAAACTTTTACCAACACCTTCAAAACAACTGACTCCATTCGAATGTTACTAGGGAAATAATGAGCATTATAGTCTAATTTGGAATTAAAAGAGGGAAGGTTTCTCAATATAAGAAGATGTGTTTCTGTGAAATTAACTCACCAACCACTTTTTAAGATGAAAAAGTGCTTATTCCTTATGTTTAAGAAGTGAGAATTTAATGTATACTCCGAGAAAATCAGCCTTTTCATATTTTATCGTGACCCTCTTTACAATGTTCATGTTTACTCCACTTCTCAGTGTACATGGGTTTGAACCAGCAAGTCAGAGGATGAAAAATTCAGTTTCTGATAGCTCAGATATGGCCAGCGCTTCATTATCTCCCGTTGAATATTCTTCAAACGTAGTTTGGGAAAAAGCTCCCTCTCTAGTTATCAACGACACGGGTCACGCGCATACCTATAATGGAAAGATTTATTTTGTTGGGGGAAGCGCAGTTCAAGAATACGATCCCACACAAAACGCCTGGACCATAATCAACAATCAAGGGATAGGTTATAACCCTTATCGCGGAGGAAGCGCGCTGATAGACGATGAAATCTATATGATCCATGGGTGGACTGCAGAAAAAACCACAGTCTATAATATTACCGCAAACCAATTTTCTAACTTCCCTACAGCCGATTATAACCGTTTAGATGTCGCTGTTGCTACATTGAATGGAATAATCTATGTTTCTGGTGGTTGGAAAAGTGGAAATATTAATCCAACACAAGCAGTGAGGGGATATAATTCTCAGAATGAGAGTTGGTTTCCTGTTGAACCACTAGGAACTGCCCGGAAAGATCATGAAATGGTCTCAAGTGGGGGATACCTATATGTAATTGGAGGGGTACTTGGAAACTGTCCTGTAGAGCGCTATGATCCTGAATTAAAGCAGTGGGAAGAAATTGGAGAAGGACCAGCTTATCAAGAATTTGGAGCAACAATTATTCAAGAAGGAGATATTTTCATTGGAGGTCCAGGAGAAGGTTCAACTAAGATTTATGATTTCCAGCAAAATCAATGGTATCAAGGACCGTTTAATGAAAAAGGTTATGATGCCTATGGTGCAAATTCTCTGGCGTATTTAGATGGGTATGTATATTCGATTGGAGCACGGGATAGTCCAGGAAATTATTATGGTTTTGTATGGAAGGTAAAAAGCACTATTCCCCCTTTCATAGATCATCCTAACAATCTTAAAATTTCCGAGGATGCACTTGGCCCGATTTCTGTCGTTTGGTCTCCACTTGATAATAACCCAGCATCTTATAACCTAACTCAGAATGAGGAGTTGATTGAGGAGGGTTCATGGGACGGAGGCCTGATACATGTCAATGTCGACAACTTAGCTGCGGGTAACTATACATTTGTCTGTACAGTTATGGATCAGGATGGGAATACAGCCACAGATTTAGCTAGGGTCGAAGTACTACCTTCAACAACTCAATCAACAACTCAATCAAGTTCTCCTTGGGATTTTACTTTGATTCTTCTTATTCAATTCCTAGGTTTAGTAGTGTTAAGAAGAAGAATCCCAAAGGATAACAAATAAGTGCTTGCTTGGCTAATTCTGTTTTCTTCTGTAATTAAGGAAAGAGATAACCACTAATATTCCTAATAATGAGGATAGTAATTCAAATCCAGGTATCTGTGAGGGAGCGGATAGATTTAAGGTCCATACAAATCCATGAAGAATATCATCCCCATCAATAGCACCAATGGAATACACCGTATTATTCAAATTCGCCAATGAATTTAAGTAATATACTCCTGAGTCTATGATGGAATTTCCAGTTATCCAGGAATCCTCCATGGGATTATACACCGAAGTTTGAGTCATGTCCGCAACAATGATTCGACCATCCTGAATAGCTGTTATTCCTGGAGATCGATACTCATAAGGGACTGCGGTCAGATTTTCCCATTCCTGCGTCGCTGGATTATACCTCTCAAAAACTCGGGTCAGTACATTGAATCCAAATCCCGAGTACCCCCCAACAGCATAAACATAATTTTCTGCTGTTACTAGCTTATGGTTTTTTCTACTAGTCAACATGGGAGTAATTGTCTGCCATGAATTGTTGTCTGGATTGAAGGTTTCAACCAATGTAACGGAAGTGGAGTCCCCACTCAACCACCCGCCTGCTACTAGTAATTCTCCATTAGTTGTTCCGACACCGATATCAATTCGGTCAGTTTTAGAGGTGGGAAATTCTGCAAACGAATTGTTGGCAATATCGTAAATTGCAGTACTCATCCAGGTGGTAATGATATAGATTTTATCGCCAATCAACGCACTATCACCCCGGGTAGACTTAGCCCCCAACCCTTCATTGTTCTTTATAACCCAAGATCCTATATCAGGATCATATTCTTGGACAGCTAGACTTCCAACAAAGTATATTTTTCCATTATAAGAATGAGCATACCCTACATCACCAATTACCAATGGAGGTGCCTCTTCCCAAGTTGGGACGGCTGAAGTAACTACTAACAAGCCATTCATATTCAAAAAAAGAGAGAAACATAGTAAAATCAATGTCAATATCCGTGGAGCAGATTTGCAATTCATCATTATTCCCAGCTGATCACAGAGGTGGGAACTTCGGAATTTATAAACCATAGCATAACTTTGCTAGTAAGAAAGCTCGAGTTGTATGTGTGGAAAGCTACTAGATTGGAGAAAAATTCCATTGTAGTATAAGGATCGCCCTGAAGATTTTTGTCGAATTCGATACCCCTCAGCGAAGGGAAATTCCCTAATATATACATCCGATAAGGATAATATAGAATCGTACGGGTGCCTAAACTTTATTTATTCCTTCTTTTATGAGTGAGAATCACTGTTAATCCAATTAGACAATAAAAGAATAATCCAGAAATATTCGTTAGAAAAAGGAGTGAAGTAACACTCTGTTGAGTAACACTCTCATTCGTATCATCCAGGGTGACAGGAGTATCTGAGGATGAATTTGTGAGGTACGTTTCTTCACTGACTTCAAGTGGAACAAATTCAGTATAAGTATATGTTCTAGTAAAATGAACATTGTTGAGTTTTTCATCTACGATGGTATTCTTTCTATCTACATTGGCTTTCTCAATAGAAACTGAATCAATAATATAAGACGTATTATAATGGAGTGGAGACGTTAGATTAGACTCATCAACTGGAATTAAGATTGATATATTCTGTATTCCCCTCGATACAAATTGACTCGCCTTCAGATTCCAAGAATAACCCCCTATTAATGAATGACATGAAATGGAAAAGATATATTCTTCAGCTACGCTAACATTAATTTCACAGCGAAATTCGACGGCATTAAAATAGCTATCGTTATCCGTATCCCTGCCTTGGTCTGTATAATGACCTGTAAGTACCGCCCAAGGATCCAGCTCCGTATAGTGGTACACACGAGTTGTATACACATTAAAAGCTTCACCTAGACTTGTTCTCCCGCTTTCATCTACAATAGATACCAAATCAAAGAGAAAAAAGGTAGTCCACTGATTAACATATAACTCTATACAAGGGTAGAGGAATGTGACATTATAAATTCCTGGGGAAAAGAATTTACGAGTACCACGCAAATTTCCTGCATCTAAAAATCGGTCTTGCTCCTCCTCTACCCAAAGATTGATTTCATAGGTTCCATCCATGGTAACATTGACTTCACAAATAAATGCAAGATAATCGAATAACCCATCTTCACCTGTATCCATTCCTTCATCATAGTAATTACCCGTCAGAAAGACGGACGGAGGATCAAATTCAGTGTAATTATATACACGAGTTGTATAGTCTGGATAAAACGTATTAGTGTATTCGGAGGGTTCAGTACCCCATAATATGGGACCTATATAATAGGAACTCACGAGTTGTTTAGAATATGCGATTTTCCCCATTACCCAAGATGCTGAAATATTATGGATTCCAGGAGTCCAATCAACCTGCAATTGCTGATTTGAACTACTTTCAAACTCTGTTGGGTAAATCCCATATAGAAAATAATAACGATCGGCAATAGTAACATTAAATTCTGCATAAAAAACAAGGCTATTTATAAGATTATTTCCATCTGAATCAATTTCATGATGGCTATAATTTTCCGTGAGAGTTAGAGCCGCAGTGACTGAAAGGACGGCCTGATGAAGTGGGGGAGTTGAGTTCGGCCGAAAAAACGGCTTAACAATATGATTCATGTTCTTAGTGAATTGATCATCATGATTTGATAATGGATCTTCCTTTATCTGAGATTTTGCTTCATGTGGTACAAGGAATGTAGATTTATCATCCATTGATCGGAGAGGTGGATTTTTTGTTACTACAGGCTCCTCTGTTTGGACGGTTTTCACTCCACTTGGGGGATGACTAGTGATTACACCAAAAAAGACAATGAAAACCAGAGTCATAACCTTACAGCGAGTCACTGTTCATTCATCAATCCTTCATCAGAACCTATCCATTAGGACTCCACTGTTCTATAAAAGGTTTCTCAAGGAGACTAATGAATTCAGAAAAAAACTTAGAAAATAACTGGACAAAGAAGTCAAACCAATAGTTCCCGCAAAAGTTATGAATTTAAAAAGCAGAAGTGACAATAACTAGTGAGGGAGTCACTGAAATCCACAAGTCGTACACAAAGCCAAGGAAAACGAGTCGTTAGGAGAAAAATCTACTTGGAGTTACAGGATCGACTGTCACAAAAATGTGTGCCCTATTTGCCCCATTAGCCCACCACTGAATGGACGGAACAAAAGTTTAAGGGCTCTTACATCGAAAATATTCTTGGAGAGTGGAACTTTAATAAGAAAATTATTAAGGAAGTGGCTATTACTTATTTCTTTTTTTTTAATTCTTTTCCAATTTTAAAGGCATCAGCTTGTTTTTCTCCGATAGACCAATATGCCTGTTTATTCTTAATACCAGTATAGATAATTAAGTTCATCTTCTTAAAATCAGGTAAACCATCTGTGAGATATTCCTCATTAAAATAGGTATTAACCGCGGTTCCTATTACCATATAGTGATCAGGTAGCTCAATAAGGTTAGTTAATGACAATTCAATAGTCAATGGACATTCTTCGATCAAGGGAGCTTTAATCTCTCCGTAAAAAATATCAAACACCTTTGATTTATCTACATGTTTTCCTGAAGTGATACCAATATAGTCAACTTGCTTTACGAGATCACATGAAGGAAAATTAATGCTAAAAACTTTGTTCTTTTTAATACCCTCCATAGTATAATGAGTTTTATTAATAGAGACCATATATAACGGTGGTGTTCGATTCACGCGATTAACCCAAGTAACACACATAAAATTGGGTTTTTCATTAACAATTGTTCCAATGATTACACAGGGCATTTGAAAAGGTGAAAATCTCGGTTCGAGCTTTAGAATTACCATAGAAGAAGCAATAAAGATGCATTATTTATTATTTTGCATAATCTGGTGAGGATTTTTAAGCAAATTACATTCCCCAATCTAAAAGTGAGAAGATTATAAGATATTTACTTTACATTCTGTTCAAAATAAATCTTTTGATCCCAGAAATATACATTTCATTGGTGAGAATTTACATGGCAATCATCCAACCAATCAGGGAGTCATCAAATATCTGAAACCAAACATTTAGATAAAATGTGTCCATAATGGTGTTAAACTCAATAAAGACCTATCTAAAACAGGAGAGAAAAGCCATAGGGGCGGGAATAGGATGTTACATTGTTTCAATATTTCTAGTCTTAGTAAGTGTGATAATCCTAATCAACACGTATAGCCTTCAACGCCTCTCGTTTCTTCGACGGAAGCCGTACATATAGATAGCTTTCATCCTTCAGGGGTTCCCAAATGTGATCGGATATTTCTTTGTAAACTGGGTCAAAAAAAAGGAAAGAATAAATGAAATTGAAATTCGAGAATCAATTGCTCATATAAAGCAATCTATAATTTTCTTACTAAAAACGTTGGGGAGAGTATTTCAAGAAATGAACTTTATTTTCTATTTTCTTTTGTTTTTCTAACAATTGCAGTTATTAAAATCAATTTTCCCACCAGTGCTGAGGTGAACTTGAGAGAATTAAAAATGTAAATCAATTACACCTAATCAAAGAATGCCTTAAGAGATTATCACTAAAAGGACTCAGTTAAGTTCCTTAAAAAACGAAATAAAGGTTTAACGCTTCGATTTTCAGTCACACTAGTGATGAGAGTTCATATTTTTGTCAATGTTCAATCAATAACCGTATTAGTGATAAATTTTAGTATAAGATAGAACTATTCGTGAAATCATTTTTCGAAATTCATCCATTTCATTTAAAATGATCAATTGATCTTCTGTATCTTTATCAAGTAAATTTTGGATTCGTTTTACTCGTTCCTCCAATATGTCTGGGATTTGCATAAGTAGTCTTGCTACTTTATCGACAGCTAAAACGCTCAAACACAAATTCTCAACTCCTCCACGCGCTTCCGGCTTAACAATTACAAATGTATAGGAAATTGATTTGAGATTGATCGTTTTATGGGAGTTTTCGTATGAATAATTAAATAGTGCATGAGAGAGGTCTTCATAATTACGTGAAAATTTACAGGTACTGAAAGATTGTACAGCAAGATTCATAAAAGAGTTACTTTCAGTTTCAAGAGATATTGGGACTGTTAAAATAGGTGTTGGCCCTCGATGTTGGTCAAAATAGGAAAGTACAATTCCTATTGTATGGTCATCAATTACTCTTTTAATATCCTTTTCACTCACACGCTTAGACTTCATTAAAAGGAAAGTCGGGTCAATTCCAAATTGATGGTGTTTTCGGATAAATTTAACATAAACACCTGAAAACAGAAGGAATATTAGAAAAGAGATGGTGATCAATGATATATACTGATTTAAATCCTTTATCACTGGATTATCAAGAGTAGAAACAGAATTATAAATGATAATCGATTGTAACGCGTTTTCTGGGTTGATTGTGAAAGGATTGTTATTTATATTCCCACATTTATCAGTTGAGTATAATTGATAGATTATTTTCCAAGTAGTCTCATTTTGTAAAAACGGGATTGTTTTTCGGAATAAATAGATTCCCTCACTCTCATTTTCACAGTCCATTAATGTGTGTGACCAATTTAAACTATCTGCTTGGACAATAGACGCTCCTATTCCTGTTTGATTATTGCTTATTTCTTCGAAGTAATAATATAACGTAACATTGTCAATACCTGATCCATATTCCTCAATTTCAGAATAAAAAGTTAGATTGGTTGGGTTTCTTTCGTTATTAATGATGAAGTATAAAGTTTTAATTTTAGGATTTTCTTGATCAACGAGATATTCAAATACTTTTTCTTCTGACGATTCAGAGAGAAAATTTCCAAAAAGATCCGATGCATTCACAATTTGATATACAAGCTGTTCACCATAATAGATTGGCGAGTAGTTATAATACCAGATTCCAGAAAAATTTTGCTGCATTTGGAAAAATGACTCCCCAACTTTGATTGTAACTTCCTTCACTGTTGTGTAATCGTCTTCAACATTGGCAAAAAAATTTACACTACCCTTTCCTTGACTGTTGATTCCAAAATTGTGTATTGTAGGGGCTGTAGCATCTATCTCCTGATTCCCTGGTAAATAAAACCTAGATGGATCCTTCTGATTCAAATATTCTGTTTTTATACATTCTTCTGATTGGACATTCTTGGAAATACGGATCTCATCTATTTTTCCTGAAAATGACTGATTTAAGGTGGTTCCGAATCTTAAGGTTATTTTTTCTCCAGTATTCAGATTTTGTGTGCTGTTTACCATTAATTCACTATTGGCAAAAATCTTTAATGTCTCATTATTGTACGTGATAACTAGGTAGATCCATATGTTTTCAGAAGGAAAAGTGAAAGAATCACTTGCCCCCCACCAATCTGCCTTCCATTCATTAGATTTATTTTGGGTTCGTAATGAAAAAAATCGCCTATTAGCAAATTGTCCAAATTCAAAAAGCCCTCTTGAAGTAAATTCTCTTGTGTAAATCCACATACTCACTGTTTTATTATTCTTTCCGTTCAATCCTATTTCAGTTGGTGTTTTATATGTCTCTAGATAATCATCAATTCCATCAAAATCATCTGCACTCCCAATTATACCAATAGTGGCTTCATCTTTATTATAGTTTTGTGGGCTCAGATCTAGTTTATTAATTGTCGAATCATAGCGTGGTCCTGAATTTTCAGACAAATGCCAAACTCCAAGGTATTGACTACTCCATACTTGTTCAGGAATATTTTGTGCGTAAGATGAGTTGATTCCATAATACATTGAAAGAATATTATCATCTGTGGTAGTGAGGTTTGTCTTAACCCAGGTGATAAGATGACAATGGGTTTCATTATGCTCTGGATTGAAAAGTTCTATTTCATGAGGGAGGATTTGTCCATATTTATTCGTGAAAAGGAGATGAAAATTGTCAAATAAAGTACGATTCTTTAGATCTTTATCATATATATCAAGTAATACTGGAAAATCGGTTAAATTCCCAAATATGTTTGAAATGGGGATTGTAAAGTTCTTCCGAAACAGAAATCGTGTATCCACCCATCGATTATTCGAAGTCAAAGAAGAAGTATTTGCATTCATTTTACTCATTCTAGCAGAACTTGAATCAGAACGTCCAAGATATTCCTTAAAATTAGCTTTTGAGATGGATTCATATGAATTAGAGATTGGCTCTCCCAAATATTGAACAGAAAATGTTTTAAGAGTTAGTAAAATTATAAAGAACACTATACTGTACTTAATCTTTTGGATGTGCTTCACTAACAATTTCCTCAATATCCGTTTTGAATTAGTGGAGAAATCGAAATGTTCCAAGATTATTAATTGTTTAGTTGCTTCTCATATCCTTTTCTTGTATACTATTTTTTCCAAAGAATTTTTGACATCTAGCTCCATCTAACAAAAGTGTACATCTAGTTTTCCTATATAAATCATTCTAAAGAAAATATCAGCAAATAGATGACATTATTTTGAATTATAGACTCTATAAACTCTTTATTCTGAGAATTACTCATAATAATTATCCGACAAAATCTGAACATAAGAAAGAAGGAATTATGGACTTAATTAAAATGCCAGATAATAATGTAGACCTAATGAAGCATATTTCGATACGTTTTGTCGGATTTTAGAGAATTCACCGTCAAAAGTGAAGGGGGGGTTTTCTCTCTTAAATCCCTAAAAGGGGTTACTCCTGTCAAAAACTGAAGAATGAAGCCGTGAACTTGGCATTGATCTTGGTGTGACACCCTCGTTACTACGTTGGACGGTTACTCGTCAAAGGTGAGGTTGTAACAGCTATTAGTCATTGAAATCAATGTACTAAAATCTCAATCGATTCCTAGTTTCAAATTATCCTTCGAATGAGGTATCAGTTTGTGATTCTTCATTCTCCTGATAGCGGATGCATGACTCGTCCTGTCCAGAACTCTTTTTTTAAAGGGTTATCTGACAAATTCAGTCATGAACACTTATGTAGAAGACTTCTTTCTTCTCATATTCTTCGTATCACATCTCCGACTCTTTGTCATGTCACTTTTATATTACGATTGATTAAATGAGGGGATGTTCCAAGAATATCAGATGAATGTAATTCAAGAAAACTCATATAATAAAATTGTCTTGGATGTGAATGCTACGGCCCCCCAAAAACAGATGAATATTGAAAAAGCCGAGCTTAAAGAATTAAAGATGTATTCTGAAACTTCTGATACGAATATCAAGGTGACTTGGCAAATCCTCAAGCTAATGCAAGAAGAACTGGGCTTACCAAGAAATATGTCAGTTAAAGATCTTAATGTACTCTATTTAAGACTGGAAGAGGTGAAAAAGGTCCTAGATCTTCAAGTCATGAATTTCAGTCAGTTGAACCAATTAAATTTTGAGATATTAAAATTACAAGAAATTATGGACTTTTCTGATGAGACTCCAATGTCAACCATAATTGCTGACCTTTCAGAAGAAAAATTAGTCAATCTAGGAAGAGACTCTCTTCTCGGGAAAATAATTCTTTTTAATCAGCTAAAATTAAAAACCGATGAATCATTGTAATTAAGTCAATTCCTCTCCTTAAATCCCTTATTTCACAATGTAAGCTAGGTCTAGATATTTTTCCTAACTCTAAAATAAAAAACCTTTTATTATTTCCAAACCCATCAATGTTGTTGCAGCTCTTTTTGAATCTGAATGGCAGTAGTAGACGCTTCTGACCCTGACGAAGCATGAGACGGACTACCAAATAACCCATCAAATTCATCAATAAAGACAATTGAGGGACTATTGGCCCAAGCAGCCTGATAATAGGCATGGACCATTTTCTGGCTTTCACCCATCCATTTGGAAAGAAGGGTCGCGGCGGAAATACTATACACTGGGACATTGACCTGAGAGGCAAGAACACGGACCAAATGGGTCTTACCACATCCAGGTGGACCAAATAAAAGAACAGTTCGCGGAGTGGTAATATTCCCCTGTAACAGCTCAGTTCGCTGGAGCGGTAAAAAGATGAGCTTCTGCAGCTCTTCTACGACTTGATCTAACCCAATGATATCAGCCCAGGTTAAGTTGGGATTGGGTGTGACAATACTTTGGGCAACCAGAGCGGTTAGGGTCTGTTCTTCCTTTGATTTTGCAGGTTCTTTATTTGAGAGAGTTTGGGAAGTTTCGGAAGTAGGAGTGAGTTCCTTGTTTAAGTGCTTCAAACGGGCAATTACTAAGCGAGTTTGTTCTGCCCATAAGGGAAAATACGCAAATTTAGGAAATTTTTTCATTGTACTCGTAAATAGACGAGCTGCATGAAGATACAAGCCCATAGCCTTTTTGACGCTTCCGAGCTGATCATAATGTTGGGCCCGAAGAGAAAAATAATACGCTTTAAAAATCGCTTTGGGGATCTTGATTATTGGGGTAGTCATTCCGGGAAACTCGCAAACAACACCCTCCATGGGTATGAGTTGAGTACAAGCGTTAGGAGGTGTTCATCAGCTAGCTCTTCTCTCCCTTATAAGCTACCAAAAAACGAAAATCTTTAAGTTCTATCAAGTCCCTCATGATATAATAAATTGGTGGTGAAGAGATATTTGGATGAGAAGAGACCCCGACATATATTGATTATTCTTATTCTGGGAATATTAGGGTTAATACCAGTTTTAACAACAAAAGGATCATTAGAGACGAATATTAGTGTAAAAATCCTTGATTTGGAAACAGGATATTGTGGGGGTGAGATAAACAATTCAGGAACAATTACTCAATGGGATAGCATTAATATTATATTATTCACCTTAGGAATCGCCAACTTAGATGATGTCCCGCACACGTTGGAGCAAGTGAATAGTACCATGAGTGGACACAAACCAAATTACTCAGAATTCACAGTTTTAGAATTACCCTCTGAAGAATTTTCTCTTCCTGTCACTCTAGGCTCTCATCGATACTGGCAAGGAAAATTTACTTGTCCTCCGTGCACCGAGTCTATTTCCTTAAAAATTCTTGTGGATAAGACTATAATTGATTTTGGGATTATAAGTACACATGAAAAGGGATATATGTATTTTCAAGATGAATTATTAACCACTTGGTCTAATGTACACCATTTCACTTATATTTCAATTACTCCTGCTTCGATAGGCCCAACTGCTATTCTCGTTGGCGTTGTTCTAATTTTCTTGCGGAGAATGACAGACAGAACTCAAAAAAGATAAATACTTTGGCCAATCGAATTGACATATAAACGATGCTTAGACAAAAATTATCAATAAAGGGGTTTCTATGAACATTTCAAATGAACTCAATAGGGTGATTGAAATGAAATCTCCAGCAGAATTTAAACGAGTATTTTTCCCAGAATCTCGCACTTTCTTTTTCCTTTTTTTCACTTGTTTAATCCTCTACTTCCCTTTAAGTTCATTCTATGTATTTCAAGTATCACCTCATTCCGTGAATACCACCCAGTTTTTCACTATTGCCACTACCTCCTCATCACAACAATTATGCCAAGAATAAGATTCAACCTGTTGTATTGGGACAACATGGAATATCACCATCTACATTCATGCCAATTCCACTTCTACGGTCAATTTTGAATTTTATCCCCAAGATCCAAACAGAATACCCGAGATATGGGAAGGAAAAAAGTCCTTTGAAGTCGCGCCAAATGAAACATACAGTGGGGAGTATATCCAGCATGTAGTGAGTGATAATGTGGGTCACTGGAGGATAGATTATTCTCTTAGCGATCCAACGAAAAAAGCAAGTGGGACATATACGCTTGAAAAAACCAATCCAGGGTATAGCGTCTTTGTTGGGACTGGGAACATCTATGTTGGCAATATCACAGCTTGGTTAGAATCACAAAGTCAAACCACTCACCCGACAGATAACGTAACCACAACAACTAGCTTGATAGCACCCTTCCTCGAAATTATGACCATAAGCTTAAGTGTTTTAGTGATTGGTTATTCCAGAAGGAAAAAATGACAAAAGTTGAAGGGATTCTTTCAATAATAACAGCGTGTTTTAGAGTAATTCTTTCTGGGAAATAACTTCATCAATGGGATCAAAGACAGAATGCTCGTTTACCATCTTCAACATCTTAAGTGATGTAATACAGTTTTTTGACACAGAGTAGCTCAGAAGAAAGGCATAAAAGGGAGAGAAATTAGAAATTTTGCGAGGAAGTTGATAAATCAACGGAAGGTGAGAAAGGTCTATATTCCCCTAGGAATCAGCTTCTTGATTCTACTCTCATTATTTCCTTCCCTATCCATCATAGAAGGGGGAAAAGAAGAATTCAATCTAGAAATTCTTATGCTTGATGCTCAATACCATTTTACGGGAGGTGATTGTCCTGGGGGTTCAAGTTGGGATGTGATGATGGTGAAGGGATTCAATATAACAATTGCTAATTTAGATGATAAAACTCACAGCATTAATCTAATCAATATTACAGAAAGTTTGTTGGACCTCTGCAGAAACAGACGGTTTGTCGGAAATATAACCCTCTCTAATACAGTCGATTTCCCAATTGTAGTAGCTTCAACTGAGTATTGGCAATATTATGTCTACACCCCCTATGTATTACATTTTTTTAGCCATGTATCAATAAAAATAGATGGCATATGGATAGAAAAGCCCTTAGAATACGACTTTCCTCCAGTTACGTGGCCAAATCATTGGACTAATCTAGTAACATATAATCCATCAAAACCAAGTCAGCAGTCTACAACTACGACTCTCCAATCCACCATAAAAACTACTACTACTACTACTACTACTACTACCATTACTAAGGGAACCAGTCTAGGGGTAGCAATAATCATAGTTTCACTCATCAGCGTGAGTATGAGACGAATTTATCGTAAATATTCGCTACATGAAGAAAGGGAAAAGAAGTGAACATCTTCACAAAAATCGGGATAACCAGAGGAATTTATCTCGCAGCAGGAAGTATTCTAATAATAATGATTATATCCACTGGAATAATTGCTACTCCACTGATGAGGAGCATAATATCAGAAAAAGACCCTGATACTCTGATCATTGGAGCAACGACAAGTCCAGATACCCTTGATCCAGCTCTGAATCCGAGCCTAGTAGGTGATGCACTAATTGATGGAATTTATGAAAAATTACTTAATAGCGTTGAGGTAAGAAAAGGTTCAATCAAAGGAGAAATAGCCTCCAGTTGGAATATAGCCTCAGATAAAAAAACCATAAATTTCACCATCGAGAAAGGGCATTACTTTGTACTACCCAGTACAGGCGAGAATACCAGTATAGAAATCAATGCATGGATAATGAAATACTCGATCGATCGGATGATAATCACTGGAGCTCCACTGGGCGATAATAGGTATCTGGAACCATATCTACAGGGAACAAATTTCACAATCTGGGACAAGAACGAGGGAAAGTGGCAGAATGCATATATGCATGAATTTGATGTGAATCTGACCCATATGTACGAGTATTTGGAAAAGAATGCAGTAGAAGTGGTGGACGATTGGACCTTAAGAATTAATGTAAAATACGGTGTAGCTGCAGTCTTAGGAGTATTAACGACAAATGTTGGATGTGCAGTTAATCCTGTCTGGATTGCAGAATCTATACCAGCTTCCTACACAGAATATCAATATATAAACCATACACAAGATAATAATTCTGCTATGGTCCCCTTAGATTGGTGGTTCCCGCAATTAGCTGGTAATTATACGAAACTTGGATTTCAAAATGGCTGGAATGGGAATATATCGGGAGTAGTCCCTTCAATTAAGATGAATAGTCAATATATACATACAAATATGACGTCTTCAGCGTGTGGAAGCGGTCCGTATTATCTTTTGCCCTCAGAGACAGATTTCCAACAACAAGCAAAATGTCAGAAAAACTATCTATGGACCAAGTGGGATGAAGTATTGTTTTCAAATAGAGGTCACGAGTATGTATTAATCAGAATAAATAATAATCTAAATACCCATATTGATGATATACTCGAAGGTGATATCGAATTAGTGGCCCTCCCTCATTCTTATGTCAGTCGCATTATTAATATAGATAGACTGATACAAGATGGGACAATCAAAGTACTGTCCTCTGACATGGAACTAAATGCTTATTTAACCCATCAGAATTCTCAACTCTATTTTCTAGGAATAAATCAACATTCATTAATTGCCTCAGAGTGGGTAGAAGAAGCAGAGGAGTCCAAATATAATGCTAGTGATTGGTATCCGTATTCTTGGAGTGAGGATAACGGAAATCCACCTTTCTCTGATAATCGCACGATTCACAATAACCCCTTTGCAAATAGCTTTTTTCGACTCGCCATGAGTAAGGCCATTGATACCGAAAAGCTAATCATTGACTTGGAAGAGGGAATTGGAGAACCTCAACAAGGGATAATTCCACAACACATTCTGGGTGCTACAGATTTTTTAATTGATGAAGGATATCAACCTCAATATGATCCCGAGGGTACTAAAGCTCTATTCGAAGCACTTGGCTGGCGGGGAACAATTACTCTGGTCTTGAAAGACAGAGATCCAGTAACACGAACATTGGCGATGCATATCGAAAGTACTATAGAGGAAATGGACGTAGGAATCAAGATACTTCTTCGAGAAGTAAGTCATTCAACATACATCACAATTCAACCAGAGCTCCCTATGGTTTTAATTGAACACTCTACACGTTATCCAGATGCTAATAATTATTTAGAAAGGTTTTACGTAGCCAACCAAGGGTACGCCGTTCAACTGAATTATTCGAACCCAGTGGTAAGTGAGCTAATTACCGAATCAAAAAATGAAGGTAATTTACAGGAACGGGCGAAGATTATTGAGAATATTGAACGGAATGTCTCTCTCGATTATGCATATATTACCTTGTACCAGTCACGAGAACTTACGGTTGTCGCAAATTGGATATATGGCGAATTCGATCCTGAAAGATCCCTCTTTCAACCGTGGGAAGAAGTACAGAAATTTGAAATTATAAATGGCGTTAGCACCAATATTACAAGCGAATCTGAATCTACCACATCTACCTGGACATCAGAAGAAACAACCACTTCCGAGATACCAACCAGTACATCAATAATAACTACGACAACTTCGATAATTAAGGAAGGTCGGTTAGAAATCCTAGTGATCTTTGTCTCTCTTATACTCGTAAGTAAGAAACGAATCCATCGTAAGCATTAAGAAAGATAGGTAAGCTACAAGAGCTATAAGTTGTTTCGTGGTGAAGGATACAAAATGAGTAGACGAACTGGAAAATCACAATGGCTAATTCTAATAATAATTTGTCTCTCTAATAGCTTGTTCTTGATTACTTATGAAGTAAAATCTTCCACAATGGCTTCTGGAAAAAAACTTCATCTAGTAATGAGATGTTATTTTCCAGATAAGGAGATAGAGGATATTTATGTTTCTGTAACGGCTGAAGTGCCTACGGATTGGACTACCATCACACTGGTGGACATAGAATATGAATATCATTTTACGACACCAATACACACCGAGGGGAAGGAGACATACATACGTGCAGACCTAAAAGTAGATTTTTATAACTCGTCGGGAGAAAGTGTTGACAATCAAAGCCTAAAAATTTGGAGAAGATCAGTGACATACGGAATTCATGAAGATTTATGGGTGCAACAAAGACGATGGAATCTATCAGACCTCATCACAAACATACCCATGAACACGATATGGACGGGAATAGTATATTTAAATATTACCGTGAGATATGAATCCTATTTCTGGACGAATAATAGTGAATCCACCTCTATCCAGTACATCAATGATAATCCAATCGATCCAACACTCCAGACTATCAACACGCCAGGATCCATGGCTATATTGGCTTTGATGATGGGAGTCTTTTACAAGCAGAATATTACTCAAAAAAGAAGAAAGGAGAAGTAAACGGATCTAACACCAGTATACATTGGAATTCCCACTATTTTTGAGACAGAATTTCGTCAATAGGATCAAAGACATACTGTTGGTAGGAAGCATGGAGTTGCCGTTGGAGAGGGAGATTTTGGATCGCAGAAAGATCAAAAGGCGTGGATAGATCTAAAAGAAAGTCATTCGTCCGTAACAACGACAGCTGGCCATTAACGGAGATCAAACAATTCCGAACATCAGGATTGACCTTCAACAAAGCACGGAGTTGATCATACTCATTTTTCGGAATACCCAGTAAGGTGGCAATGGCATAGGGATCATGTTTAGAATAAAAAATGGTGAAAATCCCCGTATTGGTCAGAATAGTATCTGCACATGAAAAGACAATTGCAAATTCATGTGAAGGTGCTGACAAAGAAAAGTTTCATACAAGAAAATCTCTAGATAAACTAATTCTGAACTTTTCTAAAGGAAAGGATGTGGTAAAGGTGAGCGGGTATCTTGGTAACAGAATGGAGAGAAATAAACAGAAATCCTCTCTGGTACTAGTGATTATACTCTTCTCTACCTTGTGTATGACCAGTGAGAGTTTTAATATTATATCTCACCGTCTATTCAATCCTAGATCATTGAATTTTCGAAATAATGACAAAATTGACAATATTCATCAAGAAAGGATCAGAAATGTAAACTTTCATTTCCATTGCTTTGATTGACTCTGACCAAATATCCCAGTTTAAAAAATCAAACTTCACACTTAATCGTTCAGTGACGAATAATTTAAAATTAGACCTTTCTTAATTTTATGATATCGAAATTTAAGGATTGCATAATTAATTTGGCTTTGAAAAGCTTGTGATCGTATGAAATTTGAAAATCTTCATTTTCCTGAGGCACCAATAATTACCGGCAATATACCTGGAAAAAAAGCCCAGAAAATCCTTACTAAACAAGAGAGGATTGAAGGAAAGGCGGTTTCTTACCCAAAAGCCATTCCACTAGTTCTTGATGAAGGGAGAGGAGCAACTTTAAAAGATAGTGATGGTAATATCTTCATAGATTTTTTTGCAGGTGCAGGAGTAGTTGCATTAGGCTATAATAATCCAATAATATTGAAAGCAGTTGAAGAACAGCTACATAAAATTACTCACACATTAGACTTTCCAACTGAAGTAAGAATCACTTTAGTTGAAAGAATCAGGGAGATATTACCAGGAAAATTAAAAAACAATATGAAAGTACAGTTTGGAGGGCCTACGGGGTCAGATGCTGTTGAAATGGCGTTAAAATTTGTCAAAATTTTAACCCAACGACGGAGCTTTATTTCTTTTGAGGGAGCTTACCATGGCATGACATCAGGTGCATTATCACTCACCTCTGGTAGATTTTGGAAAGAGCAATTTACGCCTTTATTACCAGATATTCATTTTCTCCCATACGCTTATTGTTTCAGATGTCCGTTTAATAGAGAATTTAAAAACTGTGGAATGATTTGTGCGCAATATTACAATCGAAAGTTAACTGATCCTCATTCAGGAATTGTACAACCTGCTGGTACCATCATAGAACCAATTCAAGGAGAGGGAGGATCTATTATACCCCCAGAAGGATTTGTAAAAGAAATTGAGAATATAAGTCGTCAGTATGACATCCCACTCATTTTTGATGAAATTCAATCGGGATTTAATCGAACAGGGAAATTCTTCTCATTTGAACATGATAAAGCGATACCAGATATCATCACGATGTCAAAAGCTATCGGAGGGGGATTCCCATTATCTGCAATAGCATATCGAGATGATCTTGATAAAAAAAATAAATGGACTAAAGGAGCCCATATAGGAACTTTCCGAGGAAATGTTACTGCGATGGCTGCAGGTGTCGCTACCATTGATTTCATGATTGAAAATGATTTATCCACATATGTAACCACGTTAGGACAGTATATGCTGCAATGTTTAAAGAAAATAGAAAAGTCTTCAGCTATTATTGGGGAAGTTCGTGGAAAAGGATTAATGATAGGATTAGAAATAGTAACTGATAAGGAGACTAACAATCCTTCAGAAGAATTGGCTAAATTGATTAGATTAGAGACTTTCAACAGAGGAGTGATTTTAGAACTAGGAGGTCATTATAATAATGTTTTACGGATACTTCCACCATTAATTATTACAAAAGACTTAGTAGATAAAGGGATTGATATTTTAAAGTCAGCTATTGAGAGTATTGAATATTCAAAATGAAAAAACAACTATCATACAAAGATCTAATCATTTAACACATTAATTCGGTCTTTTCCAATCAATAACTCCCTCTAATTATACATTTGCACTAATCTAACGTAATATTCCATTGCATCAACTAATTGATCAATAGCTACCTGATCTTCGGGAGTGTGGGCATGCTCTTCCTTTCCAGGCCCAAAACCTATTGTTGGAATATTATAGATGCCCTTTGTCGCCGCACCATTTGTCGAGAAGGGCCAATACTTCAGGGGAGGCGTTTGATGAAACTGATAACGATAGGCCCGTATAGCTTTTTGCACTAATGGATGTTCTTGATTCATTGTCCAAGAAGGGTAATAGGATTTAAATGAAAATGATTTGCCCTCTCCAATTTGCTTTGTGTATTCAGGAATATAGATTCGTGCATTTGTTGTTTTAACAGATTGGAGATTTTTAAGTTGAGTCATAGCGGTTACATCAGATTCTTCAGAGCCTAATCGACGATCAACATGAATAATAGTCTTATCAGGGGTTGCATTAATGTTAGGACTACTTGATTGTATATCAGTCACTGAAATCTGAGATTTTCCAAATAAGGGGTCTATAGGCATATTTTTTTGTAATTCTATTATACTATTAATTATCGACAGCATTTTATAGAGGGCATTGACACCCAAATCAGGATTTGCTCCATGTGCTGAAACTCCATCGGTCTCTATTTTAAGGTCAACCCGTCCTTTTTGCCCAATTGCAATTTCAAGATTGGTCGGTTCTGTTAATATTACAAAATCAGGTTTAATTCCCTCAACTTCAACCAAATATTGCCAATTTAATCCTTCATGTTCTTCTTCACCAACTGAACCTACAAGAATCAATTTGAGGTCTTTTGGAAGACCTATCTCTTTAATAATTCTAATTGCGCTTAATGCAGAGGCAAGACCTCCTTTTTGATCAGAAGCACCTCTACCATAGATTATACCATCAGTAATCAAACCACCAAACGGATCATGAACCCATTTTTCAAGATTGCCAATATCTACCGTATCCATGTGACAGTCAAGAGCAATAGAGTGTTTACCTTTACCCAATCTTCCATAAATATTACCCATTCCATCAATGACAATTTCATCTAGTCCTATGGATTCCATCTCGTTTTTGACATATGCTCTTATAGCGTCTTCCTTTCCTGGGGGTGAAGGGATAGCTATTAAATTTTGTGTTAATTTTATCATCCGATCTTTTGTTTCATTGACTAAGAATTTTACATCATCAGACATAATAACATCTCTAATAGTGATCTTTCGAAACGCAGCTTCAAACTTTGAAAATTCCTAAAAATCCTTGTCCAGATTAAAAATCGCTTTTTTAACTCTTCTCCCCACAAGATACAAAACCGTGCTTGAATAATGTTAATGGTATATAAATCGCATGGATTTACCTTAAAGGATGAGAATCAAACTCATTATCAGATGACTTATTCTATTAATTTCAGTAGGGCCACAAAAGATATGATTCAGGAAATTCTGGATTAAATTCTTCTATGCATCTAATTAGAGGATTAAAAGATGAATAGCTCTTTCGATTGGATTAAAAAAGGTACAAATTATATAGAAAAAGATGAACTCGCCAAAGCACTTTCTATCTTTAATGAAGTGATTAAAAAAGATCCAGAGAACATACGTGCTTGGCTCTTAAGAAGTGAAGTAGAATTTGCACAAAAGAAATACCGAGAAGCATTTAAATCTTTGAAAACTGTAATTAAACTCAACCCAGAACAAGTTGACGCTTGGATTAATATAGGGAACACCTACAGGGAACTTGCAGGAGTGAGGAGAGGGGAAATATTGAAAACAAATGGGCCCAAATCATTAATTCATTTCAAATTCACACCTAATGAAATTGAATTACTGAATCAATCCCTTAAGAGTTTTAATCGAGCATTAAAAATTGTAGAAAATCATGAAAATGCTCTGATGGGAAAAAGTGGAGTCTTATTATCTTTGGAGAAATATCGTGAAACGATAGAAACGTTCAACTTACTAATTAAACATCATCCTAGATCAAGACATTATTTTTATGCTTTACTAGGTAAAGCAAATGCATTAAAACATATCAATGAGAAACGTAAAGCAAAAAAAATACTCAAAGAGGTTAAGAAAAAATCTCCTAAAAATTCTGATGTACAAAAAATGGCAGAAATGGCACTTAAATACTTGTAACATCTCTTGAAGAGAAAATGAATTAGTTATTGAAGAATATTTCAAATCTGTCATAGATAGAAAAAAATTGGGAAGGAAAGGGAGAGAGAAGAGACCTAAACATTGAGTTTTTTTGTTAAGAATCCCCCTGAAGATATCGTTAATAAAACAAAGTATTCGTAATTTGAGTCGGGGCATCCTTAAGTTAACATATAGTAGATGTGCAATAACCAACGTTCAGTGTAATCAGTAAAACTTCAGGGGAATTTTCAATCAAATCCCTTTTATCCAGTGTAAACCTGAAGGTACATTTTCAGGTATGATGAAACAATCCTAATTCTTCATGTTTTTTGACAATTTCGTCAACAAGATTATCCAGAAGTTTAAAATCATTATCACGTGGTTTTCCTTTGACAATCACAGGATTGAAAAGTTCTACTTTAAGTTTAGGAATCAGATTTACAATTTGTTCAACTACACTGCCTTTCCAACCATAAGAACCAATTACAGTAGCGAATTTAACTTTTGGTCTAAGTAAATTTGCTAGATAGGCAGCATAAACAACAGCTGGGTGGGGACCTGTGAGGACT
>JAEOTQ010000066.1 GCA_016839785.1 Candidatus Hodarchaeota archaeon | reverse complement strand
TCTTGCTCTAGCAAATCCTGCCATTTTTCTTTACACCTTTTCTCAATGTAATTAGTTGTGAGTTGTTGATTTTTCTCACACTAGAAGGGTTTAAATTCATCCTATATAAATCTTCCCTCTGCTTGGTTGGGTGTTGCCAAGCTTTACACCCTATGATTGATCATGAAGATCATCATAAGCTGATTGAGGTATAAATGGTTGTGAACTCTGTTGTTGCATAGATACCTAGTGATGTTGAGGCATTAATCCACCTAACTAGTGAGTCATGTATGCCAAGAGAATTCATTATGAGTGATTGGATAACCCGTTAGATAATCTTTCATGAAAAAAAGTCTTCTATACTCCAATTTAATGCTTCATACTCTTGTTAGAAGTGAAGTACTTATTCCAGTTTGTACCTCAGGAGAGATTACTCATCTATGGATGGGGGTTTAATCAAGAGGAAAGACCTCAGCTTCTAACTAAATGGTCATCATTATGCATCATAAATTATGACATTTGTATTATTCACATCTACTAGTGAATTTATTTTCTAGTAGATCTGCATCCATTAGAGAAACGTGAGGATTTTGGTAAAAAATGATATTTTTTGATACTTCTAAAATTTGCAGCTAATTCATTTCTTGGTAAGAAATGGGCTACAATAAAAAGAGAATGGAGGGAAAAAGAATCCTCCAAATATAAATTTAGTAATTCAATATCCTTTATTTGGTTGCTGCGAGTTTAATGTCCGATTCCTTAACAGTCTTTCTTCCAGAGTGTTTTGCAATGTCAACCGCATATTTTGCCATATTCATAGCGTAATCAGTTAACACTTCATTAAGACGATCAATAGCGCCAGCAGATACTCTAAAAGCGCCTGCAGTACGAATCAGATTTTCAACTCTTGCACGTGCAAATCCTGCCATTTAGTTTTCACCTTTTCTCAAAATATATTTTTCGTGGATCGATATAATGTTCCACATTAAATTGTTATTTTTTTCTCCTATTTAAGCCTTACGCTTGTTGTAGAGGAATTTTGAGGTTCTGAATTATGTTTATAGCATAACATGCGACATAAAATTATCCTTATTCGCGATATCTCTACGATCAATTTCTCCCAAAGATTGTCATGACACAAGTTATAAGATAGCAAATAGGGGACTCTGTTAACAGCTCTAAACAAGGAACTGACTAAATAAGGTTAATCTATTTCAGTTTATACTCATTCTTTCTCCTTTTGCTTTAGCAATCTACTTATTAGTTGTAAGAAGGTGGAAGGCGGATATCACGGGAATATTAATATGGCTAGTCATTTCTATAATTGCTTATTTATTTTCCACAACAGTCCCTGATATAATGATAATTTCACTTGCAGGAATTATAGATTCGTTAAAAATAACGTTAATGGTTGGAGCATCTATCTTTATGATCACGTACATGGGAGAAACTAGTGCGTTGAAGAGAATAATCGTATTTATAAAGACACTGAGAGGTTCTCACCGTAACGCATTATCTCTTGACCCTATGACCATTGCCACGGCAAATAGTGTAGGAGATGGTCTGGTAAGTGTGATCACTCCTGCTAAAGTTCAAAATACTGCGGCTACTATTTATGAAATTGGAATTGAAGGTCGAGTGATTAGAAAGACGATCCTCATTGCTCTCATGATGATCATGCTATTGTCTGGGGTTACAATTCTTTAGGCAAGGTCTTTCCCAATAATAGATTTCATGTTGGTATCAATGCTAGTACTTATGTATTTGATTGGACTTACTATCCTGTTCAGTATAGGACGGTACTACAAAGTGAAACTTTCTGAAAAGAATACCACGGAATTGAAAGACCTGTGACATTACGTGAAAACAGATTTGTTATTGGAATTCTTTTTCCATTTATGTATGAGATAGGGTTAATTGAAGCATACCTTTTCTTTATGGCGAATAGAGTTGAACTCTTTCTATTTCTACCTGCACTATTTCTGATATTTCCTTCTTATATGTTTTATGTTTATAGCCCATATATTATCCTCAAAGTCACCAAAGCAGCTGAGAAGTACCATAAGGAATTATCTGAGGATCTAGATAAAATATTCTATCTTGATACAATCAATCTCGAAGCGAAAATTAAAGATGATTTAAGGCAGAATATTCGATCAATCCTTCTTCCTCAATTAAAAAATGTCTACAGGCGAGGTTATATTGATCCCTATTTTGCTAGAAACGATACGATAGCTAATGAACGATTATGTTCATTTCGAGAAACACTCTTCCTTTTTTCAATCTCTTTTGGCTTAATCAATCTTCTTAATACGGCTACAATTGCTTATCTGCATTTTTCTTCAATTGACTTGGATTTTCTTTATATTGATCAGATAGTCAATATTCAAAATGTGCTGTTTTTTGGTTCATTATTCCTTTCTTTTGTATTAGTATCGGGTTTTTTATTCTTTCATTCACGAAGGATCGTTACAAGCTTGATAAATCAATTATCCTATAATCTCGTTGTCACTGCCCATAGTGAAACTTTCAAGGATCAATCCCGACACATAGAACTTGAATCACTAAGAAAGTTTCCTTTAGAAGATCGTTTGGGGAGGAAACTTGCAGGAAACTGGGATTTGGTATCAAAATTATATTTCGAATTCATAGAATCTCCATTAAATGAGGAAATACGGGAATTCTCGCAAAGAGAAGTAGCCAAAACTCTGGTATTGAAACAATATTCTCAAATGCTTAGTAAAATGGATTTATCTACTGAAAAGAGGAAAGAATTGGAATTGCAATTTTACCTTGGTCAGGAAATTACAGGTGCCATTGAGGAACTGGTATCAACAGAAGAAGAAACTGAATCTATCAAAATTGATATTCTTTACACACGGAAGAAGCTTGAAACCTGGGAGGAAAGCACTAATGACGAACAGATATCTACATTTTTATTCCTTTGGAGATCAGTTGAGTCATTATTCAGGCATGCTCTCTGGAAACGTGATGCATATCCAAAAGATGATCAATCGTGGTTATCCATTGTAAACGCTTTATTACGGGAGAGATTGCTAACTGTTCAGGAGAATAAGTCATTGAAATTTATTCGTCAACACAGAAATGGATTACTTCATCGATCTCAGGATCGCTATATCAACAAAGAAGATGTTGAGACATTACTTAAGATCCTCGAACGTGTTTTAGATCGCGTGTGAGAAGGTATTTTGTTGTCAAATGAACTGAATAAACAATCTTGGAATAAGTTGAGCAAATATTACCAGTCAAGTACAGGTATTTCATTAACTGATATTCATTATGCCCCGTATAGTCCAGGGGAAAAAGAACTTAAGGTAATAGGAGAAGTAAAAGGCCTCGATGTTATTGAATTAGGATGTGGAGGAGGTCAAATAGCCATTGTACTCACGAAATTGGGAGCAAAAACTGTCACAGCATTAGATATCTCGAAGCAACAACTGCAGCATGCACAAAAACTCGCAGAAAGAGAGAAAGTTACCATTACATTCCATCAAGGAGACATGGAAGACCTCAAGGTATTTCAAAATTCGTCCTTTGATTTGGTAGTCTCTGTTCATGCAATTAGCTATGCAAATAATATCGAAAATGTTCTATCAGAAATTAGCCGTATTCTCCGTGTTGGCGGGCGTGTAGTTTTGTGCACAATACACCCTCTTCAGTATGTCCTGTGGGAAGCCCTTGAGGAAAAATCAATAGAAAAAATCCAATCTTACTTCAGTTCAGAACCGTCTTCGTGGGACTGGATTGACAATATGAAAACCCCGATTGCAAAATTTACTGATAGAGCACATCGGTATGAGGAATTTGTTAATGGACTTATCAGTAATGGATTAATCTTAGAAAGAATTATTGAACCACGAGGATATACACTTGAAGAATTAAACAATATGGATCTCAACGACGTACCCTATCATAACCACATGATTGATGAGAAATTTACACGAATAAATCAAATAATACCTTTTTCAATTATCTATACAGCAAGAAAAATTGCTAGTGAGTAACAATGAATTCTTTGATCACTCTCTGTTTTTTTTAAATGCATTAGCGTTTAGATTCTCATTGGCGCCTCTAAATAAGATTACGAAATTTGGGGAACCTTGGATAGATTTCCAACTTGTATCTCTTTTTCTCTATTATTAATATAAAGAGCAATAAAAACTTGTACTATTCCGAAAAATCCTGCAAAAAGGAATGGTACTCCTCCGCCAAAAAATGTAAAATCTTCAAAGATAACCCAAACAGATCTATTCGCATAGAATTCATAAATCAGGGCTCCTATTAGTGGACCAAGAACAGACCCAACGTTAAAAGCTGATTGTATTCTACCCATCACTTTACCTCTAATCATAGGAGGGATTTTATCAGCCTGAAACGCCCGATATGCTGGGAGGTATGCTTGAAAAGCCATTTGTCGGAATATGAAGAAGACTATTACCATAATTAGACTTGTACTAAATGCAACTCCAATGAATCCTAATCCAGCAAATACCATCCCGATAATTACAATGGACATTCGATTAATCTTATCGCTTAATCGTCCTGCTGGATAATTGACTAACAACGCAGCTGACCCACTAATGGTAAAAACAAAACCTATGGTTCCCTCGTCTAGTGAAAATACATCAGTCATGTATAAAGTGAATATAGGTATAACCAATCCTATTGCGAAGCCAGAAAGGACTCCAACAAGGAGAAATGATGACATATAAGGAGTAACAGAAGAATTAGATCCTGATGGAGAACCTGCTTGAACAGCTGGTGAATCAATTGTGATTACATCTTTTACAAATAAGATAGTAAAAATGGTGGCAAAAAAACCTAAAAATCCTGTGAAAGCGAAAGGAACAATAAAAGCAGTCAATACATTAAATTTTAAGACCTCAGATCCAAACGTAAATAGCAAACCACCAAGTGCTGGACCAATAATAAATCCAAAGGAAAAAGTAGTGAAATATTTTCCCATCCATGCTCCTCGTTCTTCTATAGATACAGAATCGACCAATAGGGCTTCAGCCGTAGGAAAAGCAGTACCAGCCGCTGCTCCTTCAATAATTCTAAACACAAAAAGGGCTTCAAAGGTACGAGCAAAGCCCAAAAGAGTGGTACTAACTGCATAAACAAATAAGGCACCAATCAATATGATTCTTCTTCCTGTTCGATCAGATATCGCAGGTACAATCGCTGCAGAGATTGCGCGTGCAACCGCAAAAATCGATATTACTATCCCAATTTCAAGAGGTCGAAGATTAATTTCGTCAGCTAGGAGGGTGATAAATATAGCAAGTAATCCAAAACCGATATTGACGATTTGGGAGGCAAATAGAAGCATGTATGCGTTTCTTACTGACGTAGTCTTAACCATCTTGGATCATTCCCATTCTTATAAGTGAATAGAGAAAAATATGAAGATTTTAAGTACTAATTGGTGGGCTTTCCACAGAGAAAGGTAAGAATTGTGTAATAAATTTGAAAAAGGGGACCCTTGAATCTTAAAACGAAAATACTCATCGATTTATCCAAAACATTCAGAGGCTTTTCAAAGCATTACGAAGTCGATCTCCTGAGGTAGGTGTGGTATCGATAGAGATATCAACATCAACGCCAGGTTTAATTTCCAAAATTTTATTTGGAGGAAGTTTATGCAGCTTTGGAACGAGTTCTTTTAGCGAGGGAACATCCAAACATCCATACTTCGAACAAACTGATGCTATAGTTTTCAACATTGAATTATAGGCGGTAGGATTGGTTTCTTGACTTATTAACACACCAAAAGCAACAAAGGAATCTCTTTGATCATACCCACTCTCAAAAGCGGGAACTAAAAGAAGTCTGGATACGGCTTGAAAGTCTTGAATACTTACAGAAACAGAATCTCCCTCTTTCCCTGACATTGGAATGCTTTTCATGGCAATTTCTTTCTTTAATTCATCTGTAAAATGTTTTCCATTTGAAAAAGCAATAGTGTCAGGCCCTAATTTTGTCAAACCAGCAAGAAAAACCCCTAGCATTGCACTTACCTACTTAACTCGTTAGATAATCATTACACAGAAAATTATTTATAATAAATATACTGTTTTAAATGAATTAAGTAACTTTAATAATAAATCATTCCAAATAAAATGTAAGAAGACAACGAGTATCGTAATAAGGCTTTTTGGAACAGTTACAAAAAATGGTGAGAATGTATGGCAGATGATACGGTTTTATTTTTAATTCAAATTTTTAATGCTGTTTGTTGTTTAATAGGATTTGGTCTCTTTTTTTCCGCATTTAGATATGCTCAGAAAATTTCCAAATTATTAGAGGAAACCAAAATTGTTAAAAGATGGAGAATTGCGACTATGCTAGTAGGCGGTTTTTCTATTGGGTACCTTGGAAATATTGTTCTAATTTTCTTCGTAGACTTGTCAGTACTTCTTATAATTGAAGCTTTAGTTTTTCTTGGCGGAGCAATTTTCGTACTCTTGGTATTTACTCTTGCATATCAAACTTATGAATTAATTTATACCATCCCATGAATTTTTCTAATCATTCTATAGAAAACTTATTTTAACTTTTTTCTGAGAAGAATGATAGCCAGGCTAGTAACTACAATAATCCCTATTCCTCCTACAACTGGAAGAATGATCTGTAGGGGATTAAAAGGTTCATTGGGAATACTTATATTCTCTAAACCTGAATTTATCCCTGTGTACTTGTAATATGTCACAGATGTGAAATCACCAAAGAGAAAGATCGAATAAGTTGAGATTATAACCATATATGCTTGAATGCCTGTCTGAGTGAAATAGCATAAGGATTGGTTTATGGTCACACTATTGATATAAAGCCGTAGGTTGCTTGGGATTGATGGTTTAATTATTAAATTGGTCGTGAAAGTCTGATAGGTTAAATCATACGATTTTTTCACAATTTTTTTTCCGTTATAATAGGCTGTTGTGGATAATGAGTCAATAAATCGAATCCACTCATGCCAATCAGTAGATATAATGGGCTCACCCAATGAGTTGTTAAGGGAAAGCTGATACTCTAGTAATCCGTGAGAGGAATTGCTATCAACCTGTTGTGAAACATTGATTATTCCCTCTTGAGCGATTTCATCTAAACCAAGTATCTCGATCGAAAAATTGGTCTTCTCTGGAGGAAATGGATCGAAAACTGCTTGAAGAGTGAAATTATTCATAGTCAATTGAGTTAATGCTCGTATATCTTGGAGATCAATGCCAAGTGGAAAGGAGGAACCCATGGTAAAATCAGGCCTTTCAGGCTTTTTCTCAACTGAAAACTCTATGATTTCGCCTTCACTCACTCCAAAAGAATGTGCTATTGCGTGATTGTTTACAAAATGGGGATTTAACAATAACAATACAAGGCTAATAAAAACTCCATTAGATTGAAGAAGTTTGTTCAAAAAAAATTCACCTATTGGACCAGTCTAAGGTTTAATTTTTGTTTTAACACAACAAGATCAGTTTTTAGCTCCAAGATTTGAAACCTCGGTAGACAACAAAAAATGTTTCCATATAATATAATTGCTGAAAAATCAAAAAAAAAGATATTAGTTCAATACAATTTCGAGTATTATCAAGAACCAATCTTAAGAATTGATAAAGGTGAAAAAAAATTTGTTGAAAGTTGGAGATAACGCTCCTGAGTTTAACGTTGAAACACATTCAGGATCTAAAGTAAGTTTAGCTACCCAAAAAGGTAGTAAATTTGTATTATACTTTTACCCAAAAGATAACACTCCTGGGTGTACGAAAGAAGCCTGTTCCTTTCGAGACAATTATCAGATATTTCTAGATAAAGGAATCTCCGTTTTCGGTGTTTCTGGAGGAAATTCTCAGTCTCATCAAAAATTCATAGAAAAGTATAATCTTCCTTTCCCCTTGTTTATGGACGAAAAACTTGATTTAGCAAAGAAATATGGAGCATATAAACAAGGTAACAGAGTAGCCAGGATAACATACCTTGTGAATGAAAAAGGGATAATTGAAAGTATTTACGGTCTTGAGGGCCATGATAAAGTTAAATCCGCAGAGCATGCATCACAGATCATCGATTTCTGGAAGCTATAATCAAAATAGTCATATATTTCGTGGACGTAGGAAAGTGACATTTTATTTTAAACGATCTGGAATAGAATCCCAAATTTCTGGATTTTGCTGAATGAGAAACTCTATTGCATCAGAAAAAGTATATGCAGATTTATTACTCTCAAGTTTGAGCCGAGATAGTATTTTATGAGCATCGGGACGCAGGAGGATCGTTTTCGAGCTCTTAGTTACCTTATTTTGCCCAGGAATTTTTGATTCGATTCGATGACGTTTCTCATCAAATCCCTGAAGAGCCTTTTGAAGAGATTTAGATCTGTTCTGAATTGTTCCATTCAATTTTATTAGAGCATCACTATAAGATTTCTCACTAAGTTCGAATTTAGCCCAACGAAGCATTTCCCAAGATTTATTTGATATTTTGACATTTTGTGCTTCTTTGGACACACTTTCTACCTCTTACATAAAATGAAGGAGTATCCTATATTAAAACATTTCGGGTGTTACGGGTATTTCGTAAGTTTTATATATGGGTGAGTTACGTAAGTTACATGAATTCCATGTATGAGTAAAAACGGGAATTCAGTCAACAAAATAAAAAAAAGTGAATAAAAAATGAGTGACTTTGAAGATATAGATTTTGATCTTGAAGAAACAGTATCTGTGAAGGCGAAAACACCTGCACAGTCGAAGACCCCCGTAACAGGGGTTACCTCTGGACCTAAGAAGAATATTTTCTTTAAATCAACTGTTGGCCCTGAGAGAACTGAAAAACTTTCTGTAGGTGAAAATACACCAGTGAGAGACGTCCGTGATACCTTGGCGAATATCTTTGGATTAGATCCAGATGATTTCCACTTATCTCATGCAGGCCGTACTCTTGATGAAAGTGCTCCAATTGGAGATTATGGAATCGAAAATGGTGATGAAATCCTCTTAATTCCTCATTCAACCGCAGG
>JAEOTQ010000065.1 GCA_016839785.1 Candidatus Hodarchaeota archaeon | reverse complement strand
GGTCTTTAGTTCGATCAATACGCTGTTCACTTTCCGCTCCATTCTTTTTGATCTGAACAACAAAAGGGGTTTGCCTTCCCAACACTTTAATTTTATATAAATCACCATCAATCAATTCTTCAGTATATAACGATTCGGTATCCTGATCTAACTTCTCTTACGTTTGTGAAAGTTAAAATTTAAATTTTTTTTATCTCCAATATATTCACACCAACGATTAAAACTGTATGGTTCAAGACGAGAGGGATAATGGACCTAAGAAGATGCTTTATGACCTGAAATAATCCAGAAAACAAATAAATCGATCATTATTTCTAACAGAATTAGGCTTATAATTCTCGAAATGGATAAGCAATCGATAAAAGGAACATGGGATCTTTCAATGAATTTTCTAAATCGGTATCGAACGTTATTTAGAAATCGGATAGTGGGGTTCTTAATTGGTCGATATAACCTCAGATCTGAAGTGAAAAGACTTTTTATCAAAGGAGAGCAATTTGTTTCAGGAACAGAGGTTGTACAATACAATGAATCAGTTTATATAATAGCCCTTCTGCTTATTTGTTGTACCATCATTTTGAGCTTCGTGAATGCATTTTTTCTATTCAGTCTTCTTGCTATTCCAGTAATTTTAGCTCTATCCAATGAATTAGAGATAATTATTGCTTCTAATGAAAGAATCATCATTATTAGAAGAGCATTATTTGAGAAGCTCCTCAAAATCCAACATGAAACCACAATACTTCTTGATCAAATCGTACTCATCGAATACTTCGAAGAAAAATTGGATTCGTCCTTTCGAAGTCCATTTCATGCTGTAAAATAAGGATTTTCAATCATAATGTGCAAAAGACCAGACTATTGATCAAGATCCAAAACACAAAAAAGCTTTCAATACAGAATTAAACCTAGGAAATTCCATCAGCTGAATAATCTGATCTTTAAAAAATTTATTCACAGTGGTCGTAAATATTATTTTCACACTGCGAATTAAATGAGGAAAATGCGTTTAACTAATAGATCTGGCAGGAAAATACACTTTAAGATAAGCTAGAGTAACAAAAAGTATATATACATCTATTAATCAAGACGAAAATGGGAAGTATTTCCTTAAACCAAGATGAAATATAAAAGGAGTGATTAAAATGAGTTTAATTAGAAGAGATCGAAGATGGGGAATTGATCCATTCCAAGAAGTATCTCGTCTTGAAAATGAAATGCGAAATTTATTTTCAAATGTCTTTGGTGACCGAGAATTAGCAGTAACGGATCGAACGTTTGCCCCTCTAGTAGATGTACGTGAATTAGAGACTGAATTCATTGTTGAAGCCGACATCCCAGGATTTAAAAAAGAGGACATCACAATAGATGTAACATCTGAAACTGTAGAAATCTCAGCAGAGCAGAAAGCAGAAAAAGAAGAGAAAGAAGAGAAAGACGAAGGGCGCTATCTCAGACAAGAACGGTGCGCATTCAAATTTTATCGAGCAATCTCTCTTCCTAGTACCGTAAATACCGAGGAGATAAAATCTACCTTTAAGGACGGAACTCTAACATTAACCCTTCCGAAATTGCCTGGGACTGGGAAAAAACGATTAAAACTATAAAAAAGAGGATTGTTCCTAAAAATCCGAGTATAAATCTCCCTTTCCTCTTTTTTTTTAGAGGTAGACCAAAAATTATAACTTAATAGGAGGTATAAACAATAACAATCGAGACACAAGATATTTCTCCTAAACATGTAAGGAGTGAGGATTCACTATTTTGTACCTGTGGAAGTGTTTGGGTTACTCAAATCCAAGAAAAAAAGAAAATTCTCATATGTCCCAGTTGTAGAACGCCAAGGACTATCCCGGAAGACACCTCACGATTCCAGTTACGGTTTTAAGTAATAATTAAGGCAGATGTGACGGAAAAAAGGATCCTTAAATTATTATACACTGCTAGAGATTTCAAAATTAAGAAAGCATACCAGCAGTAGAGAATTAAATGAGAGCTACCCACCCAATTGTAGAGTTGGATACCAACACATACGATCCCTCGAAAAAGAAGTGACCACCAGACATAAGACCAGAAACACTCAGAACACACGCTAGTAGACTCCTTAAGATAGAGCTTAGATAACAAAGTTATGAAGAAAAGGATAAAATGAAGTGTCATTTTAAGCCTTAAAATCAAAATCAGTGAGAGTGTTTAAGAAACATTAAAAAAAAATTTGAATTTAAGAAATAGAGATATTGAAATGGTGCTCATAAACAAGCTCAACAGAGAATTCTTGGGATATTCTGATATGATTACTTATGCTAAAGATGTTTATCGACAGGTACAGAAGGATTGTTATAATGAGTTCGATTTAATTGTCCAAGACTCTCTTTATTTATCGGATTTGATCCGTTTCAAAATTATAAATGGGATTAAGAGTAAAAAGTTTGAAGTACATCTAATCTTTTACCCTTCAGGTTTTGCTTTACGGTTTGATGAGGCGTTAAATTATAAGTCAGCATTGATTGGTCGTATCCTAGAATCATTAATGATTTCTGAAGATAGAAGAAGAGTTTGGACATTTTTAGAAAATAATGTAGGTTCAACTCTTTCTTCTCCACGGGAAAAAATTCGAGGGGGCAAGAGCTTAATGAAACTCACCATATTGAAAGTAAGCGAGTCTTGGAAAGAATTCTCAATTATGCTAGAATCTGGGATCGTACATTCATTTGAAAATTGGCAGTTGAACTGTGTTCTAACAAATCTTGATGAATTTACTTATGTGCCAATAATTTCTTTAGAGAATCTCTTGCAAGAGAAACATGCTGATATCAAAACAGCTCCCTGTATAGCAGATTTGTTTGTTCTAGCAGGTGTAGCTCATTTATCTCTCATTAAATCTAATTCAGGGAAGGAGGTGCAAGGAATAAAATTATTGCGAGCAGCAAAAAAATCTACAGTTTATGGGGACCCTAGTGAATATGAGATGGGTAAAGAGCTATGGTTATGTCCAAGTTGTAATGTGGCGTATCCCCCCTTTTTCCAATCTTATGTTGATAGTTTTGACGAGTGCCTGATATGTGGAATGTCACAAGATAGAATATTGAGAAGAAAAATTAAAGATTTTGACCCAAGAGGGGAACAACTTCTTCCTACTTTTTCATTCCTTCCATCTCAACACCAATTTTTCGCATTATATCTGGATGAGATCTATGAAATGCCATTTCTAAATGCTGTCTTATCTCAACTGGATATAACAGAAGAAGAAAGAAAATTGATTGGTGTTATGGCTGCATTTGAAAAAATTCGTGCAAATCATAGAATTGAATTCAGTCTTCATGAAAGAGTAGAACAACTCAAGAAACTAATCCTTAAGATGCTAGATGAAATTGGGGATGATCAAGGACATCTAAATTTACATCTCATATTCCAATGGGCAGAGACGGAAGAATACGAAAGGAGCTTAGTTATTCAGGCAATTTATGAATTAGTAAATGATGTCATCCTGTACGAGCATCTAGATGGTTACATTGAATGGTGTGATATTGAAGATGACAGAGAAGAATTTTAGAGGGTTATAGAAAATCTATAAGATAGAAAAGAATAAGAGAACGAAAATATCGAACAAATTTAATGAGATTGACGTAGACGTCTGAGCTTCTCACGTAGTACCTTATCTTTAATTTCTATCTCGTATCCCTGTTCATGAGCCCTAGTTTGGAGAGATGCAACCTCTTTAACCATCAACTCTGTGGATTCATTGTCTTCGAAATTCTCCCAATCCATACTGTTATACCAAGCTACAGGGAAGAATTTTCGTTTAGCCTTCCCATTTTCAATAAAAAATTTTGATTCAATTGAAAAATCCTTTTCTTCACCATAGTTAAGCACATGCTGGGCCTTTCCCACCGACCAGTGCATAACACGAGCAATCTCACTCAAACATCTTCCAGGATTATTATTAATGTATGTAGCGACAGTTATGACATCTTCATACAACTGATTTTCTCTTTCGATTTTCAATTTTTCTCGTGCTCTAATAAGTGTCCCTTCCCGTGATCTACTAAGTTTTTTCTTATCTTTTTCTAAGGAGGACAAAGGCATAGAATCCACTATCCATAATTTATCAATCAATAATCTAATAAACACGTATTTGTATTATCCTCTACTATGTAAACTTCTTTTACACAAACCCAGTATGATATTAATTTGTATTTTGTTTAATTTGGGCATTTTCTCTTGACAATAGATATTACATGAGTTAGGTTAATGGTAATAATCTCAAGTTGAATAAGAATATGGGACTATATAAGTGTTTACTTTTTAACAAACATTGGAAAAAACTTAAATATTATAGTTACATAATATTGCGTGGTTGATTGATTTGAAAAAAGAGAGAAGAGTGAGGTGAATTGGAGTGAAAGATCATGGTAAAGAGCGAAGGTGAGTTAGGTCCAATCGAAGAACGATATTTACGTGCTTTGTTTAATTCTACCAATGGAGCAATCCATGCTGGGGTTCCAATCCACAGAATTCTAGCCAAAGTAAGGAATAAAGACAGAAAAATTGCTAATAAAGTTATGAAAAAACTAAAGAGTCAAGGTTACTGCGGAATTAAACCACGTGGAAAAAATATCACATGGTACATCACGAAAAAAGGAAGAGACTGGGTTTTAGGAAAAATCTCTACTCGAAATTACTAACATCGCAAAAATATTGTGTGAATTTGGTGATTAATTATGTCAGAAGACGATTGTGAGGAATGTGGGACAACCTGTGTGTGTGGTCCAACTAGAAATGATGGTGGACTTGATCAACGGTATCTAAGAGGTGTAAACCGAACGAGTCCCCAGAAAAACGCCGATAAGAATAGGAATGGATGAGTTATTAAATTCTAGCAGAGGAATTAATGCGCAGGAAAGAATGAAAGTAGCTAAGAAGAAAAAAAGCTGTGAAAGATATTACATCAGAAGACTCACGAACACACGCTATTTGACTCCTGAAGGCTTTTTTGGAGAAACACGAGAGGACTGACACTTTCCACATTGTTTATTGACAATAGCCCGTGTGCGAGGAGTGGGAGATAGCTATGAAATATCCGGAGAGTTTCTCTAGATAAGCGTATATGAGTTCACAACTAGTACACCTGAGCTTCTGGAAGGAGATAGTGGAATCACCAACAAATGACCTATCATCAATTTAGAGAGCAGAGGAGGGATAAATAATAACCAAAAACTTGTGTTAAAACAAGCGAAGCTCTCTCGGATGGTGAAGGATGAGGGATTAATGATGTAACATGAAGAAGAAAGAAATGGTAAAAAGAAACAAGGGAGGATGAATATTATATATTATATGGGAGAATATCAAAAAAATCAGAGAAATAAACAAAATCGATTCCCCAAAACTATTATACTCGTGGGACTTCCCCGATCAGGAAAAACTTCTATTTATCATATTATATCTGGTGGGGAGAATGGTGATTGTTCTAAAGATCCAGTCGATGTGGTTTATGAGCTAGATTTACCAGTACAAGAAGAAAATCTGAAACAATGGAGTAAAAGTGGTTTTTTCTTATTTAGAAATGTGGATGTCCTCATCTTCATCTGTGATATTTCTACCCCTGGAAAATTTCCAACTTCAATAAAAGGTTTCGTAGAAGCGATAAAACTTCTAAAAAAAGTGGCAAGATACCGGAGAAGACCAGGTGGTCCACCAGCAGTATATATTTTATTACATAAATCAGATTTAATACCTGATTTGATCAAGCGAGCAGAACGAACGGAATTCGTAAAGACGTTATTTCAAGAAGCAATAAACTCCGAGATTGTTTCTTATCTAGAAACCTCCATTTATGATCATTCAATTCACGAGGCTCTTAACCAAATTGAAACAGAAACCATCAGACTCATTTCAGAGCAATTAGATGTCAAACCTGAACCAACTGATAATGAACAGCGAGAAGTAACTAATAATGTTGAACAAATTGTTGAGAAAGAGGAAGAAAACCTCTTAGAAATAGTAGAAAAGGAGTTTATTAATTCAGGAGGAAATTTATGTCTTAATATTAAGGAATTTGAAGAATATTTTGAGCTAGAAGGTGAGGTTGCAGAAAAGATAATTGAGGAATTAATTACTTCAGAATGGTATCATATTACGAAAACTATGGACCCTACTACAGGAAAAGAAACTGATCGATTAGAAATTCATCCAAAATATCTACGTAATTATTGGCTTTATTCTGTTCTCATCCAAAACGAAGCAAAAGCTTTGTTAGAAGTGGCATCTCTTTTCAAAGAGCCCTTAAATTCCCAGATTGAGAATCTAGAAATAAAAAATCAGCATCTGGTAAAATTAATTATACAAGATCAGGAAATAATATCATTACCTGTTTCAATTCGAGATTTTAGATATTTGGAAGTACTAGATTTACAGCGATGTAAGTTAACTTATTTACCCGAAACAATTGGATCCCTCTCAAAACTAAAGATGTTAGATCTAGACTACAATCAATTAACGACTCTACCAAGGAACTTGGGCAAGTTAAAAAATCTCCAGGAGTTATGGTGCCGTTATAATCAATTGAATTCCATCCCTTCTACCCTAGGTTCATTGGAAAAGCTTCAAGCATTATCATTCGAGAATAATCAGTTATCCACACTCCCAGAATCGATAGGGAATTTATCAAGTCTACAACGACTTTCTTTGAAAGCTAATTCTTTAACAGCACTACCTACAACCCTGGAGAATTTATCCAATTTAAAAACACTTGATTTGACAGGGAATCCCATTTCCAGCTATCCAAAGTCATTAGAACACCTTGAAGATCTTGAAATAAGAAAAATCGAGAAAAAAAGGGATTCCTATAACCTTCAGAAGTACGTACTCAAAATCTGTATCATTGGTAATAATTTTGACTTGAATAAACGTACAATTGAATTAGTAGCAGAACAGGTATTTGACACGGATTGTTCCCCAACTATTGGTTTTCTGACAGCATCTCATGTAATAACATTCCAAGAAGAGGAGATAAAACTTCTCTTCCATATTATAAGGGGTGAAGAGTATTTTGGAAGATTGAGGCGCTTTTACTTTGAAGGATCTGTTGGCTCGATAATAATTTTCGATAAAAACGATCGGGCCTCCTTTGAAAGTGTGCCTGACTGGTGGCGGGAAGTCCAAGGAGCAGAGAAACCAATTGTGTTGTTAGGAATTAGGGATTATTCTAGTAAAAAATTCGCGCTAGATCCTCTTTTTTTCAAGGAAGTTTCGTGGGAAGAAGGGAAGCAAGTAGCAGATGAGTTATCCTGCGAATATATCGAGACGACAATCACAAATAAGATGCAGGTTCAAGAAATTTTTGAGAGATTGGTAAAAAGGATTATTGGAAGCTAGCTTGGATTATATGTAAGATAATCTATCAAAGAATCAACCAAAAAAAAGCGTAAAGAAAATGAATCAGAATAAAATTATTTTGGAACACCGTTATTTGAAGAAGGGGAAATAGGTTGGCAAAGAATGAATTATATGACGTATTGAATCGAGAGTTCCTACTTGAAATTTATGAAAAAATTTCAAATGAAATTCAAAAATTAAAAACAAATACTAAATCTCATCAGTATCAACAATTAATTCTGGATTTAATGAAAATTGGAGCCAAAAATAATTTTAATGAGCTTCTTGAGAGAGGAGACGCAGATTTATCTAAATTAGAGCCATGGTTGAAAGCAGAAGGCTATCGAAAGATTGCAGACTTTCTTAGGGCCTCAGATTCGAACGATTATTTAGCGAGTCATTATTATACGAAAAGTTATACTCATTGGGAGGATACCCTACTTCATAAAAAAGAACCAATAATAAGTTTGATTGGTTCTGCAATAAGGCTCATTCAATCATTGAAGAAAAACCATGAAACCGAATTATTGGAGAAAGCAGCAAAAACTTATCCAGAATTTCTTAAACAAATATCAGTTGGGACTCAGCCAATACAATGGCTTGAATATGCTTTACAAATGGTGAATACACTCCCAAAATCGGAAATAATACGATTAATGGCGAAAGCAGATGAAATATTGACCAGTGAACCTGCTCAGAAACAACGAAAATTCTCATTAAGCAGATTTTATTTAGAATTAGAAATTGCAAAAGCAAGAAAGGATATTCGAAAGATTGAAGAATTGTTTAATGACATACAGGAGGCCAATTTTGGATACGCGGATATGGGAGGCGAGTCGGATGATTCAACCTATAGGGGGATGATTCAACCTATGGGGCCTCAAATCAATTATCAGTCAACCTTATTTGCTAATGTGTTTTTTGACATTGAAAAACCAGCGATGTCACTGAAAATTCTAAATACTCGAATTGAGTGGATAATTCAAAACTGCTGGAAAAACGAAAAAGAAGGGGAGAGCACGGGGGAGATAGATAAAATGCTTTCATTATGGGAGTTGATTCCAATTGGGGGACTCTTAGTGAAGCATAACTACCTTAAGGAATGTCAAAAATTAAAACCAATCTTAACCCAAAAGTTTGAT
>JAEOTQ010000064.1 GCA_016839785.1 Candidatus Hodarchaeota archaeon | reverse complement strand
TGGAAAAAATCAGTGCTCAAGAGCCTGTACAGATCCAGAAGGCAATTGGACTTGTGGGTTTGAGTTATGGACTTATGGCTGCTGGAATTACCTTCTGGTTTCTTCTCTTCACCTCAGGAAGAATCTACTCAAGAGAAAACGCATTGTTACTTAGTATTGCTGGTAGTTCTCTCGTAGGAGTAACTTTATTCTTTTATTCTCTCGGAACTTATTTCTATTTTATTCTTCATAATAAACACCTTCCCATCCACTGGTTCTTGAAGGGATTAATGCGAACCATTATTCAATTTTATTATTTTGGTTCAATTCTTCTATTATTCATTATTACTCAAAATTTTTTTCCCCAAATTGGAAGTGAATTCATGATACTTTACTTAGCGTTATTCCTTCCCATTTATGTTGGTTATATGCTACCTAGGTGGGGTAGAATCAAGAATCTTATCGGTACTAATTTCTTAGAAAAACCTAGTGGGTAGAGATTCCTTCTTCACCCTTTTTCAGAAGTAATTTTCTTAGTTGTTGCCATTTTATTGATTTTTCGCATGATAAATGGACGTTTAATCTGGACGGAAAGCTTATGTATTCTTTTTTTAGCAATACTAAGCATCAGAATGTATGATTGAAGTATTTTGTCAATATCCTGGAAAGATCTGGGATAAAGTTCCATTGTCACTGTCCCACTGAATGAAATTCTTTTTAGGAATTCCTCCACTTCATGGAAGGGGATAATACCCTCTGTTAGCAGAGGATAGTGAGTATCCTCGTCAGCTGTACCGCCTGAAATATGGATGTATCCCTTTGGGGAAGATAAATGATTTAATACCTCGACTGGTATATCAAGAAATTTGGAGCCATTTGTTATGAAAGAGTGAGGGATGTCAAAACACATTCCCAGGTGGTTATTAACGTTAGCCTGTGTAGTATCAAAGAAATCGAGAAAATCGTCCCAAGATTGATAGGGCATATTTTCAAGTAATGGAAAGGGAAGCATATCCAAACGATTATAGAATTTATCCATATCTCCCCCTGCATCTAGCGGGGGATGGACAATCACACCGATGATGTTCATTCGTGACTTGTATAAGGTGATATCCTCTATTAGCTTGTCAATTTCAGAAGTTTTCGATGAAAGATCCATATGATAATCTTCCATATAAGGAGCATGGATCGTGGTTTGTTCTGTTCGTAATCTTTTCAGTACATTTGAAATATCAGGGAATACTGTGGGATCAAATTCAATATGTTTAAGGTTAATCGCCATTCCTAGATCGACGACATTTGATGGAGTCAAATCACCTATTGCTTGGATAGTAATTCCAGTGCGAAATGTCATTGTGGTTCATCTATAGGTCATATTGATCTGTAGACTTTAGAATAGCTATTAAGGAAGATTTATCGCCAGTTTTTCCTCTGGAGCTCTTTTCGAACGGCCTTTACGCCACCACCAGAGTAATCCGATACTAATGAAGATGAAAAATATCGCTATCTGACTTGTAGTAATTAAAGATCTTATATTAACAGAGGATGCAATATCTGGAGCTGTATACTCTAGTTGGCCTGTTAATGCGTCTTGTAAATTTACACCGAAGAGAAAATCCAAAGCGGGGAGGGTTCCCCCACCGACTGCACCAATAATAGCCGCAATCTTGGAAATTCGATTACTGACAACAAAAATATCGGAGAGTGGTAAATTCTGAAGGATAATACCTATATCATTCTTCAAGAGCAACTGACCTTGAATTTTTGAGGCTTGATATCCTGCTTCAACAAGGGGTGTGATATAAAATGTTAATTCAACTGGTAAATTATCTGGATCGACATATTGAAAGTTTGGTTGCACAAGACAACCAGAAATGAGTAGTTCGACCATTATTTGTCGTGTAAGATGATCAAGTTCAAATTCTGCTTGTTTTTCGGTTTCACGTTCTCCAGAAAGGATATGCATTTTCCGAGCTCTGACTTTTTTCGCGGCGCTGGTTAATGAGACTGTGAATGGATACGTTTTACGAGAGTTCATCCGATTAAAGTAATGAACATGTGTGAATACACTTTTAGGTTCGGGTACACCCTGTGCTGATCCGACATCCACTGAACCAGATGTAGCGATATCCTTCGATTTGAAATCGTCTTTGATTAGATCTTCTAATGCTTCTTCTGCAGCTTCTTCTACAGCTTCTTCTACAGCTTCTTCTGCTGGTACTGGTTCTTCCATTGCAAGTTCTAATTCTTCCTCTGCCTCCTCAAAAACTTCTTTCTCAGTAATTATTGATCTTGCAACACTAGCGGCACGAGCATCAACAGAAACGGATGGTGGAGGGGGAGATGGCTCCGCTCTCTCTACCATCGGAGCTGGAGGAGGACTTGCCTTTGGGGCAGGTTGGGGGGTAGGCATCGGCATACCAGGAGCAGGTGATGGTGGTGGGGCACTTCTCTTTGCCTTTTTCTTTTCGGATGTTAATGAACCATAAAAATCCTCTCTACTTGGAGCAGATTTAGCAAATTCTCTGTCCTCAGCTTCGTATATCAACGTGTCTTCAGCTTTTTCTCCTAATAAACCTCCAGATGATATTGATTCTAGTTTTTGTGATAGTTGAATAGCATCTTTTGTGAATAATTTATCAGGTGAGAGAGCAAGAGCTGTTAACGCAGGTTGAATGCGATTAAACTCGACTAAATCTGTCCAGATTTCAGAGGCGTGAAATAATATCTGAATCATGACAAATTTTCCAACGGTGGAGGAATCCTTGAGAATGGAATGAATAGTGTTAAGAATTTCATCTTTAGCTTCATTTATAACTTGAACGAGTGTATTCGCCAGATAACTTGTAGCACCCGCATTTTTTACATAATCAGAGTATTCCTCGAGGGAAGCAAGAAAAGATGGAACATGTACAATCCAATCTTGAGCAGAACTAATAGAAAAGGGGAGAGACATCTTTGTTTACCTTCTTTTTAGAATGAAAGGATTTTGATTTTTAAGACATTTTGATTTTTGGTGTATTCGAACAACTACTCAAAAGCCCTGTTCTTAGAGAATTTTGGGAATAAATCTACCGGAAGATTATATATACCCTTATACAAACCTTATCGATGAGTTCCAACAACTTCTAAAGCTTTCAAGAATTCCTCCTCCGTATCTGGAAAATTCCGCTCAACATAGGTAAGTGATATCATTGTTCTTGTACGTGATACTCCTTCCAGTTGAGTAATCTTTACTAAGTTGACCCGTAATGTATCAATAGTTCTAGTTCGCATTTTCACAAGTACATCTTCTTGACCAGCAACATAATGAATTTCTAATAGTTCCAGCTCGTTTTTTCTGTCCAATAATTGCTTATGAACTTTTAAGTGTTTAATGTGAGACTCACCGAGTTCGATCAAAATGAATGCTGTGATTTCTTTGCCTAATTCTTTTTCATTCGTTAAGACGGCATATTTGATAATTCCATTTTTCTCAAGATGTTTAATACGTTTTTGAATGGATTGCCTTGAAAGTTTTATATTGTTCTTGGCTAGTTTGTCTGCTACCATCTGATGGGTGATCTTGGGTTCATTCTGTAATAGTTTAATGATCGCTCTGTCCTTAGAATCGATTTTAACGTTCGTATCATTATTCATAAAATCCCTCTTGAAAGTATATGTTATGCTCTACACATATATAAATTAATTAGCCTGAATTAATAAATCTTATGTTAAAATAACCTTCCCTGCTATCAATAAGTATTTATAAATAGCATGATGTTAAATTAATCGAATAGAAATATCATCATGGAGCTGAAATTATGAGAGTAAATACAACAGAAACCTCATTTACAAATATTGAATGGTTGAAAGATTTTGTGAGGAATAAGCCATGGATAGTCCTACTTATTCCTTCATATTTCATTGTGAATTTCCTTGTTTTATCTAATCCGTATAGTTTTTCATTAAACAATCTTGATGCCAAATATAGCCAATTAGGTCTATCACTTTTGGCATTCATTCTTCTTACATTGATAGGATTTACATCATATCGTTACGGATTTCGATATAGCTGGACCGCAACTTTCATCGTTTATTCTATCACGTTCTTAGGAATGTCCTTGGATGCGCTGAATTTTTCGATAGCAAATATGGATGTACCATTCCTATTCTTTCTATGGCGATTCCCAATGGTCTTATATGTATCTGGTTTGTGGATTAATATAGCAAATTTTTACACGGATAAATCTTACGTAAAATATATTCCTGCACTTGCAATGACAGTAATAGGTGGAATATGGTTTATTGCGAGCTTAACATTCAGTGAAGATGTTACGTTGGTTATGAATGTATTTCTTTATGGGATTTTTATCCCAATGACCATGATCACTAGTTATTCTTGGTACAGAATTTCTAAAGAGACAAGTTATAGATCATCATCATTAATATCGTTGGGATTCCTATTGATTGGATTGGTATATTCCCAATGGACTTTATGGGATCCGACAAGTTTGAATCCACTTTATGGTATATTTTTTACAATATTCAATTTCTCACTACTATTAATATTAAGAGGATTCAAGTCCATCTCGTTAAAAGATAGAATACTTAGTTAGAATTCGATTTTCATTTACAATGGGACGGAGGGGCTCTCTTCCTTTTTTATTGTTTACTAGTTATACAGAAGAAGCACTTAATCTAATAAAAATATAGAGCCTAAGAAACCTTAACATTGAAGAATCAGTAGCTCAATAATATTTCATTATCTTTTCTAAGATGGAGCCATTTCCCACTCCTAATAAAGGAATATCGTACGAGGTTAATTGAAAAACGATCTGCTGGAGTGGAGTGTCACGAGGAATATCCAACATGTTCTTTACTGTTTCTAATTCCACTAAAAGTTTTTCTAATTGACGAAAAGTATAAGTTTTTAATTTGAATACCTCTATGATATCCTCAAATTTGTAATATAGCTGTGCTAATTCCTTAATACTCAGATTCGGATCTAAATCTAGATCAATTTGCATATGTTGAATATGTTGCCATTTTGTGGTCAATTCATCATCACAAGTACTATTTATCAGTTTTAAATGAATTTTCAGCTCATTTAGCTGTGCTGTGCTTACTAAATTTGAATTTTGCAATGCTAGGTTCTTCAACTCTTGCACTTCACATTATCTATTATTAAACGCAGAAATATCCCGCTGAATTTCAGCTATTAGTTGATCATAGGGTCGGAGAAGGACCAGATCGATTTCAGAAACATCCTTAATATTGTCAATTCCATGATCAATTAGCAATGGTAGACCTTTAGGAACGTAAACAATTCCTTCACGAATTAATCTGAAAATCTCTTGCAAAATGCTTTTCTTTTCTTCTATGGAGTGTATTCCCAGGACTTGTAACACATGATGCAGGTTTTGACTTGGTGTATCTTTAAACGATAATAGTAATAGTGCTCTATCAGCTAAACGAGAGGCTTCCACTTCATTATCTTGGTTTTCAACTTGTTCCTGGTTGATCTTCTGAGAGCTCATTTGGGGTTCCTTCCAGTAGTGTATCACGGATTTTTTCTTGGGAGTGGATTTTTTGATTGGTATGGCGTAATAGTCTGAATACAAGTCAAAATCCTCCGTTGTAGAAATATCGGTTCCCATCATTTGGATCTTGGGTAAGATAAATCCTTTCCAAAGAAAGAGATTCTATCAAGTCTAGAAAGTACGTTAGAATCTGATTTTTCTCATCGTCTGAGTAAGAATCATTGACATTTAAAGCACAAACTTGATTTTGAACTTCAAGATTAGTAAAAAAGTTCGAAGAGAGATATATCAACTGCATTAATCGATCTAAAGACTTTTTGAAGCCAAATTGAGTCGTTACGGACATTTTTGAAATCATCCAATTATTTCTGTCGTGATTACAACATTGAAATTAATAATAGAAATAATTGGGAGGTATCGAAAAGTGCCAACATTGGATAAACAGTGTCATCAGTGTATTTTACGACGTTTCGACAAAATTCTCACATCAAAATCATTGTCGCTGAAATGCATATTTTTTTGTAAATGTCTTAAATGCTCGATAGCCGCCTCCCTCTGTTATAACCCTCATGGTAGATTCTGTATCGATAATTTTGGAGCTCCCTAAAAAGGTGAAACCATGTTTAAAAGCGACATCAGGAAGAAGTTGAGCTGAAGGCCCGAGAAGGATCTTTTCTCCCTGAATTGATATTAGAAGGTCACGAACTTGGTCAAAAGTTTCATAAACTAGTGCCGATCCTGAAACTATAATGTGATCAGAATTCTTTAATGCCGAAATTCCTTCTACTGCGGTTATTTGAGAGTTCTGAATTTTGGGGGCAAAATTGTCTAATATTTTGATATGATGTCCATGTTGAGCTAGAGGTCGGGAAATAGGCTGAATATCACCAATCATACCAATATTTGTAGAATCGTTTTGAAAAAGAGCTAGAATATTCTTAGGTTTCCTTCCAAGTGAGGGTAAATATACTTGCGAAAGGGCATTTAGCGTAGCTACTCCAACACTTCGAAAGATTGAATATTTAGAGTTACAGTAATTAATTAAATGCACCAAATCTTTTTCATACAGAAATTTCTCGGATAGATACTTGTTGTGGCTAAGTTTTTCCGTTAATTGATCAATTAATGTATATGCCACTCCACAAGAGCCATCAGAGAGAATCACGCATGTATATCGAATTCCTATAACCACTGATTCTACTCTCAAATCAGAATTAGTCGTCATGAGAGAGAGAGAATCATGAGCTATTTGAGAAAGGAACGAATTCATATTTCTGAGCCTCTTCTGAATTTCTACTTGTTACGATTGAATTATTTCATAGTGTTTAAGAACTTTGAAGAATTACCTCAATTGATTTCCTGAGGATTCCTTAACTGATCTATAGTACAGGTTGGACGGATTGTCGTTTGGCGTTATCAACACTTAGCTTGGTAGGATTTTGCATTTTCTCCCTTGAAATGGGTGTTTCCCTCTTTTTAATCTATTCCTTAATGGCTAGGTGGCGAAAAACAAGAATTCCTGTAATCGGAATACTAATCGGATTATATGTTGTGTTCATTGTTTTTGTAGGATTCGAATTTTTTTTCTATATTGTAAATATGGATAATCCCGTACAATTTTATCGCAACGAGGGAAATGTAGTTACCTACTTGTTTCCCTTGTTTGGTGGTATTTCTTCAGGGATTTTTTTACTGTTTATTGAGTTTTTTCGTAAAGATAGAGTCTCACCAATTCATGCTTCAATTTATGGAATTTTTCTAGGAGCCTTTTTACTCAATATGATATATCCAGTTTTATTCCCAGAAATAATGTCTGATGAATTAATCTTCATACAAAATATTGAAGACCTTTATGGTGTCATTCTAACTCTGTTAATTGTTCTATATACCACAAACTTTCCCGCAGCATATTTTGTAGGTTATGTTATTATTATAGCTCTATTCTCTCTCCAGAAGATTAAAAATCAAATAACTTTACGGGAACAGAAAGTACAAGCAGTTATGCTGCAACTTTCGATAATTTTTTTTTATGCAATTCCATTACTAGTGGTGGTTGGTGCCCGATTTTTAGAAAAAATTATCAATCCAGAATTCCATATTTTCTTACAACATCTAGCTCCACATATTAGTGTCATTGTAGGTAGCTGGTTAATTTATAGAGCATATGTGAGTGCACCATTGGGTATGTTGCAGTTTCACCGTTTGAAGAAGCTAATGGTCATAAATAAATCAGGTTTATTGTTATATTCCTATGATTTCGTTCCTGGCGAGAGTCTAGGAAGTGATCGTGATCTCTTATTTTCCGGTGGAGTTTTAGCTGTATTAAACTTATTTACTGAGATGATTGAAACAACAGATGTCAAAATGATACAGTTTCAAGAAGAAATTATTATGCTTTCCAATAATGAAAATTTCATTACTTTTATTATTGCCGATCATGCATCCAGATTTCTTTGGAGTGCACTAGCTGCTTTCACTCGATTTTTTAATCTTAAATACGGATCTGAAGCTGAAGAATTGACGGTAGTACCCAAACATGTCTTTGAAGGCGCTTTTGAATTAGTGAAAATGGCATTTGGTCGAGAATAGTTGTAGTCAAATATTAGATAAACAAAATATCTACGATTTGTTAACTGAAGGGATACTAATAATCTGGATTATCTCTTCGCTAATTGAAAGATACAGACTAATTTTTTAATAAATTCTGAAGGAAACGACCGTGCAGTCAAATTTGAAAACACAGCAGGATGAAATCGCTGCTGCCATGAAAAATGTTAAGAAAAAGATAGTTGTGCTTAGTGGTAAAGGAGGAGTAGGAAAGTCTACCGTTGCCTCTAATCTAGCGTTGGCTTTTGGAAAGAAATTTCCGGGAAAAGTAGGAATTGCGGATCTTGACTTCTCAGGCCCTAATATTGCAAAAATGCTTGGAATTGAGGGAAAAAGAGTTGAAGTTCAAGAGAACGGAAAACCATTGCCTGTTGTAGGCCCAATGGGAGTAAAAGTCGTTTCAATGGCGTTCTTTTTAGAAACCACATCCACTCCCGTTGTATGGAGAGGTCCAATCAAGATGAAAGCTCTTAACCAATTTTTAACTGATTTTGATTGGGGTCCTTTAGAAATATTGATTTTTGATATGCCTCCAGGGACAGGAGACGAAGCTATCAGTATTATGCAAATGTTACCAGATTTAGACGGGGTTGTGATTGTTACAACTCCCCAAGAAGTAAGTACACTGGATACTGGAAAATCTCTCGTTATGTCACGAAAAATGTTGGGAGAAGAATCCGTCCTCGGAATCATAGAGAATATGTCAGTGTTTAAATGTCCATCTTGTGATACAGAACATTCACTATTTGGAGAAGGCGGAGGTGAAAAAATGGCAAAGGATTTCAACTCAGAAGTTCTTGGTCAGATACCTTTCGATTTGAATATAAGAGTAAATGAAGATAAGGGGTTATCTGAAGCATTTGATTATTTCTCACCTATAGTTACTAAATTGCTAGCTAAGTTGAATAAGAAATGAGTTCATCGAGGAAGTTTCAGAATTCTCTGATGTTCCTAAGTGCCCTTTTATTCATTTCTTTTTTTCTTGGGGGTGATTTCATAGGCAGGGCTGAAGGTCAAGCTGATGAACCCGTTGATTGTATCATTATCAAGTATAATCAATGTCCCAATTGTGTAGATAAGTACACTACCTATGTTAACCCTTTTTTTGTTGAGTATCAATCGAATGATAGCATCGATATTGCGTTTATTGATGCATCCCTTGAAACTACGTTCTTTTTTGAGCAAATGGATGTATATAATATTACTGTGAGCGATTATGGAAACTTTCCGTGGGTAATCTTTGTTTGGGATGATGATAAAAGTGTTGTTTTGGATATAGAGGCAATATTGCAGATAATGACATAATTTACACGACTCTCAATTGCATTCTGGTTGATATTGGTTATACTCCTCCTGACAATAATGGAACTACCACACCATCATTTGATGTTATTGATATTCCATTATTAGGGTATGCGATTATATTAGTCAGTGGAATCGTGCTCGTTGCAACCTCAGGAGGCGTTGCAATAGATAAGTATACTGAAGTAAAGCTCACACCAAAACAAATCGAGAAAAATCGGCTCATCCTCTTTTCATCCTTATCTGGTGTCTCGATAATTGCACTAACCTATCAATTCATGGACTATCTTCGCGGAGGATGTGGATGTGTGACGATAGATCTAGCGAAAACCCTTTTATTTAGAAAATACGAAATCTACAGACTATTTGATTTTGAAATTCCTTTTGCCCTGGTAGGAATTTCTATTATGACCGCTGTATTAATTCAGGTAGTCCTACTCGGATTTCTGCCTCTTCAAATGGAACTTACAATAATAAAAGAGAAATCATTTAAGATTACCAAAAAATATGGAGAATATTGGTATTATTTTGTCGTTTTCCAATTGTTTCTAACCGTTGGTGCGCTACTCTATTTATTGTACCTGGAACTCTTTGTGATCAATTTCATATGTATCTTATGTACAATCTCTCAGATAATAATTGTGATCAATACTCTCCTAATTATGACTTGGGATCCGTTCCCAAAGAAATAGAGTAAGATCAAGCTAAATTTTTCTCATTTTTTTCTTTTGCCTACAGGGGCAACATAGACAACAAATTCATCTTCTCCATCAACCTCTATGAACTCATCAATTCCATTTTGATCATAGGCAGCGACTGCACATGTTCCTGCATCAATAGCCTCACAAGCTAGATACAAATTCTGACACACATGGCCTGCTTCAATCAGAATACCCTTGTGAGAAATAAGAGAGTAACGCCATTCAGTTCGATATGGAATAACAGTCCAAATAAAGAATACTGCGCTTTTACCACAGAAAGATTGACTATAGGTCAATTCTGACAAAGATTCAGGAATATTATTTTTATCTAGAGGTTTTACGAAAAGGAGTTTTTCCTCTAAGGCAAGGTAGCGGTAAATCCCTGGAACTAAATCGTGAACCCTTTGTACCACTAGATATGTCTCGAAGGGATGACGAGAACCACCCGATGGTACCGTCCGTTTAACGGCCTTTTTTTGTCCATGACGTTCATCAATTCCTACGTTTTTGACTCCCTGTGTTGCATACAACAAAAAAGACAGTTCTTTAAGAGTCAACGACACGTCACTATAATTTCTTCGACTCTGTCTATTTGAAATCGCATCTAAAAGAGTCACAGGGAAGTCCTGAGTGGAAAATTCTGTTTTAGGGATGAGATTAATGAGTTTGGCATCTGCTGTATATGGTTTCTGAGAAGGAGGTTCATCCACCCCTTTTTGTTGATCAGATTCCCAATCTTCATGCGGAGGCATTGTTTCATAATCGAAACCTTTAATGAAGGTTCGGTTCTTCTTGAAGAGCTTAATTATGTAATCTTTACGATTTTTCATTGGTGAATTCACCAACTATAATGTTATGTCTTGCAAAGTGAAAAAGATAATCTGAAGTGGACTCTCTGGTCTCAATATCGATCCCAATTCTTAATTTCGGGATATTTCTTCATCTTTGAACCAAATTCATACTTTTCGAAAAGTTGTCCCCAACCAGATTCGGTCTTAAATTTCTTAATTCGGCGATTTCCAATTAAGGGGTACCAAATCCAGTCATGATAAACACCAGAGGCCATGATAAATAATCTGAAGAACGGTGTATAAAATAAAAACCAATGAAGAGGTTTTAATGGCCGATATTGATAAGTAGTTTTACGTATTCGTTGATCCCAGCGGATAACCAAACTCTTTTTTGTTTTGAAATGAAAATTCATCGCTTTGAAATCAGCGGGGTCAGTTCCAATTAGATCAAGTTGATCAACATCACCAATACCTAATCCTTGGTCGTGGGCCATTTTGATAAATTTAATTTTCAATGGATCGAAACCCATGAGTTTGGCTGAAATGGCATCGATAGCCACTTGATCCTCACTGGCCAGGAGAAGGTTTGTGGAAACTGGAGTCATAATTCGAGGTCCTGCTCCATCACCTGCCACCGAACCATCCATGACTGCAAGTAACCCAGGATGAATTTCTTTTTGAATGGTTAACAAATCAACGAGTACTTCATGAATCATTTTATGGCTATGATGCCGATATTTCGGAATTAAACCTCCGAAAGCATTCTTCATTGCCCCAGTCATTGTGGTGTGGCCATGAGTCTTCAATGTGGGTAGGTGGATAACATTTGCTCCTCGGAAGATCTCCGGAACGATAATTTTATCTTGAAACAGCTCCCGCATCGCAGGTACATCTCCCTTCGGGGAGTATGCGATCCACTTTTCATTGGTTAAAGGTCGATATGTTGTATTAAACTTTTTTAAGATCGGGAGCCACTTATTTTTATACGCTCCATTCCATGGATGAGTGACAACTGTTTGATTTTCTGTGGGGAGAAGTGTGTCAGCTTGAAACCCATCTGATGATAATTTCTGTAATACACCATCTAATTGCCAAGGAGGAGTTGAACAGGCTGGATAGAAGAGAGACCATGATAAATTAATCTTGATAACTGTATTCAGATCTTTCTTTATGAATGATTGATATTCGAGAAGATCCAGCAGCTTGCCATAATCATCAACCACTGATTGTGGACTTGTAGGTATAAGTGCTACTTTAGACATCATGATCACGGAAAAATGAAAGCAAATTGTTCCAATAGAACAGAGCTAAGAAAAATGGAAATATCTTTCTATCTGTAAATTTGAGAATTGGAATATCAATGCAGACCTGAAAATGTGGTGATTTTCAGATAATCTCCTGACACTAAGAGGCTCTGCTTTTTATCCAGATTAATACAAGAGCTAATAGCACTACCCCCATAATTAGAAGTGAATCATCGCGAGATGAAGGAGGGGTAGTAATTGATAGAATAGTCGACATTTCCCCTTCTCCTATCCCGTTTTTTGCACATATTGAATAATAATAGGTTCGTCCAGCCTTCGCTCTTGTATCTATAAAGGAAAAAACATCATTCTGGTCGGTATTTGCCAACACTTCAAGAATATCTGATTCCATTCCACGATAGATTACATACTCCTCTATGAGTACCCCCCCATCTGTAGTTGGTTGCTCCCACATAAGAACCACGTCACGAATGTTTAAAGAAATTTGGGGATTTTGAGGAACGCTGGGGGTATTCAGTTGGTGGTGATATGCCCACGTTTCATCTAAAAAAATGCCATTCCCATTCGCATCGTCCGAGGTTCCTCCATAAGCTATTACAATATCAGATTCAGAATCATAATCGAGAGTATGGGAGAATCGTGCTGAGGGAGGAAAAGGTGAATTTGTATCTACCCAAGTATTCGAGTTATAATCGTAAGTCCAGGTATCAGCATATTGTTTATCCGTAAGGTATTCAAATCCCCCAAAGAGTATAGTTCTATCACTTACGGATGAATAGGTCATTGATCCACCAATTCTTCTAGGGGGTGAATTTGTAGGATTCATATTGATCCAAGTATTTTCTGTATAGTCATATGCCCAAGTCTCTTTGAGAGAGGGGCAGCCTTGACACGAACGTCCTCCAAAAATAATGGTTTTACCCGATTCAAGGTCATACGCTGAATCATGATTACCCAGAGGTGGTGGGTTAGTAGTGGGACTCATATTCGTCCACGTGTTGGTATTATAATCATAGGCCCACGTTTCCTGAAAAAAAGAAGAAGTGGATCCTGAATCATACATTTCTGAATTGAAACCCCCATAAAGAATCATTCTATCATGTGCCTCGTCATAAGTCATTGATGCCGCCCCCCGAAAAGGTGGACAATTTATGGTAGTCAGATTATTCCAAGAATTAGTTTCATAATCATAACTCCATGTCTCTCCAACACCAGCAGCTTGGTAGACTGCAGCTCCATTTCGGACAAACCATCCACCAAACATGATGATACGATCCGATTCAGAATCATAGGCCATAGCGGCCATGATCTTACCACAATTTTTCATATCATCCGTAGTTAGGTTTTCCCATGTATTAGTATTGTAATCATAAGCCCATGTATCATTATATATCGTAGAGTAGTCACCAATGTCTCCACTAAAGAGAATAAGCCGATCTGATTGGGTATCGTATGCTGATTGATAAGCGTGTTGATAACGTGCTGGAGGAGCAATAGTGGGAGTCCTCTCTATCCAGTCAGAATTATCTTGGATTGAGAATTTGGAAAAACTTGGAATTTGATACTGATAATTTCTTAACTGGTTATTGTTTATTATAAAAAGAAGAGTAAGAAATAATATACACTGAAAAGTCACTTTTCTTGGTATATTATCCAAATGTTTCATCTGATTTTCAATCTCAGCAGTTTCTGTAAAACCAACTTTATCCTCCATTTGATCTTCTTTTACGAATCCCGGTATAGATAATTAACGTGAAGCTCAGAATTAAAAGGGAAAAACCTGGTGCTCCATTTGGAAAGTTTAATTCAACGACATTTGAATTCTTGCTTTCACCCACAGCATTTTTTGCTCGAACAGCATAGAAATATGTTGTTCCTTTACTAACATCTGTATCAACAAATTCTAGGGTATCTGTCCCCTGAACGGTAGCTTGAATTTCAAGGGAATCCTGATTAGTACCCTGATAGACAATATAACTTGTGATGGGAGATCCTGCATCTGTTCTGGGTTGAATCCATGTCAGATTTACATGCCCATTCTTTAGGATTGCTTTTAGATCTCTAGGTTCACTAGGTACGTTTGGCTGATACTTGTATACCCAAGTATCATTCTTACGTCCTTCAGACATACCACCAAATAGGATAACAACTTTGGACTGGGAATCATATGCAAAATTAGGATAGTACCTTCCAGATGGGGGGGAGGGAGAATTCATATCAGTCCAAGTATTGGTATTATAATCGTAAGTCCAAGTATCTGAAAACATAGTCAACGGTTCTGGATATAATCCTCCAAACATACAAACTTTATCTATATCAGAAATATATGTCATACTGCATACTGCTCGTAAACTAGGATGATTAATTGGATCCATTTTGGTCCAGTTATTGTCCGAATAACTGTAAACCCAGGTCTCATTTTTATTATAAGGACCTCTATCCCCACTACTTTCATCACGTGCCTTGGATCTACCTCCAAAAATAATAATTTTATCAGATTCGGAATCGTAAGCGTATCCATGTTGTATTAATGGTCCAGGATTTACTGGAGGAGACATATTAGTCCAAGTATTTGTGTTGTAATCATAACTCCAAGTATCTTGATAGAAGGGCAGATTTTCATAATAGATCTCTGGATTCATACCTCCATAAATTATGATTCGATCGTTGACCTCATCATAGGTCATAGAATGCTCTGCTCGAGCTGAAGGCCCATCAGCTGTAGTTAAGTTCGTCCAAGTATTTGTATTATAATCGTAGCTCCATGTTTCACCAGGTTTAGTTGAATTAGCCATGTATCTGCAGTCACTACCACCAAACAAAATGATTATATCTGACTCTGAATCGTAAGCCATTCTGCCCATTGATCGTCCGTTATTTCGCATTTGCTCATTAGTCTTATTCTCCCAAGTATTGGTG
>JAEOTQ010000063.1 GCA_016839785.1 Candidatus Hodarchaeota archaeon | reverse complement strand
TTACAACAACATCTGATCTGTTATAGTAGAGATTTATGAACCACCAAACAGCTCCCGCAAAACCCTTACTGAATTTCTCTGCTTGGAATCCCCCAATAAGGTGCCCAGAATATTTTACTAGATCTGTGTGGTATGTTTTTACAAGGGGGCATTTATTCAATGATTCTGTTGCAATCAATGCCAACCAACCTGCAGAAAATGGACCATGGGAATGAATAATATCGAGTTTAGACTTCTTCATCATTTTATTGAACGCTGAATCTACTAAAGCTAGATTGTAACCAGGATAATTGGGAATTGGAAAACTCCTGATTTTTATAATTGGGACTCCATTCATTTTGTAGGGGGTTGTTTCATTCAGTTTTGGAGTTACAAGAACAATTTCATGACCTTCTTCCTTTAGAATTTATATTTCATTGATAATCGAAATTGTTTCACCATTGATATTTGGGACAAAGGTATCAGTAAACAATCCTATTCTCAGTAAAATCGCGTCCTTAACATTCTTCTTGTATACATACTTCTAATATCTTTTCTAATTCAAATTGAAGTATACTAGTATCATCTTTATTACGATATTAGAAATTTCTGGGTATCAGGAAATGAATGTGATGTAAAGGTAAATAGCGTTGAATTGATGAATTTCAAATATCCTGGCCAGCAAATTGCTTCTCGTATAAATTGGTAAAAATTCCCCCTAGAGCCATTAGTTCTTGAAAAGTACCCATTTCCACGATTTTTCCTCCATCCAAAACTACAATCTTGTCTACAAAACGTATTGTACTTAATCTGTGTGCAATCACTAGAGCAGTTCGGTTTTGAAGTATGTGATGCATACTCTGTTGGATTACAAGCTCAGTATGCGCATCTACCGAGGAGGTCGCTTCGTCCAAAATTAAAATTCTTGGATTTGCAAGTAACGCACGTGCAAAACAGATTAATTGTCTTTCACCCATTGATAGTCGTAAACCTCGTTCTCCCACCTCAAAATCGAGACCTTTACTCATCGAGAAATCGTATGCACCTACTTTCAACAGAGCTTTTTCAATTTCATCATCTAATGCGTTAGGATTTCCGTAAAGAAGATTATTCCTTAAGCTGTCACTGAACAAGAAACTATCTTGAGGGATGATAGCGATATTTTCTCTATAATTTTCTAGATTACATTCACGGATATCAACATCATCTAATTTAATTGTTCCATTTTCAAAGTCATAAAAACGTAATAAAAGACTAACTAAGGTTGTTTTACCCGCTCCAGTGTGACCTACTACCGCATATGTCTGTTGGGGAGGAATTAACAACGAAAAATCTTTCAAAACGTGATTTGTCTCAGGAGTATAGCGAAAAGTCACTTCATCAAATTCTAATTTCCCTAGGACATTAGTGAGATATTTGTTACCTTTCGACACGACCTGGGGTTTACTGTCTAGAATGTCGAATATCCGTTCTATTGCAGCCATGGAGCTCAATAAGCTATTGTAAAAATTGGATAGCACCATAATTGGCGTTGATAATCGTGTGATATATGAAAGGAATGCGACTAGAGTTCCTGGAGTGATTAACTCTTGTCCTACTGAATATCCTCCTACAGATAGTACTAAGGCCGTTCCAAGTGCTAGTAATAAGTCCATGAGAGGAAACATGATAGCGAAGAGCATTAAAGCTCTTATTCTTGCTTGATAATTATCAAGATTTAGCATATTAAATTCATCGGTAACAAATTCCTCTGCAGATAGAGCTTTCGTAACAGTTATTCCACTAATTGCCTCTTGATAATAACCAGTTACTTTTGCTAACGTTCTTCTCGTCCGTTGCCATGCTGATCTTGTTTTAATTCGAAAATAGACAATAGCAGCAGCTAAGAATGGGAAGAAAGCTACGACTGTGAGAGTTAAAGTGACATCTAGGGATAACAATATAATAAATAAGAACCCTAAGAACATTATATTGACCACAGCATCGATAATCCCTGTTGAAAGTAAATTTAGTAATCTTTCTACGTCATTTGTGACTCTAGATACTATTCGTCCTGTAGCTTCCTTGTCATAATAATCCATACTGAGCTCTTGGAGTTGATAAAACGCTTCTTCGCGTATTTTAGTTATTATTTTCAGTCCTGTAATTGTGGTAATATAACTTGTAATAACATTCAATAAAAATGAGAATACGGTCACCAGGAAATAGATGATTGCAATGAAGCCCAATCCATCCAAATCCTTTTTGAGGACATAATCATCAATAACGGATTTCAATAATAAAGGTTGAACAATTGTCAGGAGGGTGGATAACAGCATGCCAACCAGAGCAATTGAAAAAACTTTGCGATGGGGAATTGTATAACGGAGTAACCTCTTAAAAAGTTCAAAATCTGTGTACTCGTGATGAAGTAAATCTCGTTGATCTTTCCCCTGTGCCATATTATTCATCCCTCTCCTTAATAATTTTCTCTAAGGTTAATTTTATGTCAACTTGGCCATCTTCTTGTGTTTTCCAGAGCAAAGGGTAGATTTCACCAGTGCTCATAAGTTTATCATGAGTTCCTTCTTCTACAATTTGTCCCCGATTCAGAATTATTATACGATCTACATTTTTTAACGTACTGAGACGTTGAGTAATGAAAATTACTGTATGTTTGATTGGAGAAGACTTCAGTAGGTCATCAAAGGCCTCAAGGAACAATGCTTCTGTATAAATATCGAGAGAGGAGGTGGCATCGTCAAGAATCATTATTGGATTCTTCCTCAGAAGCATCCGTGCTATTGCTAATCTCTGTTTTTGTCCTCCAGAGAGAGTTACTCCCCTTTCACCCACAATAGTATCAATCCCATTTGGTAACGATTTTACAAAGTCAGCTAATTGGGTTATTTCTAAAAATTGCTCAATTTCTTTAGTTCCAATATCACCGAGTTCAAATGTTAAGTTTTCTTTTATAGTTCGTCCAAATAGGAACGGTTCTTGATGTACAAATCCCACCCTTTTTCTCCATGTTGATAGATCGAGATCGGTAATATTATGTGTATCCCCATTATATTTTACCAATACTTGTCCTGAGGAGACATCTTGGAACCGTGGTATAAGAGAAATTAGAGTACTTTTCCCTGATCCTGTTGATCCTAATATCGCAATTTTTTCTCCTGATTTGATTGTCAAGGATATATTGGAAAGAATTGTTCGATCTGAATATTTGAAGAACGCTTGATCAAACTGAATTTCGGGAGTTTCATTACTCGGAACACGATATCCCACCATTTCTTGTTCAGTAAAGGATGTATCCTCAATTAGTGAAAACACACGATTTCCTGCTGCAACAACACGCTGATAAGTTATCAAGGAAAATGCAAGGAACCGGGTGGGAAGAGCTAGCATTGTAAAATAAGTAAAAAGTGAAATCAATAGCCCAATGGTCACACGTTCCTGTATAGCGGCTACTCCCCCAGCATATATAAGAATTGTAACCAGGAGATTTACAACTAATACTATTGAGGGAAGGAACAGTGATCGGATTTTAAATGCATATGCTCTGAGTTCCATATATCCTTGATTTTGTTCGTCAAACTTCCGCTTCTCATATTCCTCTGCATGAAAAGCTCGAACGATCTGAGCTCCTGAGATGTTTTCAGTAATGACCGCGGTTAATTCGCCATATTTTTCCCGTAATTCAAAAAATAGCGGTCCTAAGATGCGTGATATCCAGTAGGACAGAAGTAATAAGCTTGGCGTGACAATCGCAATCAGAACGAATAGGGTAACATCAATGGATAGCAGAACTAAGTAAATACCAGTATAGGTCAAAAAAGCTTGTAGAAGTATTCTTTCTCCCCAAACTAAAAATTCACCAATTGGTTCAAGATCTGTTGTCGCCCGTGACATTAGATCGCCTGTTCTGTGGCGATCAAAAAATTTCATATTTGATGTCTCATACTTGATAAACAAATCAGTTCTGATTTTGCGAATTATCGCTTCTCCTTGTAAATAGCCTGAATATCTGCCTAAAAAATGTGTTATATTCCTAATAAGACTAGCAATTACTATTAAGCCCACACCTGAAAGTACAAGAGAGGTTTCGAAGTTTCCTGTTTCGATCGACTTCAAAATATTGTCAATTGTTAGGCCTATTAATAGGGGGATGGCTAATTCAGCGACTTGAGAAATAAAAATGGCTAGAATCACAATGAAAGCAAGAGCTTTTTGCGTTAGCACATATGAAAACAGCTGTTTTAAGATATTCACCAAGAATTAGCACCTCCGAGGCTGCAGATCTCCAATACTATGATTAGGAACTAATTTCGTCAATATTCTCTTCGAAGAAACCGAGAATATCACTTTTTAGGTCGAATATTACATATGGATTGGCTACGATTAGATTTAACTGAAAAATTGATCTTGTTTTCATGAACCAACTAATTTCTGTTACTGTACGAGAATTGAATTCATTGGTTGTAGTATCTAACGTTTTCTTTACATGAGAATAAGCATATTTGTCTGCACTTACATTAAGTTCAAGTGGGTAAAGATAATATTTTTGATCCTTCTGATTAGCAAATTTTGTTCTCATTCCTTTGAGAATATCGACAACATCATCTACACTGTCGAACTTATCACCGTCATGATCTTTCCAGGTAATGATTCCCTTCTCAATTGATTCAGTCGGGATAGTTATTTCCGTATTTTTGATTATTGTTCCAAGGAGTTTTTGATTAGTTATTAAAACATGCACACCTTCTGGAGTGAGGATACTGGTATAATTTATAGAAATTTCTTCCACGATACCCTCTACTTTTAAATTTGGAAGAATTACGTAATCACCTACACAAAACGGATTTGTTATGAGTAGATACAAACCGCTGATGAAATTGCCAATTGTAGAAGAAGACGCAAAACCTATCGCAGTGCCTAGTAATGCAGCAGCCCCGACAAATAATTCATCTCCACCCAGCCAGAGTAAGCCTAATAATAAGATGGTAGCTCTACCAAGGGTTCGTAATGCATTATGTTGAGTGGGCGTCAATTTTGACTTGATTCTATTCAACAAGAAGCTCCAAATAAGCCAGAGACCGACGACAAATGCAATAACAATCGCTATCCGCGTTAATTCTGGGGCCGAATCTTCTATAAATGACTGAAATCTACTGATAATGTTATCAAGGGAATTCTGTAATACTGTCAACTAAATCACTTCAGTAAACATACGGAAAGTATATTTTTAATTAGATTACCTCTGTATTTCCCTATGACTGAATCTTCGCAAAAATTACGAAAAAGAAGCTTATCCTTATCGACATTTTATATTGAAGAGAATTTAACTTTTGGATATTGTAATGGAGCCTGTTGTAGTTTCAAAGGTTGATACCAAATTTAAAGTTGTTATTTGAAAATTTGGAGTATAATATGGTAAATCAATTGATGACGAAAATCCATTAAGAACTGTTTGACCAGTGACCACTTTAGAATTTAGAAAATATCCAATACTGAGTGAATCATTGATATCGAAGAAATAGTTGATTTCACCCGTAACTGCTACAAGATCCAAGTAATATGTTACATTCTTTTCAGGAAGGTTGAATTGGTCAAGGTGTGAATAGATACTTCCAGAAACAGTTTCCAAACTCCAAAATAAGTCACTTTCAGAGATTATATTGTTAAATTGTGTATCAATGGTTCCAGTAACAGTTTTCAACCTGTTGATTGTGTTTTTGATTGGAAAATATGTATCTTCAAACCTAGCATAAATACTACCTGTTGTAGTCTCAAGAGAAATCTCTTCAATTATATTTACCCCTTCTGCATAAAATATAATTTCCCCAGTGATTACTTGCACATCAAAAGAGGCCTTTAACAGTGTAGAAACATAAATTATAATGTCATAATTAAATTTATCGTCAGTATATGGATTCCATGAATTAAACACGAATAATGATCGATTACCAAGCTCTTGTACTTCAAACATGTTTGAATCACCTATAGAGCTTTGTGAAGGGCCATAGACTTGTAATTCAATAATAACAAGCGATTCGGAGTTATTTTCTACAAAATCAATTGAAACCGTTCCTACTGCATTATCGATAATGAACTCTGCCTCGGCCATATCTTGGTAGATATCTTTCTCATAAACGGCAAAAGTACCTCCTAAGTACTCATACGATGTATCATTTGCGATTAGGGCAACGAATAGGGCACCGGAAAGTACCACAATGAGGAAAACAGCACCAACTCCAAAAATCATAGGTCTACGTATAGATGAGTGTCTATGAGGGGATGAATAGAAACGAGAGGGGGAATTCATTCTTTTATTAGAAAAACTAATATCCGTAGGAACTTTAGAACTGAAACCAGGAAGTTTTGATCCACATTGTTCGCAAAATACTGAATCTAATGACGCTTGGGATCCACAATTACTACAATATTGTGTCAAATTTATCTACCACTATATGACAACTGGATTTTACATTTTATAATGTATGAGATCTAGGTAGATAATACTGATTACACGTTGACTAAATCATGACATCTTTGAAATGAGGTCTTTTAATAGTAGTTACTATGATTGTGTAGATTAGATTCGTTAAGAAGAGGCAGAAATAGTTTTCAAAGGATCAATCTCGCGTCTTAGAATAAATAAAGCAATAAGGATACTGATTAACCCAAAGATCTTGTATAAAGAATGAAAAGTATATTCTCCAGCTACTTCAAAAATCAAATCTTCATAGAATAGAAAATAAGACCCGATAAATGCTATTGTAACAGATAATGCATTCGTAATGGGTGAAACAATCGATAAACGGCCCCTTTCAAAGGCTAATTGCTGAGCAATCGTCGCAAAACCATAAGTTGTAATAAGCATACAAAATGAATAAACGATTAAACCAGTTCGTGGGATCACAGTTTGAAGTTCCCCATTTAGGGCGATAAGTAGGCTTTTAGTGAAGAAAGTACCTACTCCGAAAAATGACCCAGCAAAAATCGGAAGAATGAATTCAGCTGGTCCTCCCCCTTTTACAACGAAGAGAGTTACGATCATTACTACTATTAGTCCTAGGGTGACGGGAAGAAAAAGTAGCAGTAGAGGTTCATTCAATTCATTATTAGACTCGATATTTGGGGTCAAGACAATTAATAAAATTCCTAGAATTAAAGTCCCTACTCCTATCCATTCTATGGTAGTTAATCTTTCTTTAAAAATCAAAGCAGCAAAAATGAAGGTAAAAAGTAAATTAGTATTGACTAAAGGTTTTACAATGGATACATCGTAGATGTTTAGAGCAACGGTATAAATTATAAATCCTGTTAACGCAGCTATTCCTCCTATAAACCACATAGGCGATGTTAATAAGTTCCATGCCGCGGGGAGGACATCACGAAAGAAATTTTCAAGTTTGATACCTCCCGATCTAAAGATGCCAACCTTCATTATAATAGCAGATCCACCCGAAATTGCTCCATATAAGAGCATAAACATCAAAACACCCACATTACTTTCAAACGACATAAGTAAAAACCATTTAACTGATTTTAATATACTGAAATTGAATGAAATTATATATTAATGCTTATTCTTCTTCGTCAGTACTTATTTCCGATATATCTTTGATTCTAGTTTCAGAAGTATCTGAAATATCTTCCTGAAGAATTTGTGTTCTTTGAGCTAAGTAATTAAGTTCGTCAGGCGATAGTTCTGGAGATTGGACTTGGTTTTCAATAGTTGTTTCAAGTTTCTCGTTAGTCTGTCTGGTATCCCCGCTGAATGATTCACTTAATGTCTCAAATGATGGTAAAGGCGGAACTTTAGCAGGTTCTTCATGTAAATCATCTTTAGGGGTATCTTCTTCCCCAAGTGTAAGATATCTTACTTCTTGAGAGGTAAGTTGATGAGAAGTATCTTGAATGATCAACGGGGGGGATGGTTGTTCTTGTATTATTTCATCTTTGATTTTACCAGTAACAGACTCATAAGTCTCCTGATCAACATACTCAATTGTGGTCTCATGAGTAATCGTATTATTTACTAAATCATTGTCTAATTCAATATGGATAAACAATTTACCATAATTTTGAAGAGGAATTACTGGAACATGGATTTCAAGAAAATCACGTTTAGAAGCTCCAGTATAAAATCCACGTACATGTGTTGTCTCATCTAAAATTCTTACACGATATCTTGACAGGCCTTCATTTAATTTACATCGAATATAAAAAGGAATAGGGATATTCATAACTGAAAACTCGTCTCCCGCATCATCCACAATTTCTATGTCTGTCATACGATTTTACCCGCTGGAGCTATTCTGAATGTCAATTATTTATTATAGTTCAATAGAGAAATTAATACTTTCTAGAGGTCTTCTATTCCTGTTTTCTCAAGGTATAATAAACCACATTCATTAACAATCTGCTTAAAGAAATTCTATAGAATGAAATAGCCTTACCCAATTCGTTGTTCAAATGCAAGAGATATTTTATTAGCGATTTCGTAAAGTAAAAGAGGAAATTATGGAGAATAGAAAGAAGGAGATACCGAGATATCCCCTTCTTTCCATTGAATGGGTTGAATTATGGGTAGATAGTCGACTATATCTACATAACTATTGTTAATATTTCATTTATATTACTATGTAGAGGATTTTCAAAACAGATACTATCCAATGAAGTGAGACTTCTCCGATGGGTACTTTAAAATCACTTGATTATTTACTGTCTAGCTTCCGTATCCTATCTTCAACCAAATCTATGTAGAAATTTATCTGCAATCTTGGTTGGATGCCAAGGAATATTAGACAACTCCTTTTTTCCTTCTTCAATGGTATAATGTAATATCGCCAATCCTTTAGTATTAAAAAAATTGTCTAAAGAGTCATTAACAGTACTCGGAGAGGCTTCTAGAGATTGAAAATTCATGATATTCAGCGAATCCAGAAACTTAGAGTAATTAATTGCTGAAGATACTGTTTGTTGTCCACCTGTTGTAAAATATTGTGAATTATCTAAGATTAGTATCTTTAGATTGTTTGGTTTATAGTAAGCAACCGTAACAACCGAGCCGAATCCCATCAGAAGGTTACCATCTCCAGTAATGACAGTAATTCGTTTTTCTGGATTCATTACTGCCAAGCCTAATCCCACACCTACAGGTAGGCCCATCGATCCTCTAAGGTAAACTTGTGGCTTGGGTAGATAATGATAAACCTCCCGGCTAATATTCCCATTTGAGCTGACTATTAGATCGTTTTCACCCAGATATTCCTGTAACTTTAAGATTACTTCATACCCCTTCATTGACTCAACACTCCCTGTTTCACCATTAAGACTACCGGTAAGGATTGATCTTTCATTTCTGTTAGAGCATTTTTCATATTTTTTTGCCAATTTTCTATTTCTAAATCCCAATAACGGAGATTTAATGATTCTAATAGTGAATTATTAATCTCTCCCATTATCGAATGTTCAGGAAAATCAATATCCTCTATTAAACCCCTGTAACTTATTAAAATCATCATTGGTAACTTATATAGCTGAACCAGTGACGTTAATGCATCCCCTATATTTCCTACACCACTATTTTGCATATAAACCAATGCTCGTTTCTTAGAAAGAGCTGCTCCTGTAGCAATAGCAATTGCTTCATCTTCCCGCGTTGCTATAAGGTGTTTTAGTTGTGAAACTCCCTCTTGATTTGTTAAATAGGATAAAAAGTCTTTGAAATAGGAACAGGGTACTCCCGACACTAGGTCAAAATTTTCTTCAATAAAACCCGTGAATTCATAGAGGTTAATCATCATTCTTCTAAAATTCTTTTGGAAAATACTTGGCTTTAAGTATAATTGTAAGTGATACTTAAGTAATTTAGGATTTCTTCACATTTAGAAATTCACGTTCTTCTAACCAGTATATAACCGAATTTTTGGGTGCTGAGAATTTATATTCAAATGAATCATCCAAAACGAATGACCACAGAGATGAATTCTATTGAACGAAATGCATTCAAAAATCACCAAAGTGTTTTCAAGTAAATGGATAACCACAATTCCACTATTACTTATATGCCTAAACGTTAGCTTACTTCTATACACTTCTAATTTACCTATTAGAAGTTTAGCACTAAGTACCCAAGGATCATCATCTGAAAATGTGTCCTCTGAAATTTCAGATTCAATAAATCTTACTCTGTTACATATTAATGATCTTCATGGTTGGCTCAACCCACGTGACGGTATTGGAGGAGTAGCTTCGTATATGGGCTACTTCCGACAGGAGGGATTTGATCCAAATACAGAAAATTCTTCCTATTTGCTTTTTTCAGGGGGAGATCAGAATACTGGTCCAGCTACTGCAACATTAAGTAAAGGAGAAGCAGTAATCGATGTTATGAACACCATGGGATTCGATGCTGCATGTATCGGCAATCATGAATTTGATTTTGGTGTAGAGTGGATGAATAAGAGAAAAGAGCAAGCAAATTTTCCAATTCTCTCCAGCAATATTTTTGATGTTGGGACAACTGACCTAGCAAATTTCACGGTTCCATGGGTTATTCAAAATCACTCTGGAATTAGCGTCGGGATTATCGGCTTAACAACTACTTCAACATACACAACTGCTCATCCAAAAGTAACAAGTCATTTCGATTTTGGCGATTATGAATCTGCCATAAGGCAATATGTTCCAGAAGTTCAAGCTGCTGGTGCTAATTTTATTATTGTGTTGGCTCATGCTTCACCTGGTACTTTAACTCAGCTTGCATATGATGTTTCTGACTTAGGTGTCGCTATATTTCTTGGCGGTCATGCAGGTTCTCCAATCATTGGTTATGAAGGAGGGGCAATCGTAGCCATGGCTGCTCATAAATCCCAACAGTATGTTAAAATCGAATTATCAATTAATCGTACTACAGGAGAGGTTATTTCCAGTATAGGAGAACTTATAGATAATATTGATGGAGGAGTCATTCCTGATTCCGAGATCCAAGCTGTTGTAGATCAATGGGATACTCAAATTAATGCTGCTGAAGTTCTTACTTATACGAGCGAAGATGTCTTTGATGATTCAGGCACTACAGGCATTGGTGCACTAGTAACTGATGCATTTATCTATCATTTTGGTTATGAATATAATTTTGGAATTACAAATCGAGGAGGAGGATTTCGTGACTATTTTAGGGCAGGAGATATTTCTATTGCTGACGTAGTATCAGTTGTTCCATTTGAAAATAATTTAATGGCCTTTAGTATGACGGGTGAAGAAATAAAGAATTTTATCTATTTTGAAGGCCTTGCCCTTTCTGGTATCCGAAATATCGATGGTACCTATCAAATTCAAAAGAACGGAATATATTCCTATCTAAATCCCACAGAAACCTATACTGGTTTAATCACTGATTATACTTGGTATGTTCAATATCAAGATAGCATTGAAGCGTTTGATACTGGAGTACACTATCGAGATACAATAATTGCCTATTTCAGAGAGTTAGATGATCTTACTCTTCATGATGATTCGGATCGGACATTAATTCCTTCAAAATCTAATTCTAATTTGACTGATTTGTCAAGCTCCCCTTCGAAAACAGGAGTGAGTAATTCCTTACTCATTATCCTTTTGACTTTGCCGATTCTAATTGGATCCAAACGTTTGAGAAGAAAAATCGACTGAAATACCGTGAATTCTGTATTTTTATGATTCGTCTATGACTCTGGACTCACCCTTTTGGAATAATAGCCTACTTCTTCCCAATGGATATACCCTGCATTCTGAAAACACCGCTTACTTGCGGAATTATCATTGAATATTAATGCACTATAGACCTCAATCCCTTTCCTGCTGAGTAAGTAAGCTTCTGCAGCGATTAAAAGTTCTTTGCCTATTCCTTGATTCTGATGATCTGGATGTACGGTTAATCGATTGATCCACCCCTTTCGATTGTCGTGTGTAACTAATACGACTCCTACCAGCTGATCGGCTATTATTTTCCCTAATAACACCACATTCCCAGATTGTAATTGATCATCCATGTGATCGGGATGATCTCGCCCATCAACCCGTGGTTCTAGCCCCAGAACCTTCCATAAATCTAATACTTCCGCATATTTTGATATTGAGAGCTGTTGGATCACCATTATATCTTATCCTTCTTACTTTTCTCTTAAAGAATTCCACCTTGACATAAATGCAGTCGCTTTCTCCAAATCAATCGGTGAATGTAAATTAGAGGAATCATACTTCAATGAACTTCCAATGATCACTCCTGAAATAAGAGGAAATATCGTACTTACATTTTCAATGGTTACTCCGCTTCCCAAAATGGGTTTAAGTTTAGTTTTGGACACAAAATGAGTTAAAGTGTCTAATGAGAGAAGTGCTCCAGTTTCTCTCCCTGATAATATTATTGCATCAGCCCCTCCTCGAAAAAATGCATTTTTCGCTGCTTCTTCTAGTGTAAAATCTCCAAGGGGAGTAGCGTGTTTAACTCCGACATCCGCGAGTATCTTCACTTGAGAATTAAGTGCCTGTTTTTCATGCAGTACCTGTGATGCTGTTCCCTCTATAATCCCTTGATCCGTAACATACGCTCCTTCCCAGATATTACACCTAATGAAACTCGCATGATTAAGTGTAGCAACAGTTAATGCTTGTAAGCATGCATTTCTAAGAATATTTACTCCAACAGCCATAGTAGGTATTGAATCAATAATTTTATTGACGATTCTACTCATTAACAGGAATTTCGCATCAGAAATTCGTGTCTTGGAAAATGGAGTGTCGTGAAAGTTTTCTATAAGTAAAGCATCAAATCCTGCTTGTTTTAACGTATATGCATCGGTAAGACTTATTCTGAATGCGTCATCCAGATCAAATCCTGGAGAAACAGAGCTTTCAAAAGATGGTAAATGTATCATTCCGATTGCTGGTTTCTGTGTTAAATCCAGAGGATGTTTTGGTTTTGGTACTTGATTCACTTCCCGTATAATGCTTCATTCTAACAATAGCAAGGTTGAATTCTTAAGTTCCCCCTCATTGGAAAAGTTGTTAAAGGTATCCAAAAAGAGAAATGAATTACTATGATGACGGTTTTACCGGCTGAACTAAACAGTTTACTGTTTAGAGATGATGAGTACTGGCAAGCTGATCATATAGATGAAGTTAAATGACTACGTGTAATTGTGGAGCTTTAGCAGTATATTCTGACCCATTCAACCCATATTCTCTTGAATACTGCTCTTCTTGTTTTGAGGGTTATATTGAAAAAAAAATTCTGAAAGGAGTGTCACGTAGGGTCAGGGGGCATCCAATTGCCGTAGCAGTATCAGGAGGGAAGGATAGTTTAGTATTACTTACTGTCCTACATGCATATCAAGATGAATTAAAACTTCCTATGTTAATTGCAGTCGTGCTTGAAGAGGAAATACCAGAAATTCAACAAGAGAGACAGATGATAATCCAATATATGCAAAATGAATTTTCAGGATTGCCTATTTATCACGTTACCTATTCTGAATTATTTGGACATAAATTACCCAATCTTGTCTCCGCAAATGATAGGAAAGGATGTGGATATACTCCCTGCAGTATTTGTGGAATATTTCGTAGGCAGGCTCTTTTTGAATTAGGTGTACGTCACAGTGTTGATTTTATTGCTCTTGGTACAACATTAGAGGATGAGGCAGCTACGACAATATTGAATACAATTCGTGGCATTTCTCCCTCTTTCCAATACGACACATCCGAATCTGTTATGAAATCATCTCAAAAATTACCTCAAAGGATTAAACCTTTAGCTCGTATATCTGAAGACTTACTACGAGTGTATGTTAAGATTAGGAAAATTCCAACTATTTCGACCCCATGCCCATATGCCCAACGTTCCTTAAGATCGAAAATAACATCCTTTCTCATATCTTTGAAAGCTCGCGATCCACAAGGGTCATTTCTTTTTAATATCCTCAAATCAAAGCAAGAATCAGAGAGAAAATCTGTATCTCAGCGGCAGATATACGCGTGTGAGCGATGTAAGATGATCTCTCATCATATTCTTTGTCCAAGTTGTCGTATTTTATTTAAAATATTCGAGCTTGGCTAATGTCTTCATTACCGAATTAGAATTTCTTTTACTAATGGGGTACGAAGCTATTTTAATAAGGAAAAATCCTCTCAGATCATTCTAATCTCTCCAAAAACTGATGAAAACACCTTAAAAACGGTAAAAAAGATGCAAGAGCCAGTTTTCTTAGATTTACGAAAGAAAATAGCCCAAAGGAATGTAGATGAAGTAAATCGAATTTATGATAACCTTCTTTCCCAGAATCAGATAATCAATTTCGAGGAGAAATTCTGGTATCTTCGAATGAAAGCGGAAATTCTTCATTTCAGACGAAATTATTCTCAAGCTATAGTACTTCTTGAAAGAGCATTAGATATCATACCGAAACTATCTCTGACTATCAAGCAGATCGGAAGTCTCAACGGAAGATACGGTTCTTGTTTGTATAATACTAAAAAGTACGAAAAGGCTCTAGAAATTTACTCAAAGGCAGAAAAATCTAGTGAAACTGATATCCCGAGATCTTATTATTATAAAATAAAAATTCTACAGTGTCTACTAAAACTTGAGCGAAAAACGGATTTTATCACATTTTATTGGGAAATAATTGATGCTTTATTTTCTGATCCATTGACAAGAGTATGGAATCACCATCTCAATTATGTATGGGATCTTGCTTCAATTCTTCAACAAAGCCCTTGGTTTTATGATATCAAAATTCTCATGAATGACTATTCTCCTAAAGAAACAAAGGATTATACCACTTCCTATTTATATTTCATCTTAGCTCATTTATCTCGCTCTGCGAAAGAGTATGAGGAGATGATTGGTCATATAAATCAAAGTATGGATAGGTTCCTGGCTGAATGGAATAAAACTGATCATATGAACCTCCTTGCTAATTGTGCGAGTCTCGTTAAATCTCCATTTAGTGACTTTCAAATGGCTAAAGCATTATTAGAAAAAGCTTTAGCTCTGAGTCCGAAACCAGATGGCTGGCGGATACATATTCTTAATTCATTGGGCTCAGTCCTTCGATTTACGGGAGATTATCCGCAAGCTATCCAAATACTTGAGGAATCTGTTCATCTCAGTATTAAAGCAAAGAGGATTTGGCAATTAGGATTTGCATATAACACGCTAGGTATGATCTATACCCTTTTAGGTGAAAATAGTAATGCCAAACGATCTTTTGACTTGAGTCTCGAATGCAACATCGAAGAGAATAACTACACTGGCAAAGGATATACATTTGGATCAATGGGTTGGCGTGAATCTGTTTTAGGAAACTTTAATTCTGCAAAGGATCTCTATACCAAGAGCATTGCTTCATTCGAGAAATATGGGAATGTTCCCCCAATTATCCTTCTAGCCAAATCAGTAGTTCTTTCGAACATTCACACTAAAATGAATCCCGAAATTCAGAACTTACTCGACACCGCCAAAAAGAGGATTTGGAAAAAGAAAACGAGAATAGACCAAGGTAGATATTTCATCACTCTTGGAAATATTTGGCTCAATTTCAGGGATTTTGAACAAGCGAAAGATTATTTCTTGAAAGCCTTGAAATTCACGGATATTTACGAGGTTCACTCCCAAGGTTTATTAGGGACAATTAAGGTTAATACAAGTTTATACATTAGAACAGATGATTTTAAATATCTAAAACAGGTGAAAACAGGGATAGTAAGTCTTAAAAGTATAACACAAAAAAATTCTATCTTATGGGCAGAGATGAGCCTTATTACAGCCATTATCGAAATGTCAGAAGGAGAATTAGAACGCGCATCTAAAAGTTTATCCTCCTTACGCTCTTATTCCGACACTCATGAGCTAAAAGATCTTCATTCTAGAATAGCAAAACAGGAGGAAACTCTAAACATATATATTCGATACAATAAAATTCAAAACCATATTCAGGATAAACCGAAGAAAGAGGATCTTAAATCACAATCACTTTTAGATGTAATGGAATATTTGAAGACAATTTCACACTTATTAAGCTCATATTCGTCAGATTCGAAACCTAAGAACCCATAATTGGAAAAAAACTCATTTAACGTAAATTAGGCTATTTTTATATCTACAACATATTGATTTTGGATCCTCCCTCCCACAAATCCCTAGTTGGCTCCCAAAAACACCTCTCTTTTCATGTACTCCATGATTTGCATTCCACTTAAGCCAAAATTTGTAGAATGTCAATGATCACAAAAGTTAGTTATTCTGCCTAATTCACCTTCTATTCAAACCTATCCAAGAATTGACCAATAAAAGTTAATGACTTAACTAAAATATCTTTCGGTACCTTATATACTTCTTAAAAAGCTCTGATGTATTTTCTTCCTAGAACTAATACTTGCTACTACAACAACATCCGTGCTCCTAGAGAAAAAGATCCAGAGTTTTATAATCACAGACTATTTATTAAAGAATCTCTTCGTGATGAAGGGAAATTCTGGATTCGAAAAGATAGTTAAGCGAAGGGATAAAAGTGATGCAAAAAAGGATTGTGGATTGTATGAGAGCGAACATTAGAGATTTTTTCCCAGTAGTAAACAAAGCAATATACTTGAATCATGCTGCAATTGGACCTTCCCCTAAACCCGTAACAGACGAAACTCAAAAATGGATGGTTCATCACAAAACATATGGAGATATGTATTTTTCTCCTCTAAGTCAAATGTATGAAGATCTGAATGAAGATCGTGATATAGTGGGAAAATTGATAAATGCACAAGCACCAAGAGATGAAATTTCGTTTACGTATAATACTAGTTATGGTTTAGCGGCTATAGCTGAAGCAATCCCTTGGGAAGAAGGGGATACCATTATACTCAACTATTTAGAATACACGTCAAATTCCTATACTTATCAAGCATTAGCTCGAAAACTCAATCTGAAAATAAAGACAATCCCCCATATAAACGGAGTATTACCGTTAGATAAGTTTCAAGCAGCTCTGGATCAAACGACACGGCTTGTAGCCATATCTCATGTGCAATTCAGCAATGGTTTTCGTACTGATCTTGAAACATTAACTTCTATGGTTCATGAAGTTGGGGGAGAAATAATAGTGGATGGAATTCAGTCTTTAGGAGCAATACCCCTAGATGTTCAAAAGACCAACATTGATTATCTGGCCGCAGGGGGATATAAATGGCTTCTAGCCCCCTTAGGGACTGGATTTCTATATGTAAGGAAGGATCTTGCCGAACACTTACAACCAAGTCTTATTGGTAGTATGTCTGACGCTGCACCAATGAATCTTTCCCATCATCATTATGTTCCTGGACCAGCAGCTAAACGGTTTCAGGCTTCATTAGGTCCAAATGCAACCCTTCTGGCTGTAGCTGTGAAATTTCTATTAGATATTGGTATAGATAACATTTTCAAACATTTACTTAAGTTAACTGATATTATTATCGAGTTCATTCAGGATACGCCCAATTTTGAATTAAATTCTCCCGTAAATGATATCAAAAATCGAAGTGGAATTATTAACTTCAAATGCCCACATGCTGAAGAAATTGTGACTCGCTTACGAAAGTTAGATAAACCTATTGCAGTTTCTTATCGTGAAAAAGGTATCAGAGTCTCTCCCCACTGTTATAATACAGAAGAAGAAGTTAAAACCTGTTTAGAAACTATCTCTCAATTAAGCTCCCAATTGTGAAATGAAAACTTGAATCTGATAGGTTATTCAAGTTTCTCCACTTTCCACACGCTTTCTCCATACCAGTCTCGTATTCGTTTAACTGGACTTCCTGCGTAAATTGAATTTGTTTTTAAAATCCTTTTTGCTGGAATCACCGAATTACTGGCAACAATGACATTATCTTCAATTGTAACACCTGGTAATATAACGGTTCCTGCTCCAATAGTACAGTTTTTACCAATGATAATTCTTTTACGAAACAGCTCCCCTTGAGAAATGGCATGAGCGCCAATGATACACCCTGTTCCTATGGAAGTATTTTCACCTATCTCCATCAACTCTACATCCCATATTCGAGTATATATTGCCGCACCCTTTCCAATTTTTGCACCAAACAGTTTATAGAAGAGAGAAGGAAACATTTGATTAATAAATAACTTATTCACAAAATAATATGCGGTATCTGCTGCAGTCATACTTACACCCCATAAAATTTGATCACGACCAGTTAATATTCCTTCCTCGTTTTTCATAAGCATTCTCGCACTTTTATGAATGATAGCAAGAATAAATAACCCAGTAAATAGAGTAAGAGTAATTGTCAAAATTAATGATATAAATAAATCATTAGGGAATAATGTGATGTAGAAATAGTTGAAATATTGAACACCAATGAAAATAACAGATGCGAGTAACACAATTTGAAAGATAACCCAAGCAACCATCGTTGATCCCTCAAATATCAATATTAGTTGAGGGAGAGAGGTGTCCAAAGACTTCTTCGGCTATATCAACTGCTCCATCAAAAATACTACGCGCTCCGTTCCAGGTGGATAAATACTGGCAATACTGATCGCAAAATTTAATCTGAAATTCATGTAACGCCTTTTTTAATTCAGGATCATGCTTGTTGGAAAAAATCACTGTGGAAATCCCCGTTTTACTATCTTTATCAGTTATTATGAAGTGATTCCCGTGTCTGACTAAATTTAGGTCTCCTTTTTCTCTCATCATTTCGGACATAAATGCTGAAACAGCGGTTAGAGCTCCTGAAAGTAAAGTTAACTCAATATCTGTATCTAACTTTTGCTGAAAAGCATAATCAAAAAGTGGAAGTCCTCCTTCCTCGATCACCATTAGCAAAGTAAAATCAAGAGGTTCATAACTATCAGTTGTCCAGAACAAAGGAAAAGCAGCGAAAATTGCTAATATTATTAATACATAAGTTACGTAATCTAAATTCTCAAGGAGAGGTCTTAATATCCAATGACCCACTCCGTATCCTGTTCCGAGACCAAATGCTAATGATATAAAACCTAACGCAAAATATCTACCCAAACCATCACGAGGAGAAAGATCAGCCCACAAAGAAGAGTCTAAAGTAGGGTGGATTAACGCGAACGAAAAACCGATAGTAAGAGCTGATATTATGAAGCTTAATTCTGATCTCTCAAGGCCAATTATCATCGCAGAAAAAACGATGCCGTAAATCGCAAGGACGATTAAATTTTTCCTCCCAATTTTATCTGCAATCATTCCAGCTGGTAGAACAAGTATTAAATCACCAACTAGAACTAAAATCCAAAAAAGTTTGTCTACGGAGAATTGTAGCTCTCCAAGAGCTGGTAATTGAAATGTTTCGGTTATATTTAAGACAGATCCTATCAAAGGGAATATGGCTATAGAAATTCCTAGCATACAATACAGTAAAAAATGTGTACTCAAATATGCTTGAACAGACCTTCGTCCAACTATTTTCGTGAACTTTGTGGGCCATGCGTCGGGAACCCAGTATTTCAAGTCACGTGATAATAAATAAAAGACTACCGTCAAGATAAGTCCTAAAACGCCTATTCCTGGTATTATGACAACCCAACTATTACTTAATGGATCAGATGCGGTATAATTGGAAGAAACTTCATTTCCTATAACAATACTTACTAATACCAAGATTATAAAGATAAAAATCGCTGTAGCATATGTTTTCCCTCTTGCTGTTGAGTTAGTTAGTCCAGCAAACATCATACCACTACTAGTAAGAAGGATTGCAAAAAAGAACGCTAATCCCACGAGAGAGAGGGAAAATAAAATTGTAGAGTTAATAAAAACAATAAATAGAATTGAGGTTATAGACGCTCCCAACATACCTATCATGATTCCCTTTTTTAGAAACTCAGGATGTGAATCAAGATAATGCCCAGTAAAATACAGCGCTAAAATTACGAGCAGTAGAAGAACACCTAGAATAATCACCCCAAAACCCATAAAGGGATTATCTTCAGATTGTTCAACATAATCTAATATGTCAAAAGAATAAATCAATAATAACGTTGCTGCTAAGCACCATGTAAAAGTACTGGGTATAATAATCAGAAAAAATCGTTTAACATCCATTTAAATCATATCCTGGGAAGTTCGATTAATTTAGGGGGTGAATCTCAACCTCTGGGCTGGAATTCTACGTTTTTGCTATGAATCTCAAAGTAGGGTAAAGAGATTAAATTCTTTATTCAGGTTTACCACAATATAACAAGAACACAAATAAACCTTAAAAGGTTCTACCGTGACGAAATTCTTCTGGGAAAAATTGTAGTTGATGTAGATTATCGAATGGAAGCTTAAAAAATTGACAACAAAGGATATTTTAAACCTACTCTCTGAACTTGTGGATATTCCAGCGCCTGTTGGACGAGAAGACGCAGTACAAAATTTTTTAGCCGATAAATGGGAAAATCTGAATTTTAAAACTGAAATAGATAAGATTGGAAATCTGTATGGACGTATAAGTGGAAGTGGCCCTCATTGGGCAATTGTATCCCATGCAGATACGATTGGATTTATTGTACAGCAGATTTTATCGAATGGTTTTTTAAAAATGGCATTTAACACTGCAGCTACGACTCCAGATGCGAGATTTCTTGCTGGATCTACTCTTCAATTTCTTACAAAAAACACAAATAAAACCTTGGGTTACTTCGGATTAAGAAGTGGCCATCTTGCAGGCATTGAGGGGAAGAAAGAACCTGTTTTATTTGATGATATGTTCGTAGACATCGGAGTAGACTCAATTAAAGATGTACTTGACTTAGGAATCGATATTGGTTCGTCAGCTGTATTCCATTCTTCCGTGCAACAGATTCAAAATAATATTGTTGGTCCATCTATGGATAATCGCGTAGGATCGACAATTCAAACCGTTCTTGCTGAAAGAATTATGAAGAAAAAGATTCACCCTAATCTTACCTTGATTTCCACTGTTCAAGAGGAGATTGGAATGAAAGGCGCAGCTGCAGCCGCTCGCAATGGAGAATTTGATGCTGTTATCAATATTGATGTAGGACTAACTGGAGATATTCCACCTTCAGAAAAAGATTTTCTATCAACGAAACTTGGTTCTGGACCAATCCTCGTTGTGAAGGACTTTTCCGTTCACTATTCTCATTCACTTTTTTCAACGATAGAAAATCAAGCAATAAATGATAAAATTCCGTTCCAAAAAGCAGTATTTAAGAATTACAATACAGATGGTATGTATTTCTTTATGAATGGGCATCCTACAATTACTGTTTCAGTCCCTTGTAGGTACACTCATACAAACTTCGAAACGATCAATTTATCTGATGTTCTACATTCGATAAATCTCTTAGAAGCAGTTATTTTCGATTCTTTGACTTGATAAAACTATCTACGCTGATCAATTAAAATATAAAGTTGGTATACCAGATTACCTGTGTGGACTTATTGTGAATCAAAATAAAACAATACTTGTTAAGTTAGGGGGAAGCTTAATTACATATAAACAAGATGAACATAAAATTAACGAATATTTATTGATTGTAGATCGTTTTCGATGTGGAGCAGCCTCATTGGAAGATTTAACTACGACAATATCTAATCTCTTGAATACAAGTACTCTTAAAGAGATTTTTCGTACTCTCAACATTTATATAAAAAGTAATCCTTTATCTAAAGTCGTCATAATCCATGGAGCTGGTTCAATTGGCCATTCCCTTGTCTATCATCTCTTGAAAACAGAAACGGATCTTGAAAATGTCTATCCTATTATCAAACTTGCAGTTTCCATCCAGAACCAGTTAATAACAGGATTAGGTATTCAACATGGTATCAATGCTATCTCGCTTTCCTCTCATCAAATCATGCTTGGATATCCTACCGATAAAACTTCCTCTCCCCGAATGGATGCAACTGATTTATCAACATTAGAAACAATCATAATTAATACAGATTCTGTTCCTGTTTTCTTTGGGGATGTAGGCCTTACTCAGGGTACAAATACGGGTCTATTAGGAGAGTGGAAAGTCTTTTCTGGCGATTTGGTACCGAATGCACTTGTTCGAAGTTTTAAAAAACTACAAATTGATAAAGCGATCTTTCTAACTCAAGTAGAGGGAAAAATGACTGGAATTTATTCTAAAGATCCAATTCTAGCCGATTCTGAACTAATTACACGAATCGAGGTTGGGTCACGATCAAATCAATATTTTAATTCTGACAACAATGAAATCAATTTTCAAAAGGATGCAATTGCATCAAAATATGACGTAACGGATGCAATGGAGGGAAAATTGAGAAATCTGATAGATCTTGCTCATCAGAATATTACTAGTTGGGTTATTGGATTCGAAGAGTTTGATAAAGCTTTACGAGGAGAGTCAGTAGGAACTAGAGTTCTGCCTACCAAGGAACTTAATACAAAAGTAATTTTCTTAGGAAGAGGAGATGCATTTGGGTCAGGTGGCTTTAAAAGTGCGTCCATTCTAGTCGAACTTCAGGATAGAAATATTTTGCTGGATTGTGGCCCTCATACGCTTCAGGCACTAAAAGCAACTGGTCGAGAGACTACTGAAGTCGATTGGATTGTGATTACCCACTTTCATGGGGATCATTTCGGAGGAATTCCATATTTCCTTCTGGAATCAACTTTTCAGCATCAGAGAACTAAACCCTTGACAATACTCGGTCCACCTGGGATTGAAAATATAGTGAATGAACTTTTCACGATATTATATGAACGAGAGGCGGCCAAAGAACGTCCATTCCCAATTGTATACAAGGAAATCACACCTGATCGACCTTTTGTAGAAGAAGAAATAATTATCAAAGCTTTTTCCATGAATCATACTCCAGAGGCACAAGGGTATAGATTAAAAACTCAATCGACTATCATTGCGTACACAGGTGATACTGGATGGACAGAAAACTTGGTTCCATTAATATCCGATGCGAATTTAGCAATATTGGAATGTAATTTCTACCAAAGTCAATTTGAAACACATTTGAACTGGCAAGAAGTACTCCAAGTATACCAATTAGCAGAAAAAACGGCGGTAATCCACCTTGGAGCTGAAATGGTTTCTAATATAAGTACATTGACTGGACAAAAAGGTCTTGTGATTCCACTAGAAGGGCAAACCATTAAAATCTAAATTCTTATGAATAATCCTATTTAGATGGTTCAAGACGCCACACGATATTTTTCCGCTTTCCCTCTTTCGCTTGAACAACTCTATACGATATCTTTCCTTCCATCCGCATTTGAGTTAAAACCATTGGTATTCTATCAGCACAGTCCTGATTAAAAATACTTACCCGATTTACTATTTCAACTGTGCTAGCCTCATGGAGCTCCCGTAAAACAACCTCTATCCATTTTTCTGTTCCAGAGGTATCCAGGTTGTCCATTCCAATAACTTCTCCATGTTCTTTTATTAAAGAGATGCAGATTTCATAACTTCTTATGAATCGATGTCTTTCTGTTAACAACTCGAAATGGTATTTATTACAGTTACCTTATATTTGAAATAATTTATCAGAGAGAAGTGAAAACAATCATCATACGATTTCACAAACTTAGTGACATCAAAAGAGGGGTAAAAAATACATATATCCCACTTTAGCTCCAAACAAGTATACTTATCAAATATAATTAGAAAGAAGTAGTGATTTTCGGAAGGAAAAGAATGACGAAAAAAGAAATCAAGCATGTATTGAAGATACTGCTACTGGGGGACGGAGCGGTCGGAAAGACTTCACTAATTCTAAGATTTATCGAAAATAAATTTAAGGATGAGTATTCAGTCAGTTTGGGAGTCGATTTTCTAACAAAAACAATAACCTTTATTGACGAAGATGATGTCAAACGAACCGTTTCCTTACAAGTTTGGGACATAGCTGGACAAGCGAGGCATGTATCTTACTCTCATCTCTATCTTAAAGGTGCCTTGGGCGCATTGTATGTTTTCGATCTAACAAGGAAAGAAACTCTAATACAGATTCAGAACCGCTGGCAACTTCAAGCCCTTAAAGCCTCACCTAATCATTTGGGGATCCTTATTGGAAATAAGGCCGATTTAACTAAAGAAAGAGCTATTTCCAAGTCACAGTTAAAGCAGATAATCGATAGCATGCATGTTATCGAATTCATTGAGACTTCTGCTAAAACTGGACGGAATGTCAACAGAGCTTTCCAGAAATTAACCACTGAAATCCTCCATGTCAAACCAAAGAAGTTCCTGTGATGTGAAAAAATGTCTCCCTTAACTGAATTTAAAGCTGTAAAAGCATTTTTCATCTTTGAGAAAGATCAAGGAACCACTTTGTTCACACGTTCCTATGAACGGAGTTCGACAGCCCCTGATGCTCACCTTGTCGTTGCATTTCTAACCGCCATGTTCTCTTTTGCTAAAACCTCCTCCCTCAGTGATCTCAGAGTGGTAGATATGACGGATATTCGGTTTTCATTCATAGAAAAAAACGGTCTGATTTTTGCTGTTTTAGTCTCTCCTCTGGTTTCTCCCCTTGATATCCAATTTAAATTATCAACTATCGCAAGTCTATTCTTTTCGGATTATGGAGCTAAGCTAGACACCATAGACATTGTAGATACAGATATGTTTGTTGAATTCGAGGACTCAGTCGATGAAATATTTGGCGGAGAGACCCGCCAGATGCTTAAATCGTCAAAAAATGCCGCCTTATTCTATTTAAAGAAATTAGTATCCAAGGAAGAGACAGGTGCACGGGGTGCGATGATCTTATCCTTCACTGGAGATATCCTCCTTGAATACAAGATGGACCAACCTCGCATGGCTGCTGCAATCCGAATTTTGAATGTTGGCACATATATGACCAATCTGCGGTATCTAGTTGTAGCCTCAGAGTCAACTCATCTGGTTGCATATAAAATCAGTGAGGGACTATTGCTTGCAGTTGATGGTCATCCTTCATATGGACTTGAAGACCTTGTGGTAAATGTGTCGGAAACTGTGAAGCAGATTAAAGAAATTATTCCTCATTAATCGAAGTAAACCTAATTGTTTTTTTCTAGAATATCATCTAAACGGGAGCTTGGATAACTTTTTATTCATCAACTCCTACAAAATCCCATAAACACCTTAAAGAGAAATTCATTCTGAAAAGGAGAGATAAAGGTGAAAAAGAGATCTTTAAACCTTACTTGTTGTGTAATGTTATTATTGACAGTTTCCAGTATTTTAATAATATCAAATGGTCAAGAAACGATGACAACTGTTGTTACAACCCAAGAACCGATGACAACTGTTGTTACAACCCAAGTTGATCCGATAGGACCAATTTTCGATTCAGATCTTGAATGGAAAGTAACTGTTGGGGAGATAAAGCAATACACATTTACGAAATTGTTTGATATCGACGATGGTGATGAAGACGGTAATCCGTATACCCAGACAGGCCTATTCATATCCGAGAATGGTTCGGAGATAGAAGTGGTCATAAGAAAAGGATCGACACTTCTCTGTGAAATATTAGCTATCAATGAAAATCCCACTATCCAGATGACTATTAACGGAATAAATCTTGAACCTTCTGAGGGTGCTGGTTTATTCGTTATGCCAACAGTTGATAACAGAACATATTGGGAGGAATACGCAGAGAAAATTTCTAATACTGGCCAAAATGTCTCAATTGAAGGGAATTTAATGGTTACTCGTACCATAGAGACATGGAAGGATAGGACTTTTGCTTATGTTACGAAACTAAATTGGAGGACGGGGTGGCTTAGTTCAATTTACCAGAGAGATACAAATGACACACATCTCTTAAGAGAAATGGAATTGACCAATGAAACACCTGGTCTTATCCCTGGATTCGAGATTTCTCCTTTTCCACTGTCTCTAATATTGTTTTGTATATATCTAGTAAGAAAAAGAAGAAAAAATGACAAATATTCTTAATCTTGATGAAAAAATTTTTGGAAATCGTATACAAAAACCTCAAGAAATGTCGTCAATTGTTCTAAAATCGGAATTAAAATTAGCTAAAGGATTTTATATCATACTTCTGTAGAACTATGAGTGTGTTCAGATGTCAGATTTGTCTTTTTTTTCACAAGCACCGTTTAGTGAATTTCCATTCAAAACTTTTCCTCAAGTACTCGATAAATTAGAATATCTAGGTCGAGATGAAGAACAAACCCCATATGAGATCTCTCCAGGGACTGACCTGTGTATTAGTGATACTTATTACTCATTAGGATTTTTAACCTTTCTTCACTCCTACGGTAAAGTTATTTCTGATGATGAGAAATGGTTCCTTGAACCCAAAGGAAAACCAGAAACAGAAAAACCCTATCGTTTTGCATTAATTTCTGATGTAACATTAATTCTTGAAGAACTCTCTGACGGGGCAAAAAGCATACAGGAACTTGATAAGAAATTATCTGACCTTTCTGTGGAAGAAATTACGAATTACTTAAACATTCTTAAACTGATAACCCTAAAGGGAAAGGTAAAGCAGAAAGCCAAAGGATGGGATGCTTCTTATGTACTTAAAGATTGGTAACTTGACATTCTCACTTTTTTCCTCCTAGTAATACTTACAAAAAAAAGGTTTAGTTGTTTCTGTATTGTCTTACTCCCTTTAATAGAAGGGAGACCTAATCAGAAGATCCATTTAGGTGTTACTATGGTTAAATTTGACTTAAATTCCTTAAAACAAACCCAACGTGAATTATCTGAACTTATTGGCGTTTCAGGATTTGAAGCACCTGTTGTTGAATATATAAAAACCCAAATAGAAAATTTGGTTGATAAAATGTGGATTGATCCTCTTGGCTCATTATTGGCTGTAAAAGCGGGAGAAAACTCTTCAGAGAAAATTCTTTTAGATGCCCATATTGATGAAATCGGTTTTATGATCAGTTACATTGAACCTAAAGGATTCTTACGCTTTGTACCTATTGGTGGATGGGATAATCGTATATTACTTGGACAATCTGTGAAAATTCTTGGAAAAAATAGTAAAGTATATGATGGGATAACAGGATCTAAACCTCCTCATTTAACTACACAAAAGGAACGACAGACCGCAGTTAAAGTTTCAGATATGTACATCGATACAGGTATGACTTCGGAACAGATCACCCAAGCTGGAATTCACATTGGTTCTGTAGGCACTCTTTATGATCCATTTGTCGAATTTCCTAATGATATGATCAGAGGTAAGGCATTTGACGACAGAACAGGAGTGAATGTACTGATTCAGATCATAAAAGAATTTTCTAAAATAAGCCACGAGGATACACTTCTCTATAGCTTTACCATGGGAGAGGAAGTGGGAGGTAGAGGAGCAGGAGCAGCTGCTTTTGCATTGGATCCCACAATGGCTGTAGCGCTTGAAAACACCACTGCGGCTGATGTACCAGGTATTCGTGATGCAGAATGTCCAGCTTATATTGGTCAAGGCCCAGCGATCTCAATTGCAGATCGATCCATGATTGCTCATCCTAAGGTAAATAATCGGCTTATTCAGAATGCAGAACATGAAAAAATCCCTTACCATATGAAAAAGCCGATTTTTGGAAGGACTAATGCTGGAATTATTCATAAATCTCGAGCAGGTATCCCGTCCTCAGTTGTTTCTGTACCATGTAGATATATCCACTCACCAACATCCTTATTATCATTGCATGACATTTACCATACAGTTCAATTGATTTCTGCATTTATTCGAAATCCTACTCACTCATAGATGATAGAAATCCGAGAATAAATGTAAAAGAAAGAGTTTAATACTGATGCAAAGGGTCATAAATTGGATGATGGAAGTAATTTGGCATTGAAAGGAGATTGTGGAGATTGACGGAAGAATCAGTAATATGGGATTTAAAGGATATTAAGAATAAAGATCCTGAAGTTAAATGGACTGCGGTTAATAATCTTAATAAATTCCTAAATGATAATCCTGAGAATTTCCGTTCACGAATGATCATTAAATCATTTCTAACAATGATCAATGATCCACACGACGGGATCCGCGAAACAATTTACTCAACATTGATCCACAAACTTCAACCCCAGCAACTTGAAGGACTGATCAAACGTGGATTGGAGGATTCAAGTCCGAGTATACGCTCTGTAAGTTTAGAGTGGTTAAATTCCGCGAACCACAACTCGGTTACTACTCGAGCAATATCAGCCCTACAGGACCCGAGTGAAGCAGTCCGAAAAATCGCTTTGGATATCATCATTGCTCGAAATATCAAAGGTGTTGAGCAGAGATTATTAGAGTTACTTATGAAGGAAAAAGGAGGGCTAAGACGTACGGTTATTTACACCTTGGGAAAGATACAAACAGCTGAAGCGGTAGGAACTCTTACCCAGATCATGAGGAATCCAGATTTTGATGATTGGACCAGAAATCAAGCAAGTTCTGCATTAGAGCATTTAGGTGGAAGAGAATTAGTAGTTCCCTTTATTGAAAATTTAACTGACGAAAATGATTATGTACGTGAAACTGCTGCGGCTTTTCTAAAGAAAAATGAAAATGATGTTACTTCAGTAATATTGACCAAAGCAAAATTAGATTATGTTGCATTGCTACAACACGCTACTACGGTTACGAAGCAGGATTTTAGTTTGATTATTAAAACACTGACAACTCAGATGTCAGATAGAATCCACTCACTTACAATACAACTTCAAGACAAAAATGAATTTTCTTTATCCGATCTTACAGAAGAATGGGGAGCATCTATTATTGCCACACGAATAATTCTTAACAATTTCTTAGATTTAAGGCTTTTCCCACAGCCTGAAGACAGATTCTATACCGAAAAGGGACTAAAGGATATTTTAAATAAGAAATTCGATGAAAAGAATTCTCTCGTGCTTAACGATATTATGACGGTTCAACCTTTTAACAAAATGGAGCGTGCCGTTGTAAAGGAATTATTAAGCGCTATAGAGAATATAAAATGTGTCTACGAAGATTTATATATCAGAACTCAATCATTTATTGAAATATCAGAAGAATTTAGTACTAGCGGTTTATTACCATTGCAAAAAATTAGCACAAATATAAAACAACCTTTAGAAGTTGTTTCACGTGAATTTACAAGTTCACTAGTTCCCAATGATGAGGGTTGGTTGAATAATGAGAATAGATATTTGACTCTCCAATATATCGGTCAAAAAGCCCAGGAATTTCTTTCAGAATTCCATATCATTGATTTAAATCATTTCTTAACTACTTTAGGTAATCCAAACGTTGAGTTTTCGATTTTGAGAAATATCGTTGAACAACACGCAACAGGAAGGTGGTTGGATGATATTCAAGTTTTCATTACTAGTGAGGAGTTTAAGGAAATTGAGGAAAACTCCATCAGAATTGACGAAGACCGAGTAAACCACTTAATTTCCCCCATAAATATGAAATTTCCTACATTTCTGGAAAGTCTGCAAAAAGTGCTAGATATCAGCACATATCAGTCTTCTGAAGGCCAATTAATATCATTAGAAAGCCTTTATCCATTAATTCACCAAGAAATTGAGGAGAAACAATATCTCTCTCTCAAAGAATTCCTAAATACACACACCCTGGAATCTAATGTAAAACCAGTCATTATTGAATATTTAAATCAAAATTACCAGGGGAAAACAGATGAAAATGCTCGTCATTTCTTTACAACTGATATATTAAGAGAGATACAAAAAGAATTCCAGAATCAGACTAGAATTAATTACAATGTTCTGGGATTCAAAATTAATCTACCAGTTGACGTTCTACAAATAATTATTAGTGAAATTCTAAAAGTTTCGGGGATTCACAATAATCTTGGAGAATTCATTACCCTTGAAGGGGTGAAAAATGAGTATATGCAAATCATCGCGCATAAAGCCGAATTCCCTATGTTCACCCTTTTAGAGATTCTAGAAGTAGTAAATAATCAAAAAGCAATCGGAATCATCGAAGATAGAATAAAATCAGATCCTGCCATTTATTTATCGGTTAATGGTGAACAGGCTTGGACACATCGTCGAGCTATCGAGATTTTAAATAGATTTTTAAAAAGACCTGCAAATCTGTCAAGAAAATCTATTTCTTTTTCAGAAATCAGTAAAGAAACAGAAATCTCTCAACCCGATATAATATCGATCCTAAATACTCTTATAGAGAAGAATCTTATCCCTGGAAGAGTTGAGAAAAACAAATACGCACAATAACCACGAATTTAAGGATATGCAGGAAAATGACACTGCCTCTTAGGATAATTGTAGATCATCGAGAACCTCCGGAAATTAAAAAGAGATTAATAAAATTAGGTATGGAAATAAAGGAAGAACAGCTTGATATTGCAGATTATGTTTTATCTGATACAGTAGCATGTGAACGAAAGACAGGAGCTGATCTGATCTCCTCGCTTATGGATAATCGTCTTTTTGAACAAATAGATCGGTTAATTGAAACCTATGATCAGCCTATATTAATTTTAGAAAATTTAGAGAAAGCTTTTGAGCGCACAGAATGGAAAAAAAGAAAAAAACATGTTTTTGGAGCTTTAACTTACATCTTCTTACGTAGACAAGTCCCTGTTGTGCCAACTACTCGAAAAAGTGAGACAGCTATTCTCCTAAATCGAATTGCATCATGGACGCAAGAAGAAAAAACTGACCCCCTAATTGCACGAAAATCTCCGAAAAAACGAACTCTTAGAGATGATCAATTATTCTTTCTCCAAGGATTGTATAATACAGGGCAGAAAAAAGGAGAAATCTTACTTGATTCGTTCGGGAATAGTCCTGAAGAAGTATTGAACTCTATCCTTCAAACAAAGGTAGTATATACAAAAACAGGTAACCCTAAAGGACTTGAGGGACCAATGGAATCTTTAGAAGGATTTGGTCCAAAATATGTAATGAATAATCAACGTTTGTTAAAATCTTCAGTGTCTGAAAATTCAAAAAAGTAATCACTTTCGCTCATTATTAATGCCAAGTATACGGAACTTCGGTATCCTTGTTATTAAAAACTAATACTTCTTGATTTGCTTCACGAAGCAAGTTTATAATACATTCCAAAGGTTGAATCCTTGTACAAAACGAAATTAACGCACAATCCAGTTCACAAAATGGAAAAGGAATGATCCTCATCTTTTTTCTTAGTTTCTTCAGCTCTTCCATTAGGATACCGTGTGTTGAACTATGTGAATTACTTACTCCATTGAAATCGAGCTTTAATTCGGAATGCATTTCGCAGTCAAATCAGTAGAAACATATAGGATTTATAAAAACTTCTATGACCTTTATATAGGAGTGAACAGAGAGAGATTACCGATAATGACGAAAATGACCGAGAATTATGTTCGCGAAATCATTCAATCACTTTGGCCTTTCGTAACTATAGGTGAGATCAGGAAAGGTCTTGTTTCGTACTTCTTTGTTATATTCTTGAACTGCAGATAATATCTGACCTTTGAGATTTGCATATCTTTTCACAAATTTCGCTTTAAAATCAAAATATCCAAGCATATCATAAGTAACTAAAACCTGACCAGAGCAATAAGGCCCAGCACCAATCCCAATTGTCGGTATAGCAATTGATTCAGTTATTTCCTTAGCAACCTCCCATGGAATAGCTTCCAATACTAGAGAAAAGATCCCTGCTTCCTCTAAAGCACGAGCTTCTTCTATTAAGGTTTTTGCAGTTTCTTCTGATCTTCCTTGTACCTTAAATCCTCCAAACTTGTGATAAGATTGCGGTGTCAATCCTAAATGGCCCATAACAGGAATTCCAGCGTCCAATATACCTTCTATTGCAGAGATTCGTTCACTTCCTCCTTCTAATTTAATCGCTTCAGCATTTCCTAATTGAACCAACTTCACTGAATTCCTAATAGCATCTTCACGTGAGATTTGAAACGTACCAAAGGGAAGATCTCCAATCACCATTGCAGACTTTGCACCCCTTGCTACTGCTTGAGTATGCCTTATAGAATCCTCTAAAGTGACTTGGAGGGTTGTTTTTTGACCAAAAACCACCATACCCATAGTATCACCTACTAACAACATATCTGTTCCAGCTTCATCAAGAATAGAAGCCATCACATAATCATACGCTGTAAGCATGGTAATTTTATTTCCAGATTCGTTCATTTCCATTATATCTAATACAGTTTTCTTTTTCAAATCTTCACCTCAGATTATTAGTTTATCGCTAGACGATAGAGCCATTAATCGTTCTGACATAAACTTTAACGCATTTTTCAACAGGTTTTCATTATTATATTTCTTCAATTTCTCGATGAGTTGATCTTTTGAGAGTTGAGTAAACTCCTCTGCAATGGTAATCATTTCTGGGATTGCCCTAATAATATTGTTTGTAACTGACACATTTGCCGTGAGCGACGTACGAGATAAAGGATTAAGATCAACTGTTACAACTGATTTATTCATTCTTCTTAATGCTTGAGTACGATCCCCATCTTCTAACGGTACAAAGACACAATCAGAAGCTGCAATACCCCGAGAATCAACTATTCGTCGTAGATGAGAAATTTCTGGAATTGTTTCCTGATATTCTGGATCGAGACCTAATATCTGATCTGCTCCTGCGTCGATTAGTTTTTTCTTTATTGCCTGTTCTCTCTCAGGCGACCGATAAAATAAGTTTATTTCAAGGGGAGCGTTTAGAATTTTGCCAAAGTTGACTGTATCTTCAGGACATAGGGCTGCAACATTCCCATTCACTGAAATTATAGGTTTTTCCGCGTTTAAAATTGATAATACAGCATACTCTTCCTGTTTTATTGCGAAGTCTGGAGTTTTTTCTCCCAAGAGATAATCAAATGCCTCTCCCCTTCCATGGGCAATTAACCCTGCTTCAGCCACGACTTTCTGATGCATCCCACTAATAATGGCATCTCGAATGGTTAATGAAACATAACGTGGATGATCTTTTGGAATTTCATGATTTGACATCATTTTAACCTCTTTATTGTTTCCGTACAAATTTCTTCAGGCTGAATTAGATCAGATGAAATATTTACATCTGCTAACTCGTCTTCTTCATGATAGAATAAAAATAAAGCATCACCTAACATAATTTGAGCCCCAATGACATCTTCAGGAAGATTATTCAACATGGTGTGTAATTGAGAAGACCACAATTGAACTCGTCTAGTGAATTCAGCAATAGAATGGACAAAGTTATCGAATTCTGGATTCATAATTAAATTATCAATTAGCTTGGAACTAGCATTGTTCACTGACACTCGTTTTACTGGATCAGATAATACGGAGGAAGTAGATAAAGTACCTAAGGACACAGTAGCCATTTTCCAATCATTGTTCCTGCGTATACCAATGGTTTTTCCAAAACCTGGGGCTCCTTCTTTGGTACGTATCTCTAATCCTCCCTGAAATAAACCAATCACATCACCTAAACCGGATTTCGTCAAAACTTCCGCTTTATGTGCAGCTTGAAATAGTTCAAGTTTGCTCAATTCCAGAGTAAAAAACTCATTTAGACAGAAGGCAGTTCCTAGAGCACCAGCCGCGGAGGTACCAAAACCACTCCGAATAGGCACATGAAATTTATGGTGGATCTGAAAATTTTTTTGATCTTCCTCTGGAATTAACAACTTGATGACTTTTTGAGTGATCAATGACTCAGCTAATGTTTGTTGAACTCCGTCAAATAGTATAATTATTGAAGATTTATCGGATTGTTGGATAGAAGTCGTTACACCTCTTTGAATTGAAATGCCTGCACCTCTTGATCCGACCTCTAGGATTTCTGTAGAAGTGTCATTTATTTCAAAGAGGCCCGTGAGATGGGCAGCTACCCAAAATTCAGTCTTCATGGTTCACTTAACTCAATCCTGCTGCTGATTTCTTTCGAGATGTCGGATTATATCTGTAATGGCCGAATTAACAGGTGCTTTCATTCCATACGCTTGACTTTCTCGTGCTATAAATCCATTAATGAAATCGATTTCTGTACGGCGGCCTCTTTCCACATCTTGAAGCATACTACACTTATTGTCTTGAGTTTTGTTGATAACTTCTTTAATAAAATCAGGAGAAGCAGAAAAATCTTCCTCTGGAAGAAGCTGATTTGCGAGTACTATTCCCTCATCTAAAATGGCATTAAATATGCGGACAAATGAAGGTCGCTTCAAAATCTCCCCATTTTTCGCATGAAGTATTGTACCAAGAGGACAGATAGCCGCATTAGCGAGGAGTTTATACCACATTTTCAACTGTATGTTTGGAGTTTCTTTTATATCAAAGCCCGATGAAGAAAGAATTTTCTCTACTTGACGACTAAATCCATTTCCTTTACCCGATACAATCCCAAAAGAGGTCTTTCCGAATGCAACATGTTTTACTACCGCAGGTTTTAATAATTCTGCTGCTTCTGTAGTGACTGCTCGATAAATTGGATTTTTTGGTAATGTCTTCTTAAAAATATCTTCATTTCCCATTCCGTTCTGAATTAAAAATATCGGAGTTTCTTTATTGATCTTATTGGATAGCGTTTTTGCAACTGTATTATTATCGTAAGCTTTAGTGGTTACAAATAGTGCATCAGAGTTTTGTTGCCTAGGATTAAATTCTGTTTTTGCAGGAAAGAATGATACGATATTCTGATTATCTTCTAATATAGTGAGTCCTTTTTCTTGAATTTTGCTAACATGATCTTTTCTCCCCACAACATCCACATCAAAACCTGAATATGCAACTCTCCCTGCAAATAAGGAACCAATGCTTCCCGCTCCAATCACCGATATATTCATTGTGAATCCTTCCTCCTATTGAACTCAACAGAGATTATCTCTGCTATTTCATTTCCAAGGGTTTGCTTTGATCCTTCTAACTCAATAACTTCTTGTTTATCTCTCACAACGAATATTTCATTATCTTTCGTAACAAATCCCTTATCTGATTCTCCTACCCAATTAGCACATACAATATTAGCATGATTATCTCGCAGAGAATGAGTTGCACGAGATATGAGTTCTTCTTTGCTAATTCCCACCTCAGCTTTGTACGTAACAACAAACAAAGACGGAAATTCACTTTTAACAGATTTTACAATCTTAACTGTAGGTTCTAGTTTGATTGTTAATTCATCCTGCTGTGAAAGAATCTTCCCTTGTTGATAGATTGGTCGGTAATCGGAGATTGCAGCTACAGAAATTAACCCGTCTACCCTCCCATTCGATAACTGTTCCTTGATCTTCGTGTGCATATCAGATGTAGATCTTACAACAGATACTGATGATGTAACACGATCCAGATCTACTGTATTTCCTTCCCCGAGGATGAAAGACACTTCTGCTCCAAGATTCTGTAAAGAATTAACCATATGGAAGGCTGATAATCCACTAGATGGATTAGAAAGAAATCTTACATCATCAAAATATTCACGAGTCGCACCACCAGTTACTATAAACTTAGTACCTTGTAAAGGTTTATGAGAGGTTATTAAAGTAAAAATTTGATCCATTAATCTATCTAAAGGAGGAAATTTGAATTTTTTCTCCTCTTCTTTACTGTACAAAAAATGCACGTTTAATTGCTTAAGATACTCTATGTTTTTTTGGGTAATAGGATTGTCAAGTAACACATTATGGGCTGCAGGCACGATGAGACAAGGAATCTTAGCTCCAATGCATGCCAAAGCGGTTAATGACACTGGTCCATCAGCTACTCCAGAGGCAAGTTTAGAAATAGTATTTGCCGTTGCAGGACAGAGTAAATACAAATCTACGCGTTGTTCTGGATCCACACTCCACTTAATATGCTCGGATAATCCAGAAATTTCAGTATAAGGAGGTACTCCCATGGACCATGTTAAAGAATCAGCTGTTACAAATCGTAGGGATTCTTTTGAGAGGACAACAATAGGTTCACCAGAATAACGAAGAATTTCTCGTACTAAATGGGGAGTTTCAATTGCGGCAATGGAACCTGTTACGCCAATTAGGATGCGCTTACCCTCAAGCAGCTTACCTTTTGTTCCATAAATTTCGGCGGTACTCATTATATAAGGTTCCAAACGTGAGTAAAATTTCCTTAGTGTTCTATTGATATTTTGTCAGAATATTCTTTTAAGAATCAGGGTTATGCATGGAAATAATGAATATACAAAATATACTAACATTCTGTCATAACGTATTTACAATTCGAACACACAGAAATTGAAGAAAATTCCCCGATTCTAGAAAATTCAAATTTGAATGGGAATCTGATTAAATTCTCCTAAAATTAGTGAAAACTCATAAACCCAGAATATTGAATGCAAAATACTTTGCAATAGGAAAAGAATTCATAATTTCTTGATAAAAATGGTTGAGATTAATCTAATGACAATTACTCAGTTTATTGGTGAACCAATAGTTACAGATCCTATTCAAGCTGTATTTGCTATTGTTTTTTCCTTTTTTGTAGGAATTTTGTCCTCTGCCTTAGGTGTTGGGGGAGGATTCATTACTACTCCATCTTTAATTATTCTGGGTATTGATGAAGCATATGCGGTTGGTACTGCTCTTTTCATGATAATTTTTACTGCACTTTCTTCGACATTTGCCTATTCACGACAACCTGGATTAATAGAATTTCGTTCTGGTTTATTAATTGCAACTACAACAATAATAGGATCAATTTCAGGAAGTATTACAAGTTCCGTTCTAGCCGTTGAAGATCCACAATTATTCCGAATAGTATTTGCCGTATGCCTGATTCCAATAGCTATTAAAATGATCTTGTATCCAAAAGAGAGGAAAAAAGGTTCATCAGCTGAAGAAGAAATTGAACACGATGATGTAATCTGGTATGGATATGAAAAACGAGAGATTTACTCTACAGTACTTGGTTTAATTGCAGGATTTTCATCAGGATTATTAGGTATTGGAGGTGGAGTCGTCATGGTTCCAATTCTCGTTACAATCGGTAAAATGCCCATGCATAAAGCAGTAGCAACTTCCATGTTTATCATGATTTTTACTAGTATTGCTGGTGCTGGAGTAAAATTCACTCAAGGGCAAACACATCCAGATTTAGCGCTATTTCTTATCATTGGAATCGTTCTAGGTGCACAAGTTGGTGCTAGACTTGTAAAACGAGTTAATACTATTCATTTACAACGAATATTTGGATTTATGATGATTGTTGCACTTATATCTATAGTAATATGAAATTTACGGGTCACTTACTTGTGTGGAGCACAAGTACTGCCAGAGAAAGGACAAATAATCCATTTTTTGAACTTCTAAATGCCTATGAATA